>CAYXVU010000048.1:27322-32253 GCA_964468725.1 uncultured Clostridia bacterium
CCTCTGCCGTACGCGCTCTGGCCATTGCCACGCGGCGTTCGCGCTCGCGCGTACGTTCTTCGCGCTCATGCTCGCGGCGCTCTCCTTCCAACCGCTTCTGCTCTTCGGCTCGACGCGCGCGTCTTTCAGCAAGCTGTTGCCGCCGCTGTTCGAGTTGCGCGCTCATCCATGTTTTCAGACGCGCAAAGAGTGTTGGTTTGCCTTGCTGGTTGTCAGCATAGAGTTGCTGTCGGTTGCGCGCCCATGCCAGCAGATCAACGAGCGACAACTCCATCGTAAACATCAAGGTCAATACCGACACCACCGCCAGCACGACGCCCGCGCCAAACGCATTGAGTAATGCCGTCAGCCCTTCCGCCAATTTGTAGCCGATCAAGCCGCCATTGCTGCTCACATGCGTCAGCGAACTGAAGCCAGCTTTCGAAAACAGCGCGATGAATCCCGAAAAGGCGATGAGCAACAGCCCAGCGCCGACGGATTTGAGCAACGGGAGTCTGGCGGTTTCGGAAAAGAAGACGCGCACCGCGATGACGACCAACAAGATCGGCATGACAAAGGCCGATAGTCCTAACATCTGTAAAAAGAACTCGCTCAGATATGCGCCGGTAATGCCAATCAAGTTGGCCGGTTCCTGACGCGAACTGGCGGCATTCCAGTTGGGGTCATGCGGGTCATAGCTGACCAGACTCAACATCAACAAGATCGCGGCTGCGCCGATGACGACGGCGATGACTTCGTTGAAAAGTGAATCTTTGCTTGCGTGCGCCGGACGATTTTTTTTAGCCATGTGACTGCCTACAAAGTTGTACTGAGCCTTACTGCTTGGCGCAAGGGGGAACGCAAGCGGGTACATCAGACAGCGTGACGGGGCAAAAGAGTGACAGGATGAATGGGTGATGGGATGAAAAGGCGATGGGCGACCTTCTCATCTGCTGGTCGCAGGCAAACCCATACTGTTCAACCTGTAACCTTCAACCTGTAACCTTCAACTCTCAACTCATAACCGGCAGCCGGTAAGGGACGACCGACAACCGTTTTCTTACTTCGCTGTCGCTTTGGCGAAATCTCCTGCTTTGATGATTGTCATCTTAGACACATCCAGATGGCGACGCAATGCGGCGACGACTTGTTCAGCGGTCAACGCCTGAATTTTTTTCTCCAACTCCGCATCCCACGCCAGCGTGCGATTGACGTTGAGATAAGAAGCCAGGCGATTGACCAACTCATTATCTTGGGCGCGGCTGACCTGCCGCGATTGCAGCCAGCCGGATTTCGCCGCTTCGAGTTCTTGCGCGGTGAAACCATCTTTCAAGGCTCGTTCGATCTCCTCTTTGAATGCCGCTTCCAACCGCGTAGCGTTTTGCGGCGCATAGATGGCGAAGGCGATGAAGATGCCCGATTTGTCTTGCGCATCGGCCTGTAGCTGCGAACCGACGCCGTAGCTCAGCCCGTCTTTCCCGCGTATACGCGCCGCCAGCCGAGAATTCAAAAAGCCGCCGCCGAGCATGTAATTGCCCAATACCAATGCCGGATAATCAGGGTCATCATCGCGCAGGTTCAACGGCATGCCCGCGATGAAAAAGGCGTTGGCCTTGTCGGGAGTTTCCAAAGCTTTGTTGAGGGCTGCCGTCTCTTTGTACAGATTGGGGACGCGCGCAAAAGTTGCTTTGCTCTTCCAGCCGCCGAGCAGCTCGCCGGTCAAGGCGGCAAACTGTTTGTCATCGAAATCGCCGATGACAGCAACTTCGCCCTGTTGCGCGCCGTAAAAGTCGGCGTAAAACTTCTTCACCTCATCGAGGGTCAGGGCTTTCACTTCGGCAATCTCTTCATCGAGTGTGCTGACGTAGCGAAGATGGCCTTTCGGATAGGGGCTGGTGTGACGTTGAAACTCGCGGAAGGCGACGCTTTGCGGTTCGTTGCGCTCTTGCTCAAGCGCCGAAAGCGTCTCTTGCTTGAGCTGTTCGAACTCGCTTTGCGGGAAGGCGGGTTCGCGCAACATCTCTGTGACCAGTCGCATCGCCGCCGGAAGGTTGTCGCGCGTGGTTTCGATCTCTGCGCCCGCCGACACGGTGCCGCCAAACACCGCCACCCGCGCTTTGATCTTGTCAAGTTCGTCTTGAATCTGCTGGCGCGTGTGTTTGGTTGTGCCGCGCATGAGCATCTGTCCAACGAACTGCGCTGCCGTGGTGCGGCCTTGCAGACTCTTTTCATCGCCGTAGCGCAAGGTCAGCAAGGCGTTGACGGTTGCGCCGCGCGTCTTTTTCGGAAGCAAGGCAAGTTTGAGTCCGCCGGGCGTCGTCGAACGCAGGGTGCGCGATTCAATATTCGCGGGCGAGGGGTCAAAGGCTTCTCCGGCGACGACAGCGGCACTGCCTTTGTAATCCTTCACGAGCGCCGCGACATCAGGCGTCTCGGGCATCTCAGCGCGGTCGGGTTTGGCCGTTGGCAGGAATTGCCCGACCGTGCGATTCGAAGTCTTCAGATAGGTCGCCGCCACACGTTTGACATCTTCCGGCGTCACCTTTTTGAGGCGGTCACGATGGAGGAAGAGCAAGCGCCAATCGCCTGCGCCAATCCATTCGCTTAAAAACAGCCCCACTTCTTCCGACGAGTTGAGCGTCAATTCAATCTCTTTAATGAGGGAAGCGCGCGCGCGTTCGACCTCTTCTTTGGTCGGCGGATTGCTGATGGCGCTTTCGATGGTCTGCAGCATGGTCTGGCGCGCATCGGCGAGCGCTTTATCCTTCGGAACCTCTGCGCCGAGGAGCAGAAAGCCCGGGTCTTTCAAAACGAGCATTTGGGAAAAGACGAAGTTGGCTTTCTTGGTCTCGGCTAACGCTTTATGCAGGCGACCGGCGGGCGTATCGGCGAGGATGTTCGAGAGAAGATCGAGGGCAGCATAATCGGGGTGTGCGCTCGACGGAATGTGATAGGCCGCGCACACCGCTTGCACGTCGCCGACGCGTTCGAGGTTGACCGTGCGTTCGCCGTCTTGCGCGGGGTCGAGCGTATAGGTCTTCGGCAGTTGCCGGGTCGGTCGCGGGATTTTGCCGAAGTAATCATGGATGAGCGCCAGCGTCTTCGCCTCGTCGAATTTGCCAGCCACCAGCAGCACGGCGTTATCGGGTTGATAGTAGGTTTTATAAAACGCTTGCAAGCGTTCAATTGGCACATTCTCCAAATCGGCCTTCGCGCCGATGGACGTGTTGCCGTAGTTATGCCACAGATACATGGTCGAAAGCGTGCGCTCAATCAAGATGTTGAGCGGGTCGTTTTCTCCCGATTCGAATTCGTTGCGCACCACGGTCATTTCACTATCGAGGTCTTTTTTGGCGATGAAGGAATTGACCATGCGGTCGGATTCAAGGTCGAGCGCCCATTTCAGATTCTCTTCCGTCGCTTGAAAGGTCTCATAGTAATTAGTGCGGTCATACCAAGTTGATCCGTTGGGTCGCGTGCCGTGCGCGGTCAACTCTTGCGGAATGTCTTTATGATTGGGCGTACCTTTGAAGAGCATATGCTCGAAGAGATGCGCCATGCCGGTTTCCCCGTAATCTTCGTGCCGCGAGCCGACCAGGTAGGTGATGTTGACGGTGATCGTTTGTTTGGACTGATCGGGAAAGAGCAATACGCGCAGTCCGTTATCAAAGCGGTATTCGCTGATGCCTTCGGCGGAGGTAACGAAGCTCACGCCTTTGGGTAGCGACGGATTTTGTTGTCGCGCCGCCGATGCTGTGAGGGCGTTCAGACCAAGCAATAGCAAGAGCGTCAGGCTCAAGAACCGTTTGCCGGTTGCAGTTCGGAGGTTAAGGGAGATCAGGGTTGGATATGCAGTCATACGGCTTTCCTTTCCACACGCTTTTGCGTTTCAACGAAATGGATCAAGTCAGGGAAAAACGTGCGAAAGTCTTCTTCGAGATCGTCGTAGTGAGCGAGCAACTCTTCGACAGAATTCGGTAACGGATTTGTGTGTTTGAGACGTTTCGCCATGCGATTCAAGACCAGATCAATTACGTGAATCTCTCTGTACGATCCGGGCCAGTCGTTGGCAATCATATTCGGCAACGCTTTTTGTAAGCCGTCGGGCAGTATATCACGATTTGCCGAGAGCGCATCGGCAACCTGCGCCGAAAAGACCGCCAGCGGCTGCGGCGAATAGTCCGTCCAGTTCTTTGCCAGAAAGTGATCGTAGCCAATATCAATAATGATGCCCGCGAAACGGCGGCGAACAGGGCTGATGCGACCTTTGCTTTGTCGCACGATGGCATGGGCATCCGTGAAGCTGTCAATCTTTCGGTGCAATTCGATGCTGCGACGAATCGCTTCATTGTAGCGTCCGGCGAGCGCGCCTTTCACAAAATCGCCGAGCAGGCTGCCGACGATGGCCTCTGCCGACTCGCTCGATAAAAACAGATGGGCGAGGTAATTCATGGAGTTTGCTAAAAACTGGCTTTCATCACGATGGGCTGTTTCACCGGTCGGTTATCTTTGTAGAACGCCGCAAACGAGCAGTTCCAAACGGCGGTGCGCGCGTTCATCACGATGTCGGCGTTGGTGTCGGTGATGGGCGCGGGCGCGTGCAGCACAAAACGCATTTTGATGGTCGAAAGAAAGAGGGCTTGCAACTCTTCCATGCCCTTCATCTCGACCGTCGCCTCGGCCTTCGCGCCGTCGCCGGTTTTGACTTCGGATTTGGTTTCGGCACTGACCGGCTTCTTGCCCTCCTTGTCGCTGAGATCAACCAGAAAGCTCTGGGTGAAGTGGGTGCGGGCATTGCTGCGATTGAGGTGAATCGTCCATTCGGGCGGGCGCGGGCCGTCTTTCTCTGCGTCCTTAAACGACTCTTTGCCGAAACCCGCGAGCATAGATTTGATGTCGTCGAGTTGTTTGAATTGCAAGACGATGTAAAAGCCGAACGCGCCATTTTGTCG
>CAYXVU010000049.1:0-31805 GCA_964468725.1 uncultured Clostridia bacterium
TTACCTCTGAGGTAATGGTCGAAGGCCAAAGTGCGTGCTATGCTCAGAGCCATCAAAGGAGAAGATATGGCGGTTACCAAATCGAATGCTTTTGGCGAACTGTTACGCGGGTGGCGGGTGGCGCGGCGAATGAGCCAGCTTGATCTCGGTTTGGAATCGGAGGTTTCGGCGCGCCATATCAGTTTCATTGAAACCGGCAGAGCCAAACCAAGCCGCGAGATGGTGCTCCTTCTTGCCAGCGTTTTGAATGTGCCGATACGGGAACGCAATATCCTCTTGCAGGCAGCCGGGTTTGCGGCGGTCTATCACGAAACCGATCTCGATGACCCACAAATGGCGCAAGTGCGGCAAGCTTTACAACTTCTCCTGAAACAACAAGACCCCTATCCGGCAGTCGCCTTTGATCGGCGTTGGGATGCCGTGATGGGCAATGCAACGTGGATAAATTTTCAACGCTTGCTATTTGGCGATGCAGCGCCAGATTACCTCTCGCTTACCGTGTTACCCGCGCCGCGCCCGAATATGATGCGGATGCTCTTCGATCCCAATGGTTGGAGGCCGCACATTCTCAACTGGGAGTCGGTAGCGAAAAACCTGCTAGCCCGTCTGCACCGCGAAGCCTTGTGGAATCGTGACGAAGCCAGCCGTTTGCTCTTAAAGGAATTGCTTGCATATCCGGAGGTTCCCGCCCGATGGCGGGAACCTGATTACGAAATGCCACAGGCTATGCTTATCCCTGTGGAAATGCGCTTCGGCGAACACACCTTACAGCTCTTCAGTACGGTCACGACGCTCGGCAGCCCACAAGACATTACGCTTCATGAGTTACATATCGAAACATTTCACCCGGTTGACGAGAAGACAGATTTCATTATCCACGCAGCGGCAGCAGCGATGGGGTAACTCGGCGGCGACGGCCATGGGAAGACCATCGTTTTCATCTCTCCAGTTCTGAGGCCAGCCAATCCCTCTGCTGATGAGATTGCAGATAGGTAAAAAATGAAAAGACCAGCCCTTGCCAATCAGCCGGTCTTCCCCTTCGAAACTCTTCTGTATTGCGTTTTACTGCCCGCCCAAAAATTCGCGAAAGATATTCGAAAACATCGAAAACATGATGTGGCTCGACCACCGCGTCAATGACTTCTTCACCGTTTGCCGCTCTTCCCGCTCCCACACATTGGCAACTGCCGACGCCATCGCGCCGCCGAGCAAGAAGGAGACATTCGGTTGATTATTCCCTTTATCGCTGCGCGTCACAAAGATGCGGCTGATGGCATATCCCAAGCGCGCCCCTGTGCCATCTTTGCCGGAGCGATGATAACGCGGATCTTGCCGGAGAAGGGAGGGCAACATGAACTTCTCAAAAAATTTGGAGGTCGCGCTAAAGGCGAAGCTGCGCGCCGAGCGCGTCAACGAGTCGGCTACATAATCATCAAAGGTATCCTTCTTCCCTTCGTTATTGTCAAAGAGTTCGCCGCGAAATCCCGAAAAGAGAGCCGATGCATAGGGGCCGAACGGAACAAATGAACCGCGCCAGAACAATTCAAACTTCTCGCCGACCGAAAGCGGAGCCGTTGCAACGCGACGAGTTTGCGGCGCCGGGGCAGGTCGGTTCGGCGTAACCGGTAGCGCGGGTGCAGTCAGATTGAATTTCCCCACTGGCTGAGTGGCTGGCGCTTCCTCGCCAACCTTCAACGCATTCGCAAAAACGGCGTAAGAAATGGTGGCCGACTTGGCGTCTTCTTGCCTCTCCGGCGGAGCAAGCGGCGCGGGCAACGGCACAGTAGCAGGTGTGTTTGCCGCCGTTTTGTCTGCGCCTTCATCGGCATCAGCGGCTATCGGAGTCAAAAATAAAAAAGTCGTGACAAAAAGGGCTGTGATTATCTGCCTGCAAACCGGTCGGTATATCAAGTCTTTCATGGTTCTCCTCCGTTCTGAACTTTCGTTCCGTGAATGTCCGCACATACTACCACAACTGCCGCATTCAACAAGGTCAAAACCGGTTTATCAGCGGGTGCCAATAAGGGACACGCTTGTCATCGTCAACCTGCAAGGATAAAATTTGGCCGATCAATTTCAACCGGATAACTGGAGGGTAAACGAATGTCGCGTTTTCGGACTGCATCCATTGCATTGCCTTGTCTTCTATCGCTCTTGCTCATCCTCTTCTGCACTCCATTGTGGGCACAACCACCACAATCAAAACTTGGCCGCGTAGAATTTCAGGTGACCGGATCGCCAAAGGCCAAAGCTGCATTCATACGGGGTTTGGCGGCGCTGCACTCCTTCTGGTTCGAAGAGGCGCTCGAAGCCTTCCGTGAATCAACCAAAGCCGATCCCAATTTCGTTATGGGATATTGGGGCGAAGCGATGGCGCACAACCATCCGCTGTGGTCTGAACAAGACCTGGTTTCGGCTCGTAAAGTTCTGGCAAAGATTACCGACACATCGAAAATTACGGCGCGCGAGCGGATGTATGTAGAGGCGGTAAGAACGCTCTACGGCGAAGGCGACAAGCTTGAACGTGACCATGCCTATTCAGAAGCGATGGAGAAAGTTTATCTGGCTTTTCCTGATGATCTGGAAGCCGCCAGTCTTTACTCGCTCTCTTTGCTCGGATTGGTACGACCCGGCGATAAGGGCTTTCGCTATCAAGCAAAAGCCGGAGCCCTTGCCTTAGACGTTTATCAGAAAAATCCCAATCACCCCGGCGCGGCGCATTACATCATTCATGCATTCGACGATCCCGAACATGCCATTATTGCGCTCCCGGCAGCGCGGCGGTATGCCCAGATCGCACCCGAAGCCCATCACGCGCGCCATATGCCTTCGCATATCTTTCTGCAACTCGGTATGTGGCCGGAGGCGGCGGCCTCAAATGAATCGGCGTGGCAGGTCTCCAATGAATGGGTACAACGAAAACAGCTACCGCTTATCAATCGAGACTATCACAGCTTGCACTGGCTGATGTATGTCTACCTGCAACAAGGGCGGTTCAATCAAGCTGAGCGCCTTTTGAAATTACAGCGCGAAGTGATGCAGACATCGCCGGATGACTCCAAGCTACGACCTGGATACTACATCAATAACTATGCCAATATGGCAGCGAGCTTCATCATCGAAACGGAATCTTGGCGCGATGCAGACGGCATCTTTGCAGCCATCAAGGCGGAAGGCTCCGGCGCGGAGATGGGCGCACACGGAGCGCACGGGGCATCGGATAAACCGACCGACGCAACAGGTAATACGCTTCGCCGCTCGAATCGCAGTCAGATGTTGCCCTTGCACATTCGCGGCCTCGCGGCGGCCAAAGCCGGATCGGCCAACGCCGAACAGATTTTCGGCAGCCTGCAAGAGATTCGCAAATCCATTGATGACCCGTATGCGGCGAAGGTCGCAGAGATTCGTGAACTCGAAGTCGCCGCCGTCATCGCTGCATCCAGAAAAGACTATGACCGCGCAATCGAATTGATGAAACGGGCGACAAACCTCGAAGAAGAGATGTCGCCGCCGTCCGGCCCGCCGACGCTCATCAAACCATCGCATGAACTATTGGGCGAATTATTTCTTTTGGATGGCAAACCGGCGAAAGCCGCGAAACATTTTGCCGTAGCCTTGCTGCGCCAACCCAATCGGGCTCGCTCTTTGCTCGGCGCAGCGCGCGCGGCAGCACAACAGGGAGAAACCAAAGCGGCAGCCGAGTTGTACACCAGATTCGCAAAGCAATGGCAACAAGCTGATGCCAATCTACCGGAATTACGCGAGGCGCAGGACTACTTGAAGCAGGCAACCGCTCGCTAAGCGGATGATGGGAGGCAATGCCCGAAGGGCGGCTGTCGATCAAGGCGATGAAGGGCTCGTAGCGAAGCGATTCCGTCATTGGTCGGCAGCCGCGAACCTCTCCAGAGGCGGGCAATTGACTGGCCGTATTCAGTGAGGTAACCCAGACAGGCGAAGCGGCAACCGGTAATGAAAATGGTAACCGGGTGAAAGGGCATCTTTGTTCATCTTGATCTTTCATCCCTTCCAGTAAAGAGGAACAAAATGGACGATTTGCTCAATAAGCTGTTACAAAATACTCCTGCCTTGATTGCCACTGCGGTTGTAGCCATTCTTCTGTTGATCCTAATCGTCGCCTTGATTGGCCGCCTCTTTCGCAAGCGCAAGCCGGTTGACGATCTGGCGCAGGATGATTTGGCAGCGCTTGAACGCGAGCGACAACTCTACATCGCAGCCGACCGGGCGCCCTACTTGAGTGCTTCAGCGCAAGTTGCACAAAACATCAAAGACACTCTGCACCATACCCTGTCAATCACTCTGCTTGGCATCTATGCTGGCCACGACGAGGAGGCCGATCTGCAACTGGTGTCGTTTGCCAATGGACTTCCGGCTAACGATTTCCCCATGCGGATTCCCCGTTCCTCCGCACCGACATCTATCAGATTGTTACCAACAGAGACCGCAGCCTTCTTTGGCGCATCACCGGCTCTTGCGCCGAGCTCACAGCCATCAACCAACTTAGGCGAAATGCAAGTCAATCGCCCCATTGCAATCTTCCCTTGGCGCAATGAATTTGGTCGTCAGGGGCTATTGATTTTCGACACGACCCCAGAGTTGACGCCCGACCGTTTTGCTCCGTATGCCGAAGCGATGGGGAAACTGACGAGTCGTCTCGCCGTCGCACTGGAGATAGAAGAGGGAAACAAACCGCTTGATGGCCGCCCGGCATATGGCATCACCTTCGCACGTCTTTTGCCTACGCTGATGAACGAACCGGCTCCGTTCGATGCCGTAACCCGTGAAGTGGCAAACTGGCTGGGAACGGACAGCTCAGCCGTTTGGTTGCTCGACCCCAAATCTTTGATGCTACACCTTGCCGGTCATAGCGGGTTACAGGCGGCGGAATTCTTACCCTTACCGCTGGGTCAAAGTTTGACGGGCACCGTATTGCACCAAGCCAAAACCATCGCTGTCGAGGATGCCCCGACAGACCCGCGATGCCTCTTCCCTGCCGAAACGGTCGAGAGCGGCATCGGCGCATATCTCGGCGCTCCCTTGATCGTAGGGGAAAAAAAGATTGGCGTGCTAGAGGCTCATAGACGGCAACCCTGCAACTGGACAGAAACCGACATCACCCTGCTGGAATCGGCAGCCAGTTTACTCGCTGAATGCTTTAGCGCCACAACATCTTCTTCTGGTGCGCAAACTGAAACAGCCTATCTGGGATTATCGGAAGCATTACAGAAGCTTCAATCGAGAAGTGAATTATGGGATGCGGTTGTTGAAGTCTTTGGCCATGCATTGGGCGTATCGAGAGCCGTTGCGTTTGAGTTGTCGGACGGAAAGATGGTGGCTCCGGTCACTCACGAATACCGCGAAGGGAACACGCAGTCAATCATCGGAACCTCGTTTTCAGAATTGACTGTAACGTCATTGCTAGCCGCAACCGCCGAGGGGAAACCGGTAGCCCTTGAAGATTCTACTTTCAATTCCTTGTTGGATGGAGTTGATGCCGAACGGTTGCAGCCGCTCTCTGAAATGGCCATTCCGATCATCCGCGACGGGCAAACGCGCGGGATGGTCTACTTACAACAAATGGATCGCCGTCGAGATTGGCAGCAACCTGAAATCGAGTTCGCAGAGCGTGTCAGTCGCCAACTGTCACTCTCTCTCTCCAACATTGACACGCTCGATCAAGTCCGCGCCGAGTTACGCGCCGCACGGGACGAAGCCGCCAAGATGGGTGAGTTAAGTAAGCAAGCCCAAAAGTTGATTCACTCTATCCCTGACCCTCTCGTAACGATAGACTTAAAAGGCAATCTGACCTTCTTCAATGCCGGAGCCAAAGAGGTGTTGGGTCTAACCGGCGAAGATCGAGGCAAAAGCATTATCACCATCAGTCAGTTAGGTCTGGCCGATCAAAGTTTATGGAGTCAGGCGCTCGGCAGCGAACAAGTAACCCGGTTAGAAACTCAATTGGTCAAAGCCAAACCGGTCCCGCTCACCGTCAGTCTCCTCTCCTCGCCGTTACGAAATGAGCAAAAGCAAGTGATGGGTCATTTGATTATCCTCAGCGACATCGGACACGCGACCGCTCGCACGGATGAGATTAAGTCACAGATCGGCCACTTAGAAAAACAGACGGCGACTTATGAACAGGCCCTGACACAGTCGCGGGAATCGGAAGTTCGCTTGCGGAATGCGCTCACCGAATTGCAGCAACAACTCAAAGAAAAGGAGGCCATACAGGCCAGGAAGGTTGACGATCAAACCTTGCAGAAAGCCTTCGATAATTTGAAAGCCGATAGCGATCAATTGCGGCGAACGGTGCAACATTTATTGGAGACCAACCGTTTGAAGAGCGAGTTCATCGTCAATTCGGGGAAAGAGATTGAGGCTTCGATTCAATCGGTGATCGGATTGGCCGAGATGTTGGAAAATGAAGCTTATGGCCCACTCAGCACACAACAAACAGAGGCGATGGAGAGTTTGCTAACCTGGGCAAGAAAAACAAAAGTGGAAATCGAAACGGTGATCGAATATGGCACAACCCGAACTCCGACGAAGGAGTAGTCGGTGAGCGAACGAGTGAGCGTCAAACGCTTCAACGATCAAGAGCAGTGGAGGTATTTCACGTTGGTTAAATTCCGAAAGGCAGTATCAAGCTCTCCATCTCGCCAATCATTCCTGCCGCTTCGCCTCGGCCTGTTGCCTGCTTGAAAAATTATGTTGTCGCTTTGCCCGATCTGTGCCGATGAATTCTTTGACCCATTGAGTACGTGTCCGTCTTGCGGATGCTCGTTGGTTCCAAGTTCGCTTGAGACGGGAGAAGCCCCCACAAAAGAGCGGACGACCCAACAGCAGAGTTTCATTGAACTATGCCGCCCTCCCAATTTTGCCGTCGCCATGCTCATTAAACAGATGTTAGAACAAAATGGGGTTCTTGCTTGGGTCAAGGGGGGGCATTCGCTAGCTATGTTTCCTCAACTGATGTTTGGCGGGGAGTTAAAAATCCTCGTCGAAGCTTCGTCTTATGAATACGCCTGGCAGTTATACCAGGCCTACTTTGCAGGCGGTGATGAAGAAACGTTTTCCGATGAGGAGTAACTACTCCTCCCCTCAAATTGATTTTCATCTACTAAAGGAAGGTAACCATGACGACTCTCTGGTCTGACAGACCAACCACTGAAGAATACGTCGAGTATTATGAGCGATACATCTCGCTGGTTCCTGAAACTGATATTGTGCAGGCGTCATCTGCTCAATTGAATGAGACTCTCGCTTTCTTGCGCGCCATTCCGCCTGAAAAGGCCGATTATCGTTACGCGCCGGGAAAGTGGAGCGTCAAAGAGGTCATCGGCCATTTGCTCGACAGCGAACGCGTCTTCGCCTACCGCGCGCTCAATTTTGCGCGCGGGAATACTGCCCCTCTACCAGGTTACGAACAAGAGGAGTACGTCATTGCTGGTGAATTTGATGCGTATGACATGACTGATCTCATCAGTGAGTATGAGCAAACGCGGTGCGGCAATTTGGGCTTCCTCCGCCATCTTCCGGCAACAGCTTGGTCACGAACAGGGGTTGCCAGCGAACGATCCTTTACCGTGCGCGCCCTCGCTTTCGTTATGGTCGGCCATGAACGGTATCACTTAGAGGTTTTACGGACACGGTATTTGTAGAGGAATGATTCGGTGGCAATTTGCTTTTCGGCTATTCCGTTTCGGAATTGCGCTGCCGCAAGTAAGAGATTCCGAAACCGATTCCGATCAAAGCCACCAGAACAATCTCGAACAGCCCGATGATTGTAGCTAAGCGATTGGGCAGAGTGATGCGACTGAACACACCGGCCCCGGCGAAGAGCAGTACGCTCAACCCCAATAGCCCTTTTTGAGAACGCGCCATCAAATTTGCCCGTTGCTACTGATAGATAGGATAGGCAATCGGTGCAGGGCCGCCAAAGAGCGTGATGATCTTTTTCATGGTTTCGTCTTGGGTCGCCCGAAACGAAGCCGGTGAGCCGCCTCGATTGTAGATCACAAAATAGAGTCTGCCTTTGGTACGAGTATGGATGACGCCAGCCAATGCGCTGACTCCACTGAGGGTTCCGGTCTTCGCGATGAGCGAGCCACGGTAGACATCAGTAAATCGTCGCTGTAGCGTCCCCGCATCAATCCCTGCAACCGGCAGAATGTGTTCCAAAGAGAGATCGTGTTGCATTAAGTAGTGATTCAGTTTCTTGAGAATTTGCACAGTCGCGCGCGGCGAGAGCGCATTGTCGCCCAACCCCGATCCGGTTACGATGCGTGCCTCTTCCTCCTTCAAGCCCACTTCCGTTTTTAAGAAGCGGTCAACCGCAGATGGGCCACCGATAAATTGGCTGACCGTCTCGGCCATCCAGTTGTTGGAGAAGTCATTCAAAGCTTTCAGGACGCGGATTAGGGGCAGCGACGTATGGATGGCTAAGGGTTTGAGGTTTGTGGTATCGACAATCGCTTCAGAGATAGTTTCTCCGAGGATGGTCAAATGCGGGGGTTCGTCCGGTCTGATCGGGAACGGATTCCCCGCACTGTGGCTGAGGCGTGAAGCAGCCGCTTTCATCGCCAGCATGCGCGAATAGGCGGATTGAGTGGCGGCAGTCCATTTATCGGTTGTAATGATGGTGCGAAAACTGCGCGCCGATGCTTCGCGCGTGCGGTTGAAGTTGCAATGGAATTGGCCGAGTACATACAGGTTTCCTTCGACCGTTCGAATGCCGCTGCTATTGAGGCGGTCAGCCAACAACAGGACATTCTCAGAGACGAAAGCCAAATCGCCGCTGCCAATCACATAGATCGAACCGCGCAGGGTTCCGGTTTCCTGATCCAGCACCCCATCCGTATAGATAGAAGTTCGAAAGCGAAAATCATGGCCAAGTTTGGAGATTACAGCCAGCGAAGTCGCCACCTTGGTGACAGAAGCCGGATTAAATTTTCGGTCAGCGTTGTACTCACCTAATACTTCCCCATCTTCTGTCTCAAGTATGAAGCCTTGATTTTCGTAGTTGAACCGGCGAGCCAGCAAGCTTTCCGCAAATGCGGCCACTAGCGGATTTTCCGGCAAAACCGGTTTGGCTAATTCATCCGTTGGCGAGGTGAGCGGCTTTTCGACAACATCCGGGTCTAAGTTCTCATCGTTCTCTTCGTCGTTGCGCTGCTCCTGCGGAACGGCCAGAACCCCGTCCGTCGCAGAGGAAGACCGACCGGGCGAAGTTCTTACCACGCCGGAGGCGGGCTGATTCCACGACTCGGTCAAAAATTTCTGTATCGGAGAGCTTTTATAGGAAGGCGTGTATCGCGCCACCCGCGAGCGGCTCTTGCTTCGGCTTTTGGTCGAACGCCGCGCGTTGTAAGCTTTGCCACGTTTGGCGCTTGCGCGAGTTACCGATTTACCGCCCTTGTTTTTTGAAGAGCGTGCGACGACCGTTTTCTTCGCCGATTTCGAAGATAGCTTCTTACCGCTGGCTTTAGTCGTCTTGACGGAAGACTTAGCTGTCCTTGCTTTTGAACTAGATTTCGACCGCTGAGAGGTCACGCCGAGAGCCAAAGTTTGACTGGAAGCGAGTACCGTAATCAGTACGAATGCAAGGAGAGCAGGAAATTTGAGCAGGAAGTTTCGGTTGACAGCCTTCATCATAAATCGTCCTCTCAAGTCTGCGCGTCAAGGGATGTTCGCTTCAGCCCTCTTCATTCACAAGGGTCAAACCAGCCGGACAGTGAATGAACTCTCAACTGCTCAAGCATCTCATCTAACGCTGTGATTGCTGGCAGGGGCTAACGACTCATAGACCCGACAGGCTTGCAAGCTGAACCATATCACAGGTTTTGCCTTTGGTCTATAAAGTAATAAATTCGCAAGAAAATATCTCGCGGGTTAGAGTTCTCGTCAAAACGCTACCCTATGGGTTCGCTTTTATCCTTTATCCATTTCTCCATGTCGCTTCCTCATTTATCGATCTATTTTACCGATGCTGATCCCTTGCCCTGTGATGTAGACTGCCTGACAGTGAGACAAATCCAAATTGAAGGAGGAGAATGCATGCCGAAAAAACAGGTTTTGATTTATGGGAAAGCCGGTTGACCCTATACGGAGGCCGCCCGTGAGGACTATGGCCAAAAAGGATTTGCGGTTACCTACTATGACGTAAAGGTGGATGGTGACCGGTTGCAAGAGATGCTTGGTTATTCTGAAGGGCAACGGCGCGTCCCGGTGATTGTCGAAAATGGTCACACCGCCATTGGCTTTGGCGGCAGTTGAGGGGTCTGATGAGCAACGGTCGGTTGCTCACCTTTCAACGCAAAGAGGGGGCATAGGATTCCTGAACAGTTGCATTCCTGTGCCCTCTCTCAGGCAGACTTCAGATATCACCCTTCTCCCTGATCTTCAACTCCTGTGACTCCGAAAGGTCAAGCACAAGGGTTTGCGGTTGCCGCTTCGGATGATCGAGCAGGTAACGAGAAAGCGGCACGATGATCAAGTTTTCAATCGTACGCTGCAATGGTCGCGCCCCATAACGGGGGTCGTATCCCAGATGGGCTAGCCAGCGGATAAGCGCCTCTGTCCATTCCAACCGCACGCGATACCTTTCCATCCCTTCGCGGCGCGCAATCTCGCGCAACTCTTTTTCCGTCAACGCCACAATCATCGCTTCATCGAGAGGGTTGAATTGCACAATCGCATCAATTCGGTTAAAGAATTCGGGTCTGAAAAACGCCATCGCCTCTGCCGCGTATGAAGGCGCTTGGGTCTTACCGAACCCCAGGCCTTCGAATCGCTCGGCACCGAGGTTGGAGGTCATGATCATGACGGCGCTGCGAAAGGTCGTCACTCGGCCGAAGCGATCCGTCAACCGACCTTCATCGAACACGCTGAGGAAAAGATCAAAAACATCAGGAGCAGCCTTTTCGATCTCATCGAGCAAAACCACCGTGAAAGGTTGAGCGCGAACCCGCTTAATGAAATCGCTCACCCCGCCGTCTTCACCCGTAACCAACCGGCTTGCTGAGCCGTAAAGCGAATACTCACTCATATCGAGCCGTACCAATCGTTCGTATTGCTCACCGTGTCCGAAAAAGTATCTTGAAATCGCTTTCGCCAGTTCCGTCTTTCCCACTCCCGTCGGCCCGCAAAATAAGAGCACGGAAATCGGACGTTGCGGATCATTAAGGCCTGCCTTAAAGGTTAACACCAGATTGGTCGCCCGCTCGCAGGCTTCGTGCTGACCGATCACTTGCGCCGAAAATTCGGCACGGACTTCGTCAGCTTGCAAAGTAGTTTCGTCTCGTAAAAATTTTTCTGGCAATCCGGTTTGGCGAATGAACTGGCGAATGACCAACTCTTCATTGATGCTGCTGGCCCCATCGAGGCTCGCGCGATGAAACAGCTCATTGACAAAGCCGACAGACCTTCCGGGAAATGAAGCATAAGGAGAAAACCTCTTGAACAAGCGATAAATCAAACCCACCGTTCCGAAGGCGGCTTCGATATACAGATTGCTGCTCTGCATCGCCACCACTCGTTGCAAAACCGCCAGCGCACCGCTCTGCTGAAAACCTTCGATATTGACGATCTGAAAAGCGTCGGCAAATCCGGGCAACAATCTGCGACAAGCGTCCAATTCGGCAGGTGTCGCTTCTCCAACTAATCGCAGTTCACCCCGCTGAATGTAGGGTAAAAAGAAAGAGGCGAGGCTATCGGGTGCACCCGTTCCGCCACTGTGCAATAGCTCCAAAAGGTTTTCAACACAGAGTACGCCATTCAATCGAGCCAGTTCGTAAATCACCCGTTCGGCGCGTTGTTCCCACTGCCCCAGATAGCGCATTCCAGCTATCAATCTACCGCCGCTGGTCATCCAGAACTTTCTCCGGTGCAATTTATAGGCATCGGTTTCGAACCGATCCGGCTTTTCCGCCTCGCGTTCTAGTTGCCTGACGGCATCAACCAGAATCGTTGTCTTTCCGACGCCCGACTCACCGACCAGAATAACGCTGGCTGTCTCTCTTTCCAGCCGCAGCACTAATTCGGCAACCTCGCGGTCACGCTCATAGGCGCGGGAATACTGTTTCCGCAGGGCGCGGTCACCCAGCGGTTCCGCGACTGAAGGTAGGGCTTCCAAATCGGCTTCATCTATCTCGCCCCTCTCTGTATGGAATATGTTGAGGCTGATCTCTTCTAATCTGACTTCTTTCGGCGGCAGGTAACGCGACAACGCTTGCGGAGTCTTCCCTTTCAGCGCCTCTTGCAGGTAATGGCTGACCAACTCTTTGAGGGCTCTCTCTTCGTAGTAATAAAAGTGGATGCCGAGGGTGGGCAGGGTTCCTATAAAAATGCCATCGGACTGCCGACCGTAGACGCAAGGAACCTTGATCGGCATCACTTCGGCACTCGGATAAATGCGTTCATTGGCATGATATTCGGGGCGAATATCAACTCGAAGGGTGAGTTGTTCGGCCTCCTGAAAATCGGGAGCTGGCCACCACGAATTCTCCTTGTAGCCCCATTGTAAAAATTCCCGAAGCTGTCGCAACGCTTCGTCAGCCGATTTGGCCACCGCCGCCGGGATATTGTTAAACGGCACTAAAGCGGCAGTAAAATAGCCGTCAAAATCTTCCCAAATCAGTACTGGGAAACGATAGGTTGCCAACTCTTTCGCCTCGCTCTCATTTGAATAGGAACTCTTCCGGCAAAGGCAAATTGGAAAGCAGGAAGCTTCGCAACGCTGAGCTCAAGGGCAGACCTTCGGTCATCAAACCGGAACGCAGATCAAGCGTCGCCCCCGCCTCATCATACAGACGGATCACCGGCGGCAAGTCGGATTCCAATTCTTTCGCAAGCGTAAATGAATCTTCGGGTAAGCTGCCGCCTGCCGCCACCGTGACGCGAATCGGCACCAATGCTTCTTCTTTCGAAAGAAACAGATGCGTCCCTTGTTCTATCAACGCCAGAGCATAGGCGCTGACGCCGCTCAGCAGAAGTTGATGCCTGCCTCCCGTTTGCGCCTCCTTGTCCGCCCTTACCGTCGCTTCAAACCCTAATTGGTCGCGGAAAAGCTTTTCATACAATCTTGTCAACTTGTTCCCGAACGGCTTGCTCACCTCATTCGCCGCCCACACCTGCACCACTGCACGATGCTGTGACGCTTCTCGCACCGTCGCCAATTCATTGAGTAGAGCCGCCTCACGCGTCAAATCGGCCAAATAGTCTGCCAGCTCACGCCCGATGGGTTGGCTCTCTCCCTCGATACGTTTCATGTAGCCGCGCAAATCGTCTGCCTCGTTGATCTCTCGATGCAACCGTTCGAGGGTACGATCTTTTCCTATCGCTCGCGCAAGGGTGCGCCGCTTCCCGCGCGGCGAAGGGGCAAGAAAGATACCGCCACTGCGTCGAGTCTTCGCCGCCAAGTCGCCTACATATTCGTGCATCTTGCGAAGTTTTTGCAGTTGTTCTTTGACGACGAAATAATGGTATTGATCGGGGGCGATGGTGTCCGTTCCAATGGCTCCCATTGGCCTCGCCGCCTGTATCTCCTCTTCGACTTGATCGAGCAAATCCTCAACGCAAGCCATCACCTCTTGGCTGTCATCCAAAGCAAACGTGGCAACCCGAAAAGGCTGTATCTCGGCGTAAATTAGCCGATCAACCCGTGTGCCAACACCTTCCTTGGTTGGAAAGATGCTGATAACGGTTGGCGTCCCCGGGGCAATTGCGGCTAGCCGAGCCGCGACAGGAGAGGTGAGCCGTTGCTCGATAGTACGTTTCAACGCTCGCGCTCCAAGGAGAGGGTGATACCCTTGTTCGATTATGGACACCATTGCTCTTTCATCAATTTGAAGAATGCACTTCCGGCGCACCAATCCATCGCGCTTGAAGACATCCCGCAGCATCAGGCGAGCAACCTTCTGTATATCGGCGCGGCTCAATCGCTCGAAGGGCAGAATCCGATCCAAGCGATTGAAAAACTCCGGCTTAAAGAATTTCTGCGCGGCTTTCACATAGCTTCCCCCCTCGCGCGAATGTCCGCGTTTGAATCCCAGATTTCCGCTCGCCTCCTTTACGCCGAGATTTGAAGTTAAAATCACTATGGCGTTGGTGAAATCCGATGTACGCCCAAGGGCGTCTGTCAACCGGCCCTCGCCAAGCAGTTGCAAAAGCAGATTGAAGACATCGGGATGCGCTTTTTCGATTTCATCGAGCAGAATGACGGAGAAAGGCTGGCGACGAATCGCGCTTGTCAGTAACCCTTCCGGCTGATCGAACGTGCCAACTAAACGCGCCACCGAATGAGGAGAGACAAATTCGTTCATGTCGAACCGCAGAATCTTCTCCGCGCTCCCAAATAAGTATCGCGCGACGGCTTTCGCGCACTGTGTCTTCCCGACTCCGGTTGGGCCGAGAAATAAGAACGAGGCCAGCGGTCGCGTCGGGTCGTTGAGCCGCGCTTTGGCGATGCTAATCACATCGCCAGCCGCCACAAGAGCCTTGTCTTGCCCGATAACATCCTTTCCCAAGGCGGTAATAATATCGTCGCGCGATAGGGTCGTTTCATCATCGAGAAAAGAGAGCGATAACCCGCTCTTCGCTTGAAACTCCGTGAGGACATGGGCGCGGGTGATGGGAGCGTTGCGATATTTTTGAGCCAGTTGCCGTAAGAATTTGGCAGCTTTTCCGGGAAAGGCTGCGTCGCGCGCATACCGCCGATGCAGGTCTATCACGGTCGGCAAGGCCTCTATCTCAAAGAGGCATCGCAGCAGCCTTTCCAGTTCTCGGATGAGGCCGATCTGGATTTGCAGGGTCTCCTCGTCATCCGTCTCTCTGATATGAAGGATTTGAAAAAGGTCGGCAAAACTCCTATCGCGTTCTTGTAAGACGCGGAAGGCTTCGGGAGTGATTTCGCCGAGCACCCTGACTTCCCTTCTCTCAACATAGGGTTTGAGGACGTGAGCAACGCTCAGATTCGAATCGCTGGTCAATCCAGCAGTAAATAGCCCCAAGAGATTATCGAAATAGAGAACGTGGTTCTTTGTGCCTGCTTCTTTCAATATCGCCAGCAAGCGATTCTCCCATTGACCCACGTAAGACATTCCTGAAATCAGGCGCTGCGGTGAAATCAACCATACGTTGTCCTGACCAGTATAGGGCTGCTCGCTTCTTTTTACTCGCTGATAAACGCATTCATGAATGACGGCGGTTTTTCCAACTTGCCGCGCTCCCATCAAAAGCACCGGGCGTTTATCTTTGCCATCTAATAGCCGCGCCAGTTCGCTGACCTCCTCAACACGCAGAATCGCCCGATCCAAGTCATCCGGGTATTGCCAGTTCAAACAACGCCCGACTTTTTGCAACTCTTCCGCGCCGCTCAACACTTCTTGCCCCCCGAGTAGTGCGAAGAGAGAAGGCTTTCTTGGCTCGCTGACCAACGGCGTGATGATGTCGAGTTCCAAATCTACTAACCAGGCTTCGCCTTTGAGCGAGTAGGGTTCAGGGTCGAATTCATGGCCGGTCTGCTTCTCTAGTTCACGAAAATATCGGGTCAGCACGTTCGTCGCCCGCTCGCTCAGCGATTGCCCGCGTTCGAGATCAAACCAGAGGTCAGGGAACGTCGGCGTGAACACAAGTTTCCGTCCGAATTGCGGTGTAGAAACGAATAAAAGGCGGCATGAAAAGCTGCGGTTCCCAAGCAAAATCTTTAGCTTTAACGATTGACTCTCTAGGTGCGGATAGTAACAATAGCGCGCCAGTTCATCGTGTCGCACCTGACGAGCGAGGCCATCAAGGTGCTGACGAACCTCCTTGAACAACCGATTGATGGCGCGGGTCAGGATTTCATCGCGCTCTCGCGGTGAATCAACGAAAAGAGGTCGAACGGTATAGACTGCCCCCATCGTCTTCTGCGATGGATTCCTCTCAACATAGATGGGTATTGTAATCTTCACAGTCCGACAATGAATCGAAGCCTCGCGTTATCAAGGGAGAGAGCGTCTGAAAAGCCCTGTAGGTACAGCCTGTCTGCCGGGCACGGCAACCCTTCTTGCCCCAGCTCCGTAAGAGCGGCTGATGGACGAGCAAAAACCAGGCCGCTCCTACGGAGTTGGCTCAGTGGATTTTTCAGACATCCTCCAAATGCTCACACCCGCCGTAAGCCCATTCGATTCTCGCTCAAGCCTGCAAGGCAATAGAGATCAATGCATGGGCAGAGGAGAGCGAGGTGCGAGCTACTGTAGTACAACAAAAATCAATCGAATCCTTGCTCTTCTTCTCGCGTTTTGACTCCTCCCAAAGAGTACCGATTGCCCCGGTTGCGAAAAAAGCGAACGCGGACAGTGATCCTCTTTCAACCCTCTTCGTCCTGAGTTTCCTTTCCCAATAAAGCCTGCGCATCCATTAATAATTTCTCTTCCGCGAAACGGGCGATGGTCTCATCAAGGGTGCGATTTGTCCATTCGAATCTTTTTTTATAGCTCACATCCTCTATGACCTGCTCATCTGCATTGTAATGGCGGCGTTTATCCTGATGGGCAATCGCTCCGCGTTTTTGCAGGTCTTCTGCAAACCAGTAGTCAGACGGTTTCACTTCCGTTGTGTGCACCAACAACCGATGCGACTTCTTCTGTTGTGTGAGCGTATGCAGTCCGCTTTCGGACTCGAAACGCGGATAGGCCATTGGGAACTTGGCTCCGATGACAATTCCGACAACCCCATCGAGAGGTGACGACCAAAACGCCTTCGGATTCTCTGGCCTTCGCTTCGTTACCGTTCGACCAAGTAAAAGGGAGGGCAGATTGTTGCCTGCTTCGGTTTTCGATTGCGGAAGAGAAACCAGCGGATACGGTTCTTCCGGGTTTCGGTCATCCGTTGTCGCAGTAAAATATCTGATCTCCGAGTCGGCGACTGCGCCACTCATCAGGCGATAGTAGGTTGAGGCCAATTCAAATAACCATTGCAAGTTTTCACCGAAAACTGCGAGGGTAATCGCATCTGCGGTTTGAAACCGCAACCCGTAAGTGGCTAATAGCAACTCCTCCCATCTGTGGGAAGCCGAATGCAAGGCTGCGGATAGAGATTGCTGATCGGATTCAGTCTTTTGATAAATCGCCTTCAGCATCGCATCTTCCAAGTCAAAAACGGTCGCCGCCAGATGATCGAAATCAGCAATCACTCTTCGCAATTTTGGCAATCGCGGCAACCGCTTTTGATCATCGGGGTGGATCCATCCTTCTTTGGTTTGCAGTCTCTCCAATCGCTCAAGGCGGTAAATTTCGTTCTTCATCTCAATCGTAGCCGGACACGATTGTAATCGCTGAGTTCTCCTCCTCAGATCAAGCGCGCGAGTAGCCAATTCGTTTAGCAGAGCATCTTCTCGGCGTTTCAAAATGGGTCTTCCCTGTTTGTCCGTTTGCGAGCGCACTGAAACCTGCAAACGATTGCCTTGCAAAACGGCTTCCGCCGAACGCAGCGCCTGGGTATGGGTGGTATTCATCCCTTCCGCGAGTTGGGCTAATAATTCGCGTTCAATCGTCCGCTTGAGCGGTCGTGCTCCATAACGCGAATCGAACCCATTGCGAGCCAAATACTCAACAACGTCATCAGGAACCGTCAGCGCAAGCGATTGAAACCGCACCCCATCGCGGTGTTCAAGCCCGGCGACTTCGCGGCGAGCAATCTGCATAATTGTCGCTTCATCCAGCGGCGCAAACGGGACGATGCTATCGAGGCGATTAAACATCTCCGGACGGAAAAAGGCTCGCACCTCTTTAACGAAGTGCCGCTTGGCAGCCTCTCGGTCTGCAACTTCTTTGAGCAACCCGATGCTGCCCTGTTGAAAGGATTCGGCTCCCAGATTCGAAGTCATAATGACAATCGAATTGGAGAAGACAGCCAATCGTCCACCGGCATCGGTGAGTCGGCCTTCACCGAGCACCTGTAACATTAAATCGAAGAACGAAGGGTCGGCCTTTTCAAACTCATCGAGCAAGATGACAGAAAAGGGTTGCTCGCGCACTTTGGCCGTCAACAGCCCTTCCGATGTTGTCACGCCTCCGATCAATCGTTTGACCGCAATCGGGTCGGCATACTCGCTCATATCGAAGCGTGCCAACCGATTCGCATCATTAAAAAAATAGCGCGCCAGAGCTTTTGCCATTTCGGTCTTTCCGACTCCGGTCGGGCCGATGAAGAGCAAGGAAGCTATCGGGCGCTGAGGGCGAGTCAGACCTACTTTGATCGTTGCCAGTAGGTTGATGATGATCTCTACCGCTTCATTTTGCCCCATCACTTGTTTTTGAAAAGCGGTGCGCACAGCTACTAAATCGAGCGGGATGGTGTCATCAAGCAAAAAGAGCGGCAGCCCTGTCTCACGTGAAAATGCCGACTGCACTTGCAAAGCAGAGAGGGGCTGCCCACTCTGCGGGTATTTCGGATCTGCTCTATGGTCACGAATCAAATTGCGTAAGAAGCGCAGCGGGCGACCAGGATAGGCCGAATAGGTTGCATAACGCCTGTGCAAGCGATCTAACGTCTCTAGCCCTTCGGCGTCAATCGGATCAACTCTTTCCTTCCCTTTTAGCTCCCGCGTGCAGGCCGACAGAATGGCACGCGCCTTTTCAGATTGCGGTTCTTCAACAGGAATCAGATGGAAGGCTTCGAGTAAGTGTGGATCACTTCGCTCAATCAACGGCAACTGTTCGGGCGTGCATTCGGTGACAGCTAAAAAATCGCCGCGCACGAGATAGGGGCGGAAAAAGCTGGCGATGCCTTGACTGTTTTGAACGCTTTTCCCGACTTCCATCAGTTCAACGAGATTGCCGAGGTGAAGAATCGCCTTTTGTGAGGCGACCTCGCGCCATAAATTTTGACAACGCTCTTGCCACATCCCAAATCCTGCCATCCCGGCAACTAATCGCGCGCCGCTGGTTTGGTAAAACGAAGTGCGGCCTAAACCATAGGAATCTCGGTTGCGAACCAGTTGATACAGAGCAGCGGTTTTACCGACGCCCGAAGCGCCCACGAGCAGAACGCTCTTCGGGCGGCGACCCGTCAAGGTTTCGGCCAACCGCGAAACCAAGCTTTCTACCTCATAGGCCGTCGGGAGCGTTGCTTTTGTCAAATCGGTACAGGTTTCTTCCAGTACACTCTTTTTCTCACCTTCTTTTTTCTCTTCGCTGATGATCTGTTTGGGTGTGCGCACTTCTCCGGCAAAAGATAGTGCGTCGATGCGAATTGCCTGCCCCCGTTGAAGCCGGGCTAATTCTCCGAGGTTGGTGACCACCTTGCGACGTGCCAATTCGGCGCGAATCTCTCTGTCAATCAGTGTGTGAAGGTCGCCTGCGCGGCGAGTAACGACTTCGATGCCAAGCGCCGGGACAAACCCAATCGCGGCATCTTCCAGGTGTGACCAGGTTACAAGTGGAAAAATCAATTCAATCGGCGTTTGCCAGCGATAAGAATTGCGCGGGGCTGTGACCTTGATCTTTGCTTCCAGGATGTGGACCTGCGATGGCAGACATCTTCTGTGCACATCGAGCGGGTTGAGTGATTCAATGAGCTTTTCAGCGCTCAACTCCAGGGCATACTGCAAACGGTCAAGATCGCTGCCAAAGCGTGAAACCTCTGGGTAAAACAGCGCCTCGGCAAGATAGAAATCATTCTCAAAACTTTGTGTAATCGCCAGCAGTCGAAAATCGAGTTTTGGCATCGCTCTTCGTTTCTAAAGGCAAAGAGATTTCCTCAAGGGTTGCTTCAGGAATCGAGACTTTAGCAAATCAACCAAACAATTGAAATCCGCTGTTGCCAACCCTCGAGACAATCTTTTTACATCTTGTGGGAGCCGTTTGCTTGACGCTATGAGAGCAGTCAGCGTAGAAGGTCATGAGGGTTGCAGGCATCCGAAAAGCCTGACCTTCCCTGTTGACCCCGTGCCGGTCAGCACACGGGAAGAAAGTATGATCGCCTTATGATGCTCGATACCTTAGTCGCAGAGGACTCCGCACCTCAACCTCAGGCTTCTTCATGGCTTCGCTTCTTGTTGCGCGGAGGCATCCGGTTCGGCCTGGCCAGTCTTGCTGTCTTTGCGACCGTCGCTTTTGCCGAACGTTGGATGTACACGAGCTTCGGGCTTTATGGGGCCTATGCGATTTGGTCACTCCTCTTCATCCTGCTTGGTGGCGGCATGCTCTATCCGTTAGCAAAAGACTTGCTGACTGTGGGCAAATTTTATGGGCTCTTTAGCGCAGCATTTCTCCTCTATTCGGTCGGCTGGGTTGCCGCTTATTTCCTATTGCGTGACGGGTTGGGCGAAGGGGTTGCTTCATTGCTCGGTTCAGTCCTGATGGCCATTGCATTTGCATTCGGACTGCGCGTCCTTCCTTTAATAGTGAGCTTCTCACTGATTCTATTTATGGCCAACTCTGTCGGGTATTTTCTCGGCCTGTTTCTAAATGCCGCGCTCAAAGGGCGAACCGGGATGCTACTTTGGGGTGCTGCTTATGGTTTCTTCTTAGGCGCGGGACTAGCGGCAGTCTTTCGGTTTGCTCGTCGAACCAAAGCGTAGAGGAGTCTTCTTTTCATGAATTCCATACCGGTTGAATTACAGCAACCGACCTTCAAACCGACGCGTCTTCCTTTTTATTACGGTTGGGTGAATGTTGCCATCGCCGCGTTAGCGATGGTGGGAACTCTGCCAGGACGGACACAAGGACTCGGTTTGATTACCGAGCCGCTGCTCAAGGATTTACAACTTGATCGAGTTGCCTTTGCACAAATCAATTTGTGGGCAACTCTATTAGGCGCACTCTTCTGTATCGGCATTGGTCGCTTGGTTGATCGCTTAGGCAGTCGCGTGATTCTCACACTCGTAGCCCTGTTACTTGGCACGGTGGTGCTCGCCATGAGTTCAACTGCCGGTCTGGCTTGGCTCGCCTTGTTTATCACCCTGACGCGAGGACTCGGTCAGAGCGCCCTTTCCGTCATCAGTATCACCATTGTCGGCAAATGGTTTGTGCGGCGCATTAATTTGGCAATGGCCGTCTACACAATTTTGTTGAGTATCGGATTCATGGTTGCCTTCCCTCTCGTTGGTTCGCTGATTAGGAGTGAGGGTTGGCGCATGGCATGGGGCGAAATCGGGGTAGCCATTCTCTTCATACTTGTCCCCGCAAGCGTGCTGCTCGTGCGACGGTCGCCGGAGTCCATCGGCCTCCAAATTGATGGGCAATCACGGCTCATTCAATCCGCAGAGACACACGATGAGGCCGACGAGTTCAGCTTGTTTCAGGCGCTATCAACGCCCGCCTTTTGGGTCTTCGCCTTATCGAGTTCAGTGTATGGGCTGATCGCTTCTGGCATTGCTCTGTTTAATGAATCCATCCTCGCCGAGCGCGGCTTCGATGCCACCATCTACTATCGCACCCTGGTGATAACGGCACTTGCTGCGCTGGTTGGAAACTTTCTGGGCGGCTGGCTGGCATCCAGATGGTCGCCCAAGCGCTTGATGGCGTTGGCAATGGGTTTGTTAGCTACGTCGCTATTGGCTTTGCCACAGGTCAACGCCCAATGGCATGTTGTGCTCTATGCAGTCGTGATGGGGTTGGCTGGCGGTTTTGTCATGGTCATCTTCTTTTCATTTTGGTCGCTGACTTTTGGGCGCGGGCATCTCGGCAAGATTCAAGGCGCGGCGCAAACGCTCACCGTTTTGGCATCGGCAATCGGGCCGCTGCTGCTCGCTCAGTGCGTAAACGCTACCGGCTCTTACGCAACTATCTTTTATCTATTGGCGGGCATCGTTGGCATGCTGGGAATCGCGGCTTGGGTGGTTCCATTGCCCGCACAAACCCATTGATTGCCCAATAACCATGTTGCCTATAGCGGTTGGACGGGCAGCCATCTGGCAACTTCGCTAGCTTCGCTTCCGATATTGTGACAGTCGCAAGCGCTATGCTACTTTATCGGCGCAACGAATCAACATTGTCAATGAAACTGTTTTCGTAACCTCGGCAATATCCGGTGGAATATTCTCGGTAAGGCGATTGCCCTTCTCCCCGATCTCGATGCAACGAACGGGGGCCCGACGTTGTGGGATTTGAAGCATGAGACGATCACCCAGTTGGTCGAATTCTATTCTATATGTGACCACCCTGCTTGTGTCACTATCAGGGGTTACAGCCGCACGGCAATTGACCGCGCAAAAGCCACTCGTAGTACGCGGGCAGGTCGTCTGGCTGACTGCCGAGGGACAGCCGACAAACGATCAAACCCTCTCCACTCTGTCGCACCGGCATTTCGGGTTTCGCACGATAGAGAACCACTTCTATCGCTTCTCGCCTGACGATTCATTGGTCGAGATGTTTACCGACCCGCGAGTGCGGGCACGCCAACTGCAAATCAGCGGACTCGAGTCCAGGTCGGGCTATCTGGAGATCATCGGCATCAAATCGCTACGCAATCAACAACCGTACGACATCTTTTATTTCTGCGAGGTCTGCAACATCACAACCTATTCGCCCGGGCCTTGCGTCTGCTGTCAACAAGAAGTCGAACTGAAAGAAACACCGATCTCAACGCCATAGATTTCGGCACAACCCTTCGGAGGCATCTGATGAGTGACAAGAGCAAAGATCGAGAAGAGCAACCGGGGTTATCGCGTCGCAGCTTTTTGAAAGCGTCCGGTATCTCCCTTTCCGTCCCCCTCGTGGTTGGGCCGAAGATGGTCAAAGCCGCGGGGCAGGAAGTAAAAGTTTTCGGCCCCGATAAACTTCCCATCACCTTGTTGGTCAATGGCAAAACCCAAACTGCCGAGGTCGAACCGCGGGTTACGTTATTAGAAGCCCTGCGCCACGAACTCGACCTGACCGGAGCCAAACGAGTCTGCGACCGCGCCACTTGCGGCGCGTGCACCGTGATGATGGATGGCAAGCCTGTCTATTCCTGCACCGTGCTCGCCATTGAAGCGCAAGGCAAACGCATCACGACGGTTGAAGGGTTGGCACAAGGCGACAAATTGCACCCCATTCAGCAGGCTTTTGTTGACAATGACGCGCAGCAATGCGGTTTCTGCACACCGGGTTTTGTGGTCGCTTGCAAAGCGTTCCTCGATAAAAACCCCAACCCTACACCAGAAGAGGTGCAAAGAGGGTTGGGCGGCAACCTCTGCCGCTGCGGAACCTATGTCGGCGTGCGCGCAGCCGTCGCGCAAGCGGCAAAGATGCAGAGAGGAGGACGACGCAATGGCTGAATATAAATGGCCGGATGCTGAACAACGTACCCTGATCGGCAAACGAATCTCGCGGCTTGACGGCCCGGATAAGGTTACGGGCAAAGCCAAATATAGTTTCGACATGAATCGTCCGGGTATGCTCTATGCCCGTATTGTTCGCTGCCCGCATGCGCATGCCAAAGTAGTCAGCATTGACAGCAGCGCAGCAGAACGCATGCCCGGCGTCAAAGCTATCGAAATCATCAATGGCCCCGGCAGAGAGATCAACTGGGCGGGTACAGAGATTGTCGCCGTTGCTGCGGTTGACGAACCGACGGCGATGGATGCTGCCGCAGCCATCAAAGTAACCTATGAAAAGCTGTCGCATCTGGTTGTTGACACCGATGCCAAAATGGCCGGTGACCGCGCCAGACCGGCAAACGCACAAAAAGTCGGCGACATTGACAAAGGGTGGGCAGAGAGCGAAGTCACCTCCGAAGGCGATTATGGTCTGCCGGTCATTACCCACTGTTGTTTGGAGCCACACGGTTCAGTAACGGAGTGGACGGATGAAAATAATCTGCTCGTCCACCTCTCCACCCAATTTGTCAGCGGCATCGCCGGACAGATGGCCACACCGTTGGGCGTTCCTGCCGCTAACATCCGCGTCAAACAGGAGCATATCGGCGGCGGCTTCGGCAGCAAATTCGGCCCTGACGTTTGGGACATCGCGGGGGCGAAGCTCTCCAAAAAGGCGGGTGGTAAACCGGTCAAAACCTTCCTGGACAGAGATGCCGAAGTGACCTTGGCAGGGGCGCGACCTTCGGCATATGCCCACATCAAAGTCGGCGCCAAAAAGGACGGAACCCTCGTCGCATGGCAGTCCGAATCAATCGCCTGCGGCGGACAATCGGGAGGCGGAATGCCGCCGATGCCCTATGTCTTCACAGGCATTCCCAATCAGCAGAAGAATCATACTGCGATTCTCAACAACATTGGCACGCAACGCGCGTGGCGTGCGCCGGGGCATCCGCAAGGCTGTTTGATCACGATGTCGGCGCTGGATGACATGGCGGCGGCGCTCGACATGGACCCGATGGACTTCTTCCTCAAAAATATTGACCTCACAGGGCCGCGCGCGACGACCTATCGTGAAGAACTCCCCATCGCCGCTGAGATGATTGGGTGGAAAAAGAATTGGCATCCGCGCGGCGATAAAACCGCCGGGTATATCAAGCGCGGACTCGGCCTCTCCATGCATACATGGGGCGGGCAGGGTCATCCGAGCGATTGCGACATCACGATTCACCCCGATGGCTCTGTGGAACTCAAAATGGGAACGCAAGACCTCGGCGTGGGCACGCGCACGGCTCTTGCCATCGTCGCAGGGGATACCTTCGGATTGCCGGTAAACGCCATTAAAGTGATGATCGGCGATAATCGCTTTCCGGTTTCACAAGGCTCCGGCGGCAGCACAACCATTGGCGGCATCAGTTCTTCAACCCGACGCGCAGCACAAGATGCAATCGAACAACTCTTTGCCAAAGTTGCGCCCGTGCTCAGTGCCGACCCCGAACAACTTGAAGCCGTCGGCGGCACGATTCGAGTCAAAGGCAGTCCGGCTCGCAAGCTGACCTGGAAACAGGCGTGCGCCAAAATCGGGACGATGCCGCTTACCGTACGCGGTAAACATCCCGGCCCTGGAAAATTGAGTGACAGCGGCGTTGGCGGCGTGCAGATGGCAGATGTCTCTGTAGACATTGAAACCGGCATCGTTAAGATCAACAAGATCGTTGCCGTGCAGGATTGCGGCTTGGTCATCAGCCTGAAGACGGCAGAGAGTCAGGTCTACGGCGCGTTGATTATGGGCGTCTGCTACGCGCTCTTCGAAGAGAAGATCATGGATCAGCAGACCGGAAGAATGCTTAACCCCAACATGGAGTTCTATAAACTGGCAGGCATCGGCGACATTGGCCAGATGGAAGTTCATATGATGACCGGCAAGGGCTATGACGAAAGAGGAGTGATTGGGTTGGGCGAACCGCCGGTGATTTCGCCGGGCGCGGCAATCTCCAATGCCGTAGCCAATGCGATTGGCGTTCGCGTGCCGACTTTGCCGCTCACGCCCGACAAAGTGTTGGCGGCGCTGGCAAAGAAGGGAGGAAACTAATGCGCGCATTTGAATATGTCAGTCCGACAAGCAAAGAACAGGCGGTCAGCCTCCTCGGCTCGTCCGAAAGCGACGCGCAGGTGTTGGCGGGCGGCACAGATTTGATCTCGCTGATGAAAGACGAAGCCGCCAGTCCGAAACGCCTCGTCAACATCAAAGAGATTCGAGAGTTGCGCGGGATCACCTTCAGTCCGGCTGGCGGCCTTCGAATCGGCGCGACGGTAACGATTCAAGAACTGCTCGATAATTCGGCAATTCGACGCACCTATCCCGCGCTCCATGAAGCCGCCGTTGGAATTACCAGCCCGCAGATTCGCTCGATGGGAACCATAGCCGGTGACCTGTGTCAACGTCCGCGTTGCTGGTATTACCGCGCGGGATATGGGCTATTGGCAAAGGATGAAACAGGACAGTCACTGGTCATCAACGGTGACAATCGCTATCACGCAATTTTTGGCAACAACGGACCAGCCTACTTCGTCAGCCCTTCAAGCCTTGCACCGGCGTTGATCGCGCTCGGCGCTAAGGTGAAGCTCTTCGGCGCTAGCGGCGCACGCGAATTGAGCGTCGAAAGCTTTTTTGTCACGCCTTCCCGTGATGGCCAACGTGAGCATCGTTTGCAAGCCAATGAAATCGTCACCGACATCATTGTGCCGCCGACTCGCGCCCAAAACGCCACCTATGAAGTCCGACAGAAAGAGGCTCTCGATTGGCCGCTGGCGACGGCTTCCGTAGCACTACGCATGGCTGGCAATACGGTTGAATCGGCAAACATCGTACTTGGTCATGTAGCTCCGACACCGTGGCGCAGCACAACCGCAGCCCAATTCCTAATCGGCAAGGCCATCACGGAAGAGATCGCTACAAAAGCCGGTGATCTAGCCGTTGCGGATGCCCGTCCGCTGAGTAAGAACGGTTACAAAGTGCAACTAGCGCGCGTTGCGGTCAAACGCGCCTTGTTGAATGCCGCCAAGTAGAGGTCACGTCGTAAGGGTAGGATTCCTTGCGAGAGCGCCTTGCCGGTATAAGGCGCTCTCGCAATAGCGGCCTCAAACAGCCTCATCCTCAACCGGCTATCAGCCGAATATCCTCTTGAATCGGCATAAACGATCTGCCGTATTTTTGCGACGTCTTGCTCTCCTTTCCCGTCGCCTCAAGCCCATTCTATCGAGTTGCGTTGTTGGCCGGTGATAGCGGTCACCCTCGCCTGTGATGGCTGCTCTTGTTTCGTTACTTTCAGGCTCGTTACCTTTCTTTCGAAAGGAGAATTATCATGAGCAGCAAACCAAAGGCATCTGAGTGCAACCGGGCAGTTGCAGAGTACAAGCAAAAGCTGCAAGCGGCCTTGAATAAGGTGAAAAGGATGCTTGATGTCGAAGAAGGAGTACAAAAACAGAAGGTGCATCTTTTAGGGCCAGCAGGTTTAGAGCCTTTCGCCCTCGGGCTGTCGGAGCAGCTTGGTAAGTGGGTTCGTCAAGGCGATATTGCCCTCCTCATCATTCCTGGCGTCAACAATGTGATGAGCAGTTCGACCCTAAAAGCAAAAGAACTAAAAGAGGTGACAGAACCAATCCTGAGCAAGTTGTCTGCTGAGTTTACGCAAAAAGCGCAGAACTATCAGGATCAACTGAATCGTTGTCAGAATCGCCAGCGCCAGCGGGACCTCGTAATTATGCTCCACTTCTGCGAGTTGTATCGAAACCTCCTCCGCGATAGTTACCTGCCAAAACTAGAGGAACTGTACGAACAAAGAAAGATGCAGGAAGAACAAACTCAGGAAGCAGAACCCCTGCAAAAGGAGTTGCCGGAAGGCCATGAGCAATCCAAAAAAGAAGAGGCTGAAGAGAAATCCCATAGAACAACCTGCGGAGCGGCGTGCAAAGATGGTCATCCTTGTCAGCACACCGTTTGGTTAGGCTGGATTTGCTGGCAGCATGGAGGAGGCAGATGGAGCCAAGCTGCATAACCGGGACAGCGCGATGGAGCCCTCTCAGGAAGAGACTTCTTTGAAGACTGCCATAGACCTCGCTTGTGTGTGAATGTTGGTTGACTGCGCAACTCGTGAAAGCTACATTCAGAGGGTGCGGTTTTCACTCTTTCACCAATGGGGAGGTATAACGATGCGGAAGCTCTCTTTATTAGCGGCCTTTGCGATGATCTTCGCCTGGACAGCAGCCGCGCAAGCACAACAGATTTCTGGCGACTACATTGAGACGCGCAGCGCGGATGTCTATACGGGCGCGTGCGTCGCCAATGGCGAAGTCGGTCTCGTTGGCGATCAGGCCATTCTCGCTTGGCGTGTCAATAAAGGATCATGGAACGGCGTTGCGCTTGATGGATTGAGCGTCATCGGCGTCGTCAAGGCGGGTGCAACGCTCGGCGATCAGTTTTCCAATCCTTACCCGGCAAAGACCGTGATGGTGGTGGACGAGAAAGCGACGCCCGAACAGCGGGCAGCGTTGGTCAGCTTCGCCCGCGAAATGGGCGGTAAGCTGTTAGAGAATGTCGTGCGCGTTGATGTTTCACCGATCAAAGTCAACATTCTCTACGGCGGCGAACACAGTGAGCACGGCAGTCCCGACAGTAAAGCCATTGTGCGTGCCGGAGAGTTGGTCGGCATCGAAACGCGAGGCATCACCCACAAAGATCATCTATGTGGAAATGAGATTGTCTATTATGCCCCGCTTGCGCCGACAATGGGCGCGTTGCCTGCGGTTGCTGAACTCGATCACTTCAGCGGTGCAGGATTGGGCGTCTCATGGACGACGCACGGGAAACGCAGCGCCTTTGTTGGCAGCTTCGCGCGATAACCGAGTGACAAGGTAAAAGTACAAAGGCTTCGATCAAAGCTTCGCGCTTTGACGAGGCTTTGTGCTTTTGTGATGAAGTAGGGTCAAGAGGAGATGGAGGATGCGGAAAGTAACGGGAATTCTGATCTTAATTTTTCTATGGACGGTGTTGGCATCAGCTAACGGCGTCAAGCTTGAACCGACCGGCGCATTAGCTGATGCCGGGGCATCACAATCTTTGAAGGACGCACTTGAAGCGACAGGCCATCGCGTCATTCTCGAAGATGGCAGCCACTATTGCGATATTTGGTTGCGGAAGGCTTTGCCGGTTGGCGCAAAGAATGAGGCTCCCGGCGCAATCTATTCCGACATCCCTCCCTCTGCTTTGATCGGCGTGATTGCCTTTGCCAAAGCGACGACGGATTTTCGTGGGCAGGCCATCAAAGCGGGCGCATATACCTTGCGCTACGCCATCCATCCGACCGATGGTAACCATCTAGGCATCTCCCCCATCCGAGATTTTTTGCTGCTCGCTCCGGTAGCTGACGATCAAGATGTTGCTGCGGCCCCAACCTTTGCAGAGCTCTCGAAGTTGAGCACGAAAGCGAGCGCCACAGCCCATCCGGCTGTCATCAGCCTGCTCACCTTTGAGGGAAAAGAGGACGTCTCGATTGAAAAAGGAGAGCTTGACCGTTTGCACTTCTCTGTCAAACTCAAGACGACCGGAGCCGAGTTGCCCATCACTTTCATCGTGAAAGGTGTGGCGGAACAGTAGTCGGTCAGCAGAAGTGTAGTAAGGAACTTCTCGGCGGGAGCATCCGATGGGAAAGTTGCAGACGTATGAACCTCATGAGATGGAGCGGCTTGATAAAGTCAGAGGTATGAGGTTAGCGTCTTTTACTGCGCGTGCGCTTGCCTTTGGCATTGATTTTCTCGTTGCCTTCGCCCTCTTTTTGATCCTTCTCATCCTCGGTGCGCGGTTCCTGTCGGCAATCGGCTGGCTCGGATCTGACGCCAATCTGAATCTGCAATTTAACTTCGCAAATTGGTATAGCTTGCTCTTTATTGTCGTCTATTTCGGGCTGTTCACCTATTTTGGCAATGGGCAGACACCGGGTAAATGGCTTATGAAGATTCGTGTCGTGTCGTTGGCACACGAACACATTTCGCTCTGGCACTCCATCGAACGCGCGCTCGGATACGGTGCATCTGCATTAGAGTTAGGGTTCGGATTCATGCAGTATTTCATTCATCCTAACCGTCGAACCGTGCATGACCGCATCGCAGAAACCATCGTGGTCAAAGAGGAGAAGCTCAAGAAATCAAGCTAAGTACAAGAACGCGCTTCTTGATTCATTCGCTCTCGTCGTAAGGAGGGATTATGAGACTCAAAGGATTCATCTCGGTACTGACAATCTGTTTGCTTGCCGGTTCTGCATTCGCTCAACATCAACACTCACCTTCGATGGCCAATCAGCCTATCGAACTGATGCCGGAATTCGGAGAGCATCATCATCCGGTAACGACCAGTAATGCCGAAGCGCAGCGGTTCTTTAATCAAGGCATGGTGTTGATTTATGGCTTCAATCACGATGAAGCCGTGCGCTCATTTCAACGGGCTGCGGCACTCGACCCTAATCTCGCGATGGCGCATTGGGGTATCGCTTTGGCCATGGGAGCCAATATCAACCTTGGCCCTCTGCCGGAGCGTGAAAAGGCTGCACACGAAGCGATTCAAAAGGCAATCGCACTTCTTCCAAAGGCTTCCGAAAAAGAGCGCGACTTCATCAATACGTTGGCAAAGCGATATTCTGGCGATCCTCAGACAGATCGCGGAGAGCTTGCCATTACCTATGCCAATGCCATGCGCGAGCTGGCAAAAAAATATCCCGATGATATGGACGCTTCCACTCTGTTTGCCGACAGCCTGATGAATCTGCGCCCCTGGAAGTTCTGGGGTAAGGACGGAAGCCCTGCGGAAGGAACGGAAGAGATCGTTGCCACCCTTGAATATGTTCTCAAGCATGACCCGACTCATATCGGAGCCAACCATCTCTACATTCACGCTGTCGAGGCATCGGGCAAGCCGGAGCGCGCGTTGCCAAGCGCGACGCGGCTTGGCAAACTTGCGCCCGGCTCCGGCCACTTGGTTCATATGCCAGCCCACATCTACTTGCAGACCGGCGACTATGAAGAATCGGCTCTTGCCAATGAGGCTGCCGCCAACGCCGACCGTGCGTATCTAAAAAAGAGCAACGCGCAAGGTATGTATCCGGCGATGTACTACAGCCATAATTTGCATTTCCTACACGAAACCTACAATCGCGCTGGCCGTTTTGCCGATGCCAAACGGGCAACCGACCAACTGGCGGCGAATGTGAAACTGTACTTGAAAGAGATGCCAATGTTGGAAGCCTTTCTGCCTTCGACTACCTTCACGCTCGTCACCTTCAACAAGTGGGATGAGATGTTAAAGTGTCCCGAGCCCGATGCTAGTACCCCGATTACGCGCGCATTATGGTATTACGGGCGTTGCCTAGCTCTGAGCGCCACTGGCAAACTCGCAGAAGCCGAACGCGAGATGCAAATCTTTGAGAAGCTGCGCGGCGAGATTTCCGGCGACATGGTTTGGGGGCTCAATTCAGCCAGCAGCGTATTGACCATCGCCAGCTTGCTGACACAGGCACGATTTGCGCAGGCAAAAGGCGACCTGCCGAAAGCCGTCGAGTTGCTTCGCCAGGCGGTCGCAGCTCAAGATGCACTCAACTATGATGAGCCGCCGGGATGGTATTATCCGATTCGACAATCGCTCGGCGCGGCATTGCTTAGGGCAGGAAAAGCCGGAGAAGCTGAACAGGAATTTCGCAAGGCTCTCGACACCATGCCGCGCAATGGCCGACTGCTGTTCGGACTGCTTGAGAGCTTAAAAGCGCAGGGTAAGATGCATGCCGTAAAAATTGTCGAGAGGGAATTCGAACGCGCATGGAAAGGAGCAGATACCAAGCTGCGTATCGAAGATTTATGATACGTGTCGGTGAAAACGGTTTTTCCACAAATGCGACAGCTCGCAAAAAATCAACTGGAAGGCGACCAGATATCTGTCTTGTTACACCTCCCATTTGATGATAAAACTTGGTCTAGTAAAGAGGATCATCGTAACCGTTATGGCCGAACCCATAGAAGGTGACTGATGAATAATGACCAAACAAAAGAACTGAACGAATTTGAGGAAAAAGCGCCGACGACTCAGCCAATGCTGGAAGCGATCTTAGCGCGGGTGAATCAAGTCGGTGAAGATATGGGTATATTCCATAGCGACCTCAGCGCAGTTCGTGAGGAGATGAGCACGTTTCGTGGCGACCTCAGCGCAGTTCGTGAGGAGTTAGGCTCGTTTCGCAGTGAAACTAACCGACGATTTGATGGCATTGAACAATCGCTGCACGAAACAAAAGATCAACTTCGCAAAATAGATATCCGACTCGCCGTCTTCAGCGATGAAATTTCGAAGCTAAAAGCGGAGACCATCGATCACGAAAGACGGGTTGGGGATTTGGAACGGAAAGCTTCGTAATGATGAAGAGGAATCACGGCGAAAAGAAAATGATGGTAAATCGAAAGACGATCA
>CAYXVU010000050.1:0-2566 GCA_964468725.1 uncultured Clostridia bacterium
GAGCGCCCGAAAGATGGCCTCCAGCATGCGGTCATAACCGCGAATTTCATGATAGGTATCAACAATCAACACAACATCGAGACCGGCAGGCAACTGCGGGTCATCGTCCGTGCTCAGGATCGCCTCTATCTGTTTGACGTTTTCGCGCTCTTGACGTGCGCGCACCTTCGCAATCGCTTTTTCATCAATGTCTACGGCATAGACTTTGCCATCTGCGCCGACGCGCGCCGCCAAGTGAAAGGTGAAATAGCCGCTGCCGCATCCGATATCCGCAACCCGCTGCCCGGCTTTCACGGTCAACGCGTCGAGGACTTCGGCAGGCCGTTGCCACTCGTCACGATTGAGCTTGCGCTCCGGGCTTTGCGCCTCGCCCCTTTCCGCCGTCCTCTGCCAACCTAGCGCGCAGAGGGCGAGCAAACCGATCATCAATAGCCGTGTCCCAGGCCGCTTCATCCGCTATGACCTCATGATAAAAATCTAGGGAGCGCACTCCATAGGTTGCCTACGGTCATCCGATTCCGATTGCCGGTGATTCGGCTCTTCACTGCTTGGTCACTCGTTTGAAGGAAAAGAGCAGAGGTGGCGGCGTCATCCCTCCCGGCAGCCTGAAGTCCACCCCGCCCATTCGCATCTGTCCGCTGAGCGTATCGCCTTCGAGTTTGCCTTCATACAACAGCACGCCGCGCGGGCGCATACCGTTCATATATCCGTAGGTCAGTCCGGTTGGCGTGAGGTGCAGGTACTCAATACGCCGCACCCGAAGTTCAGGCGGCCCTTTCGAGTCGGTGACTTCGGCGACGACTCGACCATTTTCGACTCGGATGCGTAAGGTCATCTGGCCTGTGCGCGGTTGATCGGGATTCGACCAGACATCGCCAACCCACTCGCCGATGTAGGCGCGCGCCTCTTCCGGCGTGGGGAACGGAGTGGCCAACAGTCCTTCAACCGTCTCGGTCGGCGGCGGGCGACGTTCAACTTCAGCAATCTTTGCTAGCAAGTCGGCTCTATTCGTCGGCGTGCCATAACCGAATGCCAATAGATTATAGGCTTCACGCGCCGCTGCACCGCGACCTTCCATCAGCAGGTCTTCGACAACGTTTTCCAACAACGGTTTCGGCGGTATCACCGTTGCGCCGAGTGCGGCATTAACATTCGCGTAATAAGGGAGAGTGCTCGTTGTCGGCGCTTGCGGAGCTGCGAGCCGCGAATAGTCGCTGAAGACTTGCCGCAAGCCAAGATAAGCGCCAAGCAGGGTCAACGTTTCATGACCCTCCATCATGAGCCTTTCCCGATGCAAACTCCATGAGGCGGGCGCGGCAGCCAGCAGCGCATTCCATGCCTCATCCGGCCATCTGAACCGCGCTTCCATTGACACGTAGCGCAAGGGTGACGGTTCCGCCCCGGCGCGTGCGATCAGTTTCTTTGCCAGCCAGTTATCGCCGAGTTGAATGGGAGCGTCGAGCGCAATGACAGTGCGATAGGTCGAACGAGTGGCGGCGGCGTAGGTTGCCAAAATGCCGCCGGACGAAATCCCGATGAAGCTGCGCGGCGCAGCGCCGCGAAACTGGCGGTCAACGGCGGGCAGCAACTCCTGCTCGATGAAGTCCAAAAAGCGGTCGCCGCCTTCGTTCAAGCTGCTGCCACTCACCGAAAGTCCGGGAGGAGTGAGATCGCGCACGCGGCTTCTGAAGGAATCAAGGTTTTCAATGCCGACAATCAACGATTCGGGGATTTGTCCGTTGCGCGACAGTTGATCGCTAGCGACGGCAACCGGCGCGAGTAGAAACTCTCCGTCAACTACGACCGTAACCGGATAGCGTCGGTCAGGCGCACTCTTCGAATAGGAAGCGGGCAGCACGACGAAGATGCGCCGCGTCTCTTTGAGAATCGCCGAATTGATCTGAAAGGATTGCGCTTCGCCGCCGCGCGAGGCAGGGATTGTGCGTCCAGCTTCCGCAATCAAATCCGGCCTCTGTTGCGACAACGCTGACCCTACGCCCAATCCATTGACGCCGAGCAAAAGGCATATGATCCACAGCAGCTTTTGATAGTTCATCTGACACCCTCTCCGAAATCAATCGTCCTGATAGGGATCGGCGATCTTATCGAGCGTTTCTGAAAAGCCAGATAGGGGCGACCGGCTACAGGACGGCTCTGAAATGCCCAGCTTACCGGCCTCCGGCGCTGAGTTTGCGTTCCAGCACTTCGCGGCGACCGCGCGTAATCTTCAACTCCATGCCATCATCAAGGATGACCAAGTGAACGCCATTTGAAAACGGCTGCATCTCTTTGACGCGGTCGAGATTGACGATAGTTGAGCGATGAATGCGGATGAAGCGTTCCGGGTCGAGCGCCGCTTCCAATTCGGCCATCGTCTGGCGCAACAAGTGCGCCTTCTTTCCGGCGTGCAAGCGCACGTAACAGTCTTGTGCTTCGATCCAGTCAATCTCATCCGTGCGGATAAAGAGCACGCGCCCCCCCGTCTTCACCATCAGGCGCGTCAGGTAACGCGGGGTGTTGCTTGAGGGTAGCTGCCGCGTGCCGATCAGGGTCAATAACTTTCTGC
>CAYXVU010000050.1:2576-31423 GCA_964468725.1 uncultured Clostridia bacterium
GGAAACAACACCGCCAACAGGCCCAGGCACAAGTAGTTCTCCGGCATCTTGTCGCTCGATCTGCTGTTTGGCCTGCGCCAACGCTTTGAAGAACCGCGCATCGTCAAAGGGTTTGAGCAGATAATCGAGGGCGCTGACCTCAAAGGCTTTAAGCGCGTATTGATCATAAGCGGTCACAAAGATGATGACCGGCAACGGATGCCCTGCAAGGTTGTCCAGCACTTCGAAGCCGTCCATCTCCGGCATCTGGACATCGAGAAAGACCAAGTCAGGTTCGAAGAGGCGTATGGCGTTGACTGCCTCTTTGCCGTTGCCGCACTCTTTGACGATCTCGATGCGCGCATCGGCTTTTAGCAAGGCACGCAGATTGCGCCGCGCCAGCGGCTCATCATCTACGATAATCGCTTTGATTGGCCTATCGCCCGTTGTCATGATTTCCAATCGGGTCAGCCGCTCGTAGCGGGATTGATAAACGGGCTTCAACGCCACCGCTCCGGCGATTGCTGACCTGCAAGCGAAAGTCCGTGTGATAGAGCTGCCGCAATCGCGCTACGGTATTGGCCAATCCCAATCCCCTGCTCTCCTCCAACTGCCAGCCTTCGGGCAAACCAACGCCGTCATCACAGACGCACAATTCCAACCGCCCGTCTTCACGCCTTGCGGTCAACGAAAGCGAACCGGCTTCTGCGCGGCGCGCCAGTCCATGACAGATTGCATTCTCGACCAGCGGTTGCGTGATGAGATTGGGAATCAGCGCATCTAGCGTCTCCGGCGCTACATCCATCTGCACCTGCAAGCGGTCAGAGAAGCGCATCTGCTGAATGTTCAAATAGAGTTCCAACCACTCAATCTCTTCCCGAAGCGGCACTTCCTGTTTGCCGGAATTCTCTAGGGTCTGGCGCAACAGATCGCTCAGCCTCACCAACATCTGCACGGCGGCAGAATTGTCCTGATCGCGCACTAATCCGGTGATGCCGTTGAGCGTGTTGAAGAGGAAGTGCGGATTCAGTTGCATTCTCAGCATCTGCAACTCGGCCTGCGCGAGTTGCGCTTCGAGTTGCGCCGCGCGCACTTCGCGCTCGCGGAACTGCCGGTAGTAATCAAGTGCCGAACCGATGCCAAAAATCACACCATAAAACAGCGCGCAAAACGGCAAGTCGCGCATCCCCCCATAGACAAACCGCGTGGAGAGTCCCGGCAACCCCGGCCCCATAGGCCGAACCGCAGCTTCGATCAGCAACGCCAGCCCCGTATGCAAAGCGCATAACAGCGGGATCGCCAGCAGATGCGCGACCAACGGCTTCAGCAACTTGCCGCGTTCAAGCGGCAACCATCGCCGCAACTGCAAGGTCACAGGCGCTACCAGCGTCCAAACCAGCCAGGCCATCAACTGCGAAGCAAACACCGGCCAAAAATGTTGTGGATTTGGACGGCGCACCTGTGGCAACTCAACGAAGACCGAGCTTGCCGAAAAGATTCCGAGCGCCAGCCAAATCAGAAACGAGGAGGCCCACACAACTCGCCGTTGCCGTGCGAAGGCCACATCGGCAGATTGGCTCTCATTCTCTTTGCGCCCTCGCATGATTTCGTTCGCCGACAAAATCCGCGACCGTCAATCCCCTTTCAGCCGATTGCGCCTCTCAACCTTCTTCTCACCTCACCAGCCGAAAGTTGCAACCAAGCGGCGAATCTATTTATCGCATTCTCCGATGTAAGAGTCACGAGTTTTGCAGGGAACCATTCAAGGGGCGAGGTGAATCGCACATTGCGGCGGCGAATGGCAGGGCGCACGCCGCCGATAACTACTTTTCGTTGGTTCGTGAAGATGAGAAGGCTCGCGGCAAGACGCTTCCGCCCGACACGCAATGGTCAGCGGCTCAATTCTCCATCTTTCCGCTTTCAGCTTTTGTTGGCAATCATCCAACTAATGTGCAAACTTTTCCGCGTAGCGGCTGGTTTTCAAAACCTCTTTGCAGTCAGTCACGATCAGCAAATCGCGGATCGCTCGCTTTTTGTCAGTCGCGTTTCGGTAGTAGGCTTCGGCAATGCGATAGCCCATCCAGTATCCCAAATCCGACGGACGCTCCGCCGAGCCACTGCCGTAGAGCCAGCGCGGGCTGGGTTTGTCATCCAACTCCTTCTGAAACTCTTCCCACAAGGCGCGCTCGCGTGCATTCGCCCATCGGTGTACCTCCTGCATGCGGTTGATCAGTCTGCCCGAAGTCAGTTCACCGAGAAAGTCTGCGCCTCCCTCTTTGAGGCAACCACATAAGAGAGTATTTTGCGGCGGGTATCTCTGCTGAAAATGGATCGCCTCGTGCGCGACGAGGGGCGGAATTTCGCGCGCTTCCATGATCGCGCCCTTCTCCCAATCGTTCAGTTCGGTTGTCGGCGTCGTCGCCGCGCGCGTGAACATCTCCGCACCCATCAACAAGCCGTTGTTCGAAGCCGTGCCGCCACTCGATAACTGACCAATAACAAAGTAAGCGTCAGGAAACTGTGCGTCGGCATAGAAACCCTTCAACTGGCGAAAGGCGGCGAGCGTTTCGCCGTGATACTTATCGATTCCGCTTGTCAGCGAGCGAATGGCTCGGAAAAAATCCGGACGCTGTTCGATCACCATCGCCAACCGTTTCGCGTTGAGCCGACCGCTGCGCGCGAAATCTTTCAGCCCCACGCTACCCGGATCAATGTAATCCTGCTGAAAGATTGCGGCTCGTTCGGCAGGCGCGGCGGCTAAGGCTTTGTCATAGGCTTTCCAGAAGCGCGCAATATCATCGGTCACGAAGCGCGCATTGTTCGGGTTGCTGCGCTTTTGGCGATAGTCCCGCTCAGCCGCTTCGCACTCCGCCACGACCGTCTTCCAGCGGGCATCGGCGCGCAGCGATTCCAGATCACTATCCCTCTGCAAATGAGCGGCGTCGCGCCATCCCGCGCGAATCGCTGCGCGCAGCATGGCAAAGGCCTGCTCTCGATCTCCCGCCAATGCCAGCGAACACGCGGCATCGTAGTAGACGCCCGCCTCGCGCGCCCCTTTGGCAATCGCTGCCTGATAGAGTTTGGCTGAAAGGGAGTAATCTTTCTTTTGATAAGCCGCACTGCCTTCTCGCACCAATTCATCAGCCGACTGCCCCGCCGTCGCTTGTCCGGCGTTCTGCTGCGCGGAAACCAACGTGAAGGTGAGGGCAAAAGCCGCTGTGCTAACCAGCCATACCCATATGCGAATCTTCATGATCTCTCCTCCGAATTCATCTTCGCGCTTGGCGATATTCTCCTATTCGCATCTGAGGGCAACCATCGGATCAACCTTCGTCGCTCGTCTGGCAGGCAACCAACACGCAACCAACGTTACAGCGACCAGCACTACTGGCACGCTGATGAAGGTCAACGGGTCGGTCATCGTCACCTGAAATAACAGGCTCCTGAGCAAGCGCGTCAGTCCGAAGGCTCCCGCCGCACCCAACCCTGTGCCGATGAGCGTCAACCATAGCCCTCGCCCGATAATCAACTTCATCACCTCACCGGTCTGCGCGCCGAGCGCCATGCGAATGCCGATCTCTTTCGTGCTCTGCGTGACCATGTAAGAGGTGAGGCCGTAAATGCCAACGGCTGCCAAAAACAGAGACAGCAACCCGAAGATGGAGAAGAGTAACCCGCGAAAACGCGGTACGGCAACCGACTGGCTGACCACTTCACCCATGGTGCGAATGTCGAAGAGCGGTTGATCTTTATCCACGCCGAGCGCCAAACCGCGCACCACATCGCGCAAAGCGTCCGGGTCACCGTCCGTGCGCACAACGAAAGCCACCCTACGCCCCCAAGTGTCGAACCAACTGCCCTGCAATTGTCGGAGCGGCACATAGACCTCAATCGGCGCGTCGGCGGCCAGCCCGCTATGCTTCACATCAGCGACGACGCCAACTATGGTATAGGCTTGCGTCCCGGCAAAGAGAATCTGTTCGCCTATCGGCTCGCTATCAGGAAAGAATTTGTTGACCAGGCTCTGATTGACGACGACGACGAGTTGCGCATTGAGCGTGTCGCGTTCATTCAACAATCGGCCTTTCACCAAACGCAAGCTCAAAGCCTCGAAATAGTCACCTTCGACGCCGCGAAAACGCGCATTGCCGCGCCCCCAACCCGGCCCCTCATTGGGGCGGCTGAGAATGCGAAAATCTGTGCCGCTATTGACGCCGCTCATCGGCAGCGCGCCAGTCACCCCTACGGATTGCACTCCCGGCAAGGCGCGCAACCGCGCCAACATCTCATCTTGATAGGCTAAGGTCTGCGCTTCGCCGGGAAAGCGCGTTTTGGCCAGCGTTGTGCGAAACGTCAGCACCTGTTCGGCGGCAAACCCTGCATCCACTTGCAACAGCCGACTGAAACTCTTCAGCATCAATCCCGCGCCCACGACAAGCACGAAGGTCAAGGCAATCTCGGCGATCAACAACAGACTGCGCGACCGGCTGCGCGAGGCGGTACGCAAACTCTGCTCCTGTAACAAGCCGTTGAGATTCGTTTGCGTCGCTTGCCACGCCGGTAAGAGGCCGAAACCGAAACCGGTTAGCAACGAAACGCCCGCCGCGAATAGCATGACTCGCAGATCGAGAGCGATGACCGCCTCAGGAGGTATCGAACCTGCCGGACTGAACTGCTCAAACGCCTTCATCAGCCAGTAGGCAAAAAACAAGCCAACTACGCCACCACTACCGGCTAAGAGCAAGCTCTCCGTCAACAGTTGCCGCACCAATCGCCAGCCGCTCGCGCCGACGGCCAGCCGAATTAAAACCTCTTTGCGCCGCGCTGCGCCGCGCGCCAATAGCAAGTTGGCAACATTGACGCTGGCAATCAGCAAGATGAACGAGACGGCTCCGAGCAACAGCCATAACGTGCCGCGCAGATCAGTAGCCACCAACGTGTGGCGCAACGGTTCGACGATCACCCAATGGCCTTTCATCATCGCATCGGCTTCGCCGACCGCGGCGGCCAGCCGGTTCATAGCCGCTTGGGCTTGCGCCATTGTGACGCCGGGATTGAGCTTTGCCCGCGCGCTGAAGTATTGCGTTGAGCGCCGCATACGATCCGGCGGGATGGTGAGCGGCATCCACAATTCGTTATCCATGCGGTCGAAGATCGGGTGCGGCGGCAACACGCCGACGACCAGGTGCGGCTTTTCATTGAGGGTGATCGTCTGCCCGACAATCGCCGCATCCGCTCCGAAACGCCTCTGCCATAATCGCTGCGACAATATCACTACTTGCTCATTGCCAACCTGCTCCTCTTCGGTCACGAAGCTGCGCCCTAACGCTATGGGCACGCCGAGCAAGTCGAAGTAGTTGGCGGTAATTTGTCGCCCCAACAACTGCTCGGCTTGCGTGTGACCGGTCAAGTTATAGCTCTGCGTATAATCGGTGTAGCCTGCCACCTGCGAAAAGACGGTGTTGAGATTCTTCCACTCCACGAAAGTTGGCGGCGAGGGCAAACAATTGGTGCAACGCTCCGAATTATCCCACAGGGTTACCAACCGCTCAGCCTCCGGATAGGCAAGCGGTTTGAGCAACACCGCATCCACAAAGCTGAAGATTGCCGTCGTCGCTCCGATACCTAAACTGAGCGTCAGGACGGCGATGAGCGTAAAACCCGGTTGTTGTCTGAGTGTTCGCGCCCCATAGCGCAGGTCTTGCCAAAGTTGAGTCATAATCCCTCCTGAACAGATCAGCGGCGTAATCACCGACGAGATTTCCCTGATTCGGTAAATCGCTAGGTTTTTCGGTTGCGTGCGTAATACGCCTGAATCCAGCGAAGCGGGTCTTTTACCTCGCGTCCGATACGCACATCGGGCGCAATCCCTGTCCGATTCACGCCGCCCGCAGGCAGCCGATCAGACGCGGCAATGGTGGGGTAGCCCAACGCCAACCCAAGCTGCGGGCAACTGAGCGCTTCCGTGATGCGGACGCTTTGATAATCAATCACGCCGCCGGTGTTTTGACCAAACAGCGTGACCTTTTCATTGCGCATCACGGCGAGGACAAACGCTTCTCCTGCGCTCACAATTGCGCCGTCCATCAGAATAGCCACATGGCGCGGATGCGCGGTAGCAACATCCGGCTGCGGCGGGGGCGGCGTGACGCCGGGTTCCTCCAACCGAACTAAGACGCCGGGGTTTGCCCGCATTCGCTCGATCAAAGATTTCGGCGGCCAACCATTCTGGGCTATCTGCTCGAAATAAGCGAGGTTGTCGGGCGATGCCAACACGACACTTCGATCCTCCCTTTCATAACGGCTTGGACGTTTATTCGGGGTAACGATGAGAGGCAATAAGGCTCGCGTCATCTGCGAACTGCCGCCTTCATCGCCGCGCAGGTCAATGATTAAGGTTTCAGCTTTGGCGAGTTGCTGTTCAAACTGCGTCAGCAGTTGGCGCAGCACAGACGCATACTGGGGATCGTGCGATGGCACGGAGACGACGAGGGTAGAATCATCCAACGCGCGCATCGTAGGGCGACGCGGATCCGACGGATCAATCGCGCCCTCTTGCGCCGGACTGAGCGGATAGGCTTTGCCCCAAGTGGCAGGAGGCAGGTGCAACAGTAGCCCACGACGGAGGGCTGCACCCCCTTGTTGCCCGCGCAGATAAACTGCCGGATGGCGCGGTGAATGGTCGCGGGCATATACGGTCGCATCATAGGAGCTGTCCGCGAGCTTACGAAAGCGAGCTTTCACCTGCCCCAAGCGCCAGTCGGCCACATCGCCGGAGAGGAAAAAGGCGACAAACACTTTGCCATGGGCGGGCGTTGCTTGCCGGATGCCGAAGCGTTGTCCGTCTTTGGCGTACCAAATGCCTTCAATAGGGTCGAGGCGGCGGCGGTTGGCATCCAAGTAGTCGCGCAACTGTTTTTCGGTAGACGCGACTGTTTCTGCCGTCTTTGCCAGCCGCGCTTTCTCTTCAGCAGACAAGCGCGGGTACTCGCCAATAAACAGATGGCCATCCTGAAAGAAGGCGACAAACTCCTGTAAGACTCGCACACAGGCAGCAGGCAAAGCCTGATCCGCTCGCACTCGAAACCGTTCGACCTGCCTTCGATATTCCGCCTCGCGCTTGCCGCGAATCTCGATCTGATACTTCAAGTAATTCGTCTCCAGTTTGGTCAACAGATTATCGAATGCGGCGCGGCATTGACAGGCGTCGTCTTTCTGCGCGCCACTGGTTCCGGCGCAGAGCGCGATGACTGCCATCAAGGTGAAGCCGATCTTTTTGGCTAACTGGCGTGCGCCGTCAGATCGTTTTGGAGAGCAAGAGCGCATCGTCTCCTCCTTATTTGCGCTCAGACGCGAGCGCAATCATCAAGTTGAGCTTCCCCGTCCACCGCGCTCAGATAAAAATCCCCATTCGTGCCGAGCGCACACCGGCTAGCGGATGCTCCTGACCCTGCTCAATACACCCATCCGTCAGGTGATCTATCAACCGCCGACTTCCCTTTGTCTCAAGGTCGAGCCTCGATGACTCGCCTATAACGTCTCGGCTAACCGTTGCGCCTGCCTGTCCCTGCGGCTACCGGGCGATTGCCGTCCGACAGTGCAGAAGCAATCATCAACCTCCGTCAGCAGGCAACTGATTGCGGATAACGGACAGGGAAGTTACTCATAACGTAGCGCGACCATCGGGTCTACCCTGGTCGCTCGTCGCGCTGGCAGATAACAGGCAAGCAGCGCGGTCAGCAGCAGTAGCAAGGCAACGATGAAATAGGTGAGCGGGTCGGTTGCCGTGATTTCGAATAAGAGGCTGCCGAGCAGGCGGCTCAAAGCGAAGGCTCCGGCCAAGCCAATGGCGAGGCCAATCAACGTCAACACGATGCCGTGCCCGACGATGAGTTTGAGGATGTCGTGCGGCTCGGCGCCGAGCGCAATCCGTATACCGACTTCACGGGTTTGCTGACTCACCGCGTAGGAGAGCACCCCGTATAGCCCCAATGCCGCCAGCAACACCCCCATAGCAGCGAACCAGCCGAACAGCACTGCGTAGAAGCGCGGCTGCGCCACCGTTTGGCTGAGATGCTCCTCCATCGTCATCACCTGATCGACGATGACTCTGCGGTCTACATCAAGGATTTGCTCGCGCAGCGCCGCCGCTATGTTCAACGGATCGGTCGCCGTGCGAATGACCAGATAGCTGATCGCCCCATGGTTAATCGCGGAATAGGTTTGGCTGAAGGGGGAGTAGAAATTCGGCGAGGGCTGCTGACCATATCGTCTAACATCGGTGACGACTCCAATCACGGTCGGGTGCTGGTTTTCGGCTTCTCCCAAAAGCAGCCGTTTGCCGATAGGATCCTCGTCCGGCCAGGCTTGTTGTGCCAGATATTGGCTGACCACGACGACGGGCTGCGTCCCAGTAGTGTCGGCATCGGTGAAGAGCCGCCCCTTCAACAGACCGAGCCTCATGGTTTGAAAATATCCCGGCGTCACCCAATGGTACTCAAGCGTAATTTCTGTGTCCGAATTGCCCGTCAATGGGACTTCCAGCAAGACGCTCCGTTTGTCGCTTTGCGAAGAGCCTCTCGCCATCGGCAATGCGTCTATCAAGGCCGCCGCCTTCACGCCAGGCAGACTCTGCACGCGCGGGAGAATCTCCCGCATAAACGCCACCTGCTCAGGCGCGCTTTGCCGCGCCAGCGTGTTGAGGCGCAGGCTCAGAACATTCTCTTCGTCAAAGCCGACATTGATGCTTGTCAGACGGACGAAGCTGTTAATCATCAGCCCCGCGCCAACCAGCAAAATCACCGCGAGCGCGACTTCGGTGACCACCAGCAAGCTGCGAAAACCGCGCAGCGCCCCGACCGCCGTCACCGCGCCTGCTTTCAGAGTTGATTGCAGATCCACTTTTGAAGCCTGCAAAGAGGGCAACAGCCCAAAGAGCAGGCCGGTCAGCAATGAGGCGGCGAGCGTGAAGAGAAGCACCCGGCAATCAAGGCTGATCTCTTCCATGCGCACCATCCATTTCGGCGTCAGCCAAACGATCACCCTCAGCAGCCAAGTCACCAGTAACAAGCCGAGCAGCCCGCCGCTCACCGATAGCAGCAAACTCTCCGTCAGCATCTGACTCATCAAGCGGCGGCGATTTGCTCCCAACACGGCGCGAATCGCAATCTCTCTTTGCCGCCCAACGCCCTGCGCCAGCAGGAGGTTCGCCACGTTGACACAGGCGATCAGTAAGACAAACCCGACCGCGCCGAACAGCACCAGCAATGGCTTTTGCGCCTCGCCGACAAAGAAATCTTTGACCGTAACCGCGCTAAGCGCGAGGTCTTGATTACCGGCGTTGGGAGCTGCTTGTGCCGCACTTTGCAGCATCCCTTCGGCAATCACGCCAAGCTCGGTTTGCGCTTGTGCAAGGGTAGCGGCAGGTTTGAGCCGCGCGATGACCCTCAACCAACGGGTGTTTGAAGCCGTTATTCGCGTGCCGGGATTGAGCGTAGCCCAAAACTCAACCGGCGGGAAATTGGCCACCAGATCGGTCTTAAAACCGGGCGGCATGACGCCGATGATCTCAACCGTATCCTTGTCGGCTCTGACCGTCTGGCCGATGATTTTTGGATCGCCGCCGAAACGCCGTTGCCAGAGGCTGTAGCTCAAAATCACCAACTGCGGTCTGTTCGGTTCGTCTTCGCCGGGTAAAAACGCGCGACCCAAAAGCGGTTCGACACCTAAAACCGAAAAGAAGTTGCTGGCGACAGTAGAACCGAGCACAGTCTCCGGCCCGTCCTGATTGTCGAGCGTCAGTTGGCGATAAGCAAATGCCGTCACGCCATCGAACGACTGCGTCTGCTCGCGCAAAGTATTGAAGGCCGGATAGGAATAGACAGAGGCCGCATTTGCAATGGCAGGGGTTCGCTGAATCATCACTAAGCGATCCGGTTCTTTGTACGGCAGCGGTTGCAAGAGGAAGGCGTTGACGACGCTGAAGATAGCCGTGTTGGCGCCGATACCTAAGCCTAAGGTGAGCACGGCAATCAGTGAGAAGCCGGGTCTTTTGTGAAAGAGGCGAAACGCATGGCGTACATCTTGCAGTAAGGTTTTCATTCTTTTCCTCGCACAGTGGCGGCGTTCGCAGGAGAGTCAACCGGGCCGCTGTCATCGCCTGCAAGAGGGTTGCTGATACCAGAATGCTCAACGTCGGGCAGGCTGCTCGGTTCCTGATCTTTCACGGAGTCCGCTTCCCCGTCGTTACGCGCTCCTGTCCTTGATCCAAGACGGCTTCCGTGACCGAACCGTTAACATCTTTTTTGAACGTGGCGGTCGTCGGTCGCCCGCGCATAAAAAAGACGGCCTCAGATTCTGGGAAGAGAACGGCGCGTCTGTCCTTGCCAAATCAGTGACTCCCCATCTTTGCTGACCGTAATGAGGTTGGAGCCGAATGGATACTGTCCGACGTAGGTGTCATAGAGGCGCGGGTCCTTTGCACCGCCAAGCTTGGCGATGCAAAGGTTTCATAAAACTTCCCCTTTTCCTCCCTCTTGTGGGATACCTCGCAGCAAGTTGCGAGGAGATTCATTATGCGCCTGCTTTACGGAACACGTCGCAATGCCCACATCTCGGCAGCTAGAAATTCCGGCTTGTCATTGTTGTCTGAGAGCAAAACAAACTCTTCAACTGTGCTCCACCCGGTACTCGGAAACGGCGGTCACCGACTTTGTTGATCGCAAACTGCCGTCCGCCCAGTCGGGCGAAGAGCTGCTCGTTTTGCACTACCAGATGAGATTACGCAGCCGATATAAGCGAAAGCAGGATAGATGGTTAGAGCGAGAATAAGCGTCAAAATAAGCCGTGCGCTGCCAAAGCAGTTTGCCGTTGCGCTTGTCAAAACAATAGACGCGCCACAAGTGTTTGGATAAATCGCCTGACATCGCCCCGCCATTCTGCGTCAAGTTGAGTGCCGATTTCGGGTCGCTGCTGATAGCAGCCGTCAAAAAATTTTATTGCCCCAAACGACCGGGCTGGAATGACCCAACCCCGCGATGGCGGTCTTCCACTTGATGTTTTGCCCGCTCTCGGCGTTCCACACGGTCGGCAAAGGTTTTCTATCATTGACGCCCGCAGCGTTCGCACCGCGAAACGAAGGCCACTCCTGCCCTTGCACCGTGAGGGGAAGGGTCAGACAGAAAATCACAAAGCAAATGGTTTTCATATCAAAGCTCCTCTCTGGTTTAGAGGCGAATTCAACCTTCGGTCAGGTTGCCAAACTCTGTGACAACCGGCTCCTTCACGCGCTGATTTGCGCGCTTTCACATACTGAAGAACCGACGCCATACCCGGATCAACATGGTTTCGGTAATCGGTTGATGTCAGCACCATGTGCTTGCGTAGGCCTTCACTTGCTATGTGGCTGACGCGCTAAGTCAAGCGCTAAGGCCATCTCCTGATCTATGCCCGCCAACAGGGTGGCAATCGAAGGCTCGACTTGATGATCGGGCTTCAAGCCGCGCGCCGCGTATGGATAACCACTCACGGCCAGGTAATAAGTCATCAGCGGCACAGGCACGCCCAGCTTCGTCTGCGGTAAGGTCACGACCGGCACAAACCCGGACGAGTTGCCGTAATAGCCGCCGCCCGATTCTTCGCCGATGAAGACCGCACGGCGATGAAAATGGGCAAGAGATAAAAACTCAGAGGTGGTAGAAAAACTGCCGCCGTTGATCAGAACGTACACCTTGCCGGAGAAGGTTGGGGCGCTGGGTTGTTGCATCCCTAGGTTCGGATGTCCGAGGGCGCGAAATCGTCCGTCAGGCCGCGCTTCGGTCATGGCCTCAGGCACGTTGACCGGACGCGCTGTGTATTTTGAGAATTGGAACGAACGCGCGTTGACGACCAGCTCGTCGTAATACTTGAAAGGGCTTTTAAGCAGATATGAGAGCAATTGTTTGCCGAGGATATCTTCGCCGCCGCCGTTGTTTCTGAGATCGAGGATCAGGCTTTGCGTTTGATTGCTTTGCAAAGTGGTGAATGACTCTTTGAAAAAGGCGGCCAGGTTTTTCTTCTTCTCGGCATCCACATACCCGCCGAAAACGCGAATTGTCATCACTGCGGTCTTTCCGTTATCGAGTAATTTCAACTCGCCAGACAACGGGTTCGGTTGATCCTGTGGGTACTGCGTTTGTGAGGCTGCCCGCAGTTTCGGGAAAGCAAGACCTTCAACTTTGACCTTGATTTCCGATCTGGTCTTCGCCTCCCGCAAGGTCACTTGATATGGACTGGTCAAATCAAACAGGCTAATCAGGTTCCGAGCAAAGTTCATGCCGCCGATGCGCAGCCGCCGCGATGTTTTCACATCGCCGTCGCCGGGAGCGGCTGCCATCATGGTGGCGATGAGTCGCGCCGCTGCGATGCCATTGATTGAGCGAATCTCTTTGCCCGCCAGCGATGCTTGTTTACCCGGATAGTCGGAGTAATCCCGCAACACATATACCTTGTCGCCCAACACCCTAACCGAAAACGGGAGCAGCGGGGTGTTCGTATCCAGTTGACGCTGCAACTCGCTGGGTAAGGAAATTCTTGTGTGGCCGCATTTGATTGCCGCGACGGCTGGAGCCAACACCCGATAAAACTCAAACGCGGTCATCGGGCGGTTGAGCGACTTCGCGGCGCTGTCAAAGATACGATCAAGCGTCGCTTTGGCGGTATACCGATACAGGCCGCTATGCCCTTCTTCGAGCGCCTGACGAGCGATCTGAAAATCTTCGCGGAGTTGTTCCGGGGTAAATTTCGGCAAGGCGGTTTCCGTTGGTTGCCAGCGAACCAGTGGCGCTGCAGATTCCGAAATGACGGCTCGCCAAGCTTGTGCGGAATAACTGCCGCCCAATATTGACAACAACAAGATTACTCGCAAGATTCGTTTCATTCGGCGATTGTTTTGCATTCCCTCTCCATTTGCAGAAACACTGAAAATGTAAAGCTAGTTTCACCGCCGCAGGTGCAGAGAACGCAAAGAAAGCGCCAAGAGTTTGCCAAAAGGCTTTCTCTCTTTCTCTTCTCTGCGAACCCTCAGCATTCTCTGCATCTGCGACGGCAAACAGGTTTTCAAAACGGCTTGCTTGGAACAGCATTAGTCAGGCATCCCAATCAGCTTGCAGCCTTTGCAAATCCCGGCAGCCTGAAGCCTGAACCTTCGACGACCAGCCAGTCGCCGATTGACTTGCCGCTCCTGAGCCTGTCGGTGATGCGGCGCAGAACTTTCGGGTTCAGCGCTCTTTTGACACAGCGAAGTCCCTGAAGCTGCAGCCCTATTTATGCACTGGAGACTGTGGCCGCAGCACATGCGGCGGCGGCTTCTTTTTCAGCTCTTCCAACGCCACTTGCACTGCTTTTTCAAGTTGCAGATCGCGGCCTGCGCGCCAGGCCGCCGGAGTATTTTCGACTTCGATGTCGGGGGCAACGCCATAATTTTCAATGTCCAGCGTTCCCTTGCGCGGATTGAAAAATGCCCGATTGGGCGCAAGCATCCGCCCACCGTCCAATAATTCTGGCATGTCCACATAACCGCCGATGCCCGCGCCCGCCGTGCGCTTGCCAATGATGAGGCCGAGTCCTGTTGCACGAAACATCCAGGGCAGGGTGTCGCCGCCCGATCCGGCAAACTCGTTGATGAGCATGACACGCGGGCCCAGCAGAACGTTTTGCGGAAGGGGAAAGTCAGCGCCTTGGCGGAAGGCATAGTAGGCAAGTGGCTGCCGCTTGAGCGCCTCGATAAAGTAATCCGCCGCCGCGCCCCCACCATTGAAGCGTTCATCAATAATCACCCCTTGTTTATCGAGTTGGGCGTAGAAGTCCTGATTGAAGGCAGCGTAACCGGCAGCGCCCGTATCCGGCAAATAGATGTAAGCCAACTTGCCGCCCGATAGCTCTGCCACCTTGCGCCGATTGTCTTCGATGTCAGTGAAATCGCGGAGCGCGGTTTCACTGGGCAACGGAATCAACGTCAGAATGCGCGCGCCCTCACCCTTGAGATTTGCCCCAAGTTTGATCTGCGTCGGACGGCCTGCTTTGCCGAGAAAATATTTGTAGAGATTCTCCGAAGCGGTGATCTCTTGCCCGTCCACTGCCAGCAGATAGTCTCCGACTTGCGCTTCCACTCCGGGTTGTGCAAGCGGCCCAGTCAGCGCCTGACTTGAATTGTCGCCGCGATAAATGCGCGTGATACGGTAACGACCGTCGGCAATCTGGTAATCCGCGCCGAGTAAGCCGACATTGACAGGTGTCCCGGCTGGTGGAGGCAATTCGCCCCCGCCCACTTGCATGTGGCTGACCGTCATATGCGAAAACATTTCGCGGAAGAGAGAATTCAAATCATTGCGCGTGACGATGCTCGGCAAGTAGGCCCTGTAGTAATCCTTGAGCGCCTTCAGATTCTGGCCGTGATAATTCGGGTCGTAAAAGTAATCGCGCATCAGCCGCCACGCTTCCGTATACATCTGCTGCCATTCAGCGCGCGGGTCAATCGTCAAATTGGCGCGGCTTAAATCCAGCCTGCCCTCTTCCGGCTTCGGCGGCGCGTCGGCGGAAACAATCGCCCAGCCGGAGGCTCGCTGATAAAGCATCTTGCTGCCATCGAACGATACGACCATACCGCGCGTGTCTTCGGCGAACCGTTCAAGTCGGCGCGTGGCGAGGTCGAACTTGTGTAGGATGCGAGCGGAGATCGCGCCGCCGCTGGACGCAATTTCGCGCAGGAAGAACACGCCCGGCTTGCCAACCATCAAGGTCTGATAGTCACGCGCCGGAATCGGCAACCGCACGATGCGCTGAGTCAGTCCCTCCACATCAATGCCGCGCGCCGAGGTTCCAACGCCCTCTTCGCCACCCGCAGACAGCAGCGGCGAACGCCTATCTTTTTGCAGCACGGCGGCTTGCACGCTACGTGTGACATTGGCGCGAAACGAAAAGGCAGACATGCCAAAAGCCATAGCGGGGCCGGCGTTCGCGCTTGCCGTGAAGTACAGGTACTGGCCGTTCTTATCAAAGACTGGCCAGTCGGTCTCGCTGCGGCCATCGCTCACTTGATGACTCTGACCCGTCTCGGTCGAGTAAACGAAGATCGTTTTGACGCGGTTGGGCAGGCTCTTTGCATAAGCAACCCACTTACCATCCGCCGACCACGACGGACGAAAGGTTCCCTGGCCAGGAAATGTCGAGGCGTCAATACGGTTCGCTTTGCCGGTTTCCAACTCCACCATCCACAGCGCCAACCGTTTGTCCGAAAAGGCCACCCGTTTGGAATCCGGCGACCAAATCGGCTCTTCGTAAAAAGACGGCTCCGCTTCCACCGCAATCTTCCTGACATTACCCGTACCGTTTGCCGGGCGCAGGTGCAATTGGTATTCGCCGGATTCATCGGAGAAATAAGCGATCCATTTGCCGTCCAGCGACCAGGTGGGGAACCGCTCGGCGCTGCCGGAAGAGTTGGTCAAGTTGCGCGCTTCGCCGCCGTTCGCGCTCACGGTCAGGATTTCGCCGCGCGCCTCGAACAGCGCGTGCTCGCCGGTCGGTGAAAGGTTGTACGTGCCAAGCCAGCGCGCGGCAGGCGTAGAATGAGGCTTGGTTTCGGCCAGCTCGCTCTCGCTGAGTTTGACGCGCACCTCAATCCGGCGCGTCTGGTTCGCCTTCAGGTCATAAAGGTGGAGCGCGCCGTCTTGCGTGAAAACAATCGCATCCTCGCAAGCCGCCGCCGCTTTGATGCCGTACTTTTCATACCGGGTCAACTGGCTGACTTTCTTCGTCCGCAGGTCATAGGTGAACAAATTGACTGTGCCGGTGCGATCTGAAAGGAAGTAGATGTGGTTGCCAATCCACATCGGCTCCCGGTCATTGGCATTGTCGCGCGGGATCGCTTCGGTACTGCTGTCGGACAGTTTGGCGATCACGATTGATGAAGTCATGCCGCCGCGATAGTTGCGCCAATTGTAGATTGAGGTCACGTCGGGAATCGGCATATAGGCAAGGCGCGTCCCATCCGGAGAAAATGAACTGTCACTGCCCATCGGCAACGGCAGTTCCGAAGGAAAACCGCCCTGTGCAGAAATGGTGAAGAGCCGCGTGAAACCATTTGAGTCGCGCAACGAAGCGAAGAGCACGCGCTTACCATCCGGCGTCCAGCCAAACGGCGTGTCCAGCCTCGGATGATAGGTCAACCGCCGCATCTCGCCGCCCGCTGTCGCCGCCAGATAGACATCAAGGTTGCCGCCGATATTCTTCGCCAGCGCAAGCTGCGCGCCATCGGGCGAAAAGACGGGGAACGATTCTTCGCCTGGCTGTGTCGTCAGTCGCCGCGCTTCTCCGCCTTGCCGATCCGCAATCCAGATGCTTCCCGCATGGACGAAGGCGACCTGCGTCCGGCTCACCGCTGGAGACTGGAAGGGCATTCGTTCCCCAGTCTGTGCGGCGCATATCAGGCCATTCAGCCATAACACTATGAACACGACCATCAATCTGAACACTTTCTCTCTCCTTTGAAGCCTCTCCGGGTTTCGCGCTAAACAGAGCAGACTCGCAGCCTGTGCCAAGAGTGCTGCGCCTGCGGTTAAGTTCAACCGAGAGAGGCCAGTTATTTAGGGCTCTCTATTGTATTGACTGCACAACTGCCGCCAGTCTTCTGCACTGGCTCGGCTTACAGATTCTTCAGCCAGGCATCCCAATCGGCTTGCAGCCTTTGCAAATTGTCAGGCAGCCCGAAGCGCGAGCCTTCGGCGACCAGCCAGTCGCCGATTGACTTGCCGCTTTTGAGGGTGTCGGTGATGCGGCGCAGAACTTTCGGGTCAGTCTGCTTTTGAAAAAGGTAGTCAAGGAAGCCCCGGCACTCCGCGTAAAAGGCCATCATCTTTTGCTGACTTTGCGGGTCGGGCTTGAGATTGATTGCCGATGTTGCTTCGCCGCGGGCGCGCGCTTCCTGCATCCGTTTGACAATCTCCTGCATCTGCGCCGGGTCAAGGCCGGGATGTGTCATGGTAAACAATTCGCTGAGCGGTCTAATCAGCTTCGCCGTTTCGCTATCGGCCAGTGACCGCTTCAAACTCTCGCGGCGATTGGCGCTCAGCAATTCATTCTCAAGCAAAATCGCGGCGACTTCATCCAGCCAGTCCGGCGCATCTCCGCCATAATGAAGTCCCGTTCTCCCGAGGCTTCCTCCCCACAGTGCTTTGGTAAACCAACCGTGCCCGATTTCATGCGCCAGCGTACCGAAAGCTTGCTCTTCTCCTCCCATCTGTGCGGCCATTTGGCTCACCGGCAACGGCAATGCCCACACAGCGCCCGCCGCTGTGAGCGAGTTTCTTTGCTCAGCACTCAGGCTCGCGCCATCGAAAACTGCGACCAGCGGCGGCGCAACCCCGAAGTGGCGGGTGAAGGTCTGCGCCGCATCGGCGATGGCCTTCAACATTTTTGGAGCCAGCGCCGAGTTGGCGGTATAGAGCCAAACCAATTGGTTCGTGAACCCTTTGACGCCTTCCATACCAGATATTTGCGGAGGCTCTTTCGGTTGCGCAGGCTCCTGGTGCTGCGGCTTGGTTGGCGCAACAAAACGGCTGGCAATCACTCTGTCTTGAGGCAGGATACCCGAGCCAATCAGCAACGAGGCAACCACCATTAACGATTTGTAGGTCATGGTCTTTCTCCTTCTGACTCACTTCTCAAGCTCCATAATCCGGTTGCGAAACTCAGGGTAGCCCGGATTGATCTCCAATCCCTTTGGGAAGCAGAGCAACGCCGCTGCCCTCTCTCCATCAGTCAACAGCGCATTGCCCCAGTCGCGCAACCACTCGACCAATCGTTGCGCGTCTGCTGCCCGCTCTTTGCCCATTCGTAGTTGCGTTCAGTCCGATTACGTAACAGCAAAATGATGATCGAATAGAGTGCCTTCAATGCCCTTGTCACTTCTCCAGTCCTCTTATCGGGTTGTCAATCTCGTTGTTGTTGGGATTGACTTCCAAGCCCTTTTGAAACCGCGCAACACTTCTGCAGTGTTGCGCGGTTACACAGCTACGGGGTAATTACCCCAGTCGCACCCAGAATTGCTTCCCGCTGTCGTTCTTGTCTTATGAACCTGCTGCCCCACTCGTTTTAAGCCCAACGGATCGCCTTACTCTTTTACCAATTCCACGTAATAGGGCAGATAAAATCTGGGCGCATTAGATTGAGCCGTGGCAACGCCAAAGAGCCTGTTTCCGTCCTTCATAAGTTCCAATGCAATCTGATGTGGGAACTTCAGAGCTTCCTTTGTAGAGAGGGCTCCTGTGAATTTGCCTGTGAGCAAGCCGCTCTCCAAATTGACGCCCTTCAATCTGACTTTGTCTTGCTTATTGAATAAAACGAATATGGCTCCATCGGATCGAAATTGCAGTTGTATGGGGAAATTGCCCTGATCGGTCTTGATCTGACCTTGCCAGTCTCCGATAAATGAGCCGTCCAGGGCAAAAGGCTTTTGTGCAAAGAGCGGCTCTACTTTTTCCATCAGTTTGCCTAATGATTCCGCATACCCTTCCAGTAATGCTCCGGCAATCTGAAAGGCAACCCCATCGGTAAAACCGTTTCCGACAGTCGTATTGGTCAAGCAAACGATGACTAACTCTTCATCAGGAACCAGCAATAGTGTTGTAGCGGTTCCGGCGATTGCGCCGTTCGAGAGCAGCGAAGTTCTGCCGTCCGATGTCGGCAAGACTCCCCAACCACTTGAGTAATATGGATTCGGCGCATCTGGATTCAGGCGATGGATTCTGACTAAAGTTTCGCCGCTAAAAATTTTCTTCCTGCTCAAATGCCCCAAGCCGTATTGGAGCAGGTCGTCCAGAGTCGAATACATGCCAGCGCCGCCGCGCGGCTGAAAAACGTTCGGTAAAACCGGATTTCCCTTTGTATCGGACCCTCTGGCAAGTAACTTACTTGCCGGTCGCTCAACAAACGTTTGGCTCATCCCAAGCGGGTTGAAAACAGCCCCGTTCATAAAATCAGCGAAACTCTTGCCGGAAACATCAGCGATAATCTGGTCAAGAATCGCCATAGAAAAATTCGAGTAGTGATGGAGTTTGCCCGGCGGGAAGGCAACAAAACCATAGCGACGGATTTGTTCCGGCAGGGAAGGAATCTCTTTTCGATCCTGATCATAAAAGTACTCAAATTGATGCGGTATTCCGCCTTCCATGTTGAGCAGGTGCTTTATCTTCAGGTCGCCTGGCTTCCCTTGATAGTAAGTCAGGCTGGCTGATTTCAGGCGCTTCTCAACTGCGTCTTCAGTCTTCACTTTCCCTCTTTCAACCAGTAACCACAGACCTGTGGCCGTAATTGATTTGGAAAGGGAGGCTAAGGGATACACAGTTTTTGATGTCGCTCTGATTTGCTGCTCACGATCTGCCCAGCCGAAGGCTTCTTTCCACAGCGTTCTCCCGGTTTTGATAACGCCAATGGCTACGGAAGCAAGCTCTCCTTTTTCGACTTTTGCTTGCAGATCGCTGCGGATCTGTTTCAGCCTTTCATCACTAAGGGCTTGGGCGGAAGTTTCTTGATGCAGCACAAGAATCAACATGACCAATAAACGAAGTGATTTCATCATGAACCTTTCACGGTTTCACTGCCGTTTGAGTTGTCTCACTTTGTCACGCACATCGAAGTTGCCGGGGTTCAACGCGAACGATTTTTCATAGTGTTTGAGCGCCAGTTCTTTTTCACCTTTGACGAAATAGGCATCGGCGAGTGCGCCGTGAGCGTTGGCCGATTGCGGACTGGTCTCCGCATTAAGTTGCAAAATGAGCAGCCCGGCATCGAGCCTCTTCTCCTGCAACAATCGGTAGCCGAGCGCGATCATCTGGTTTTCAACGTCAAGGTAACGATTGATGGGCTCGGCTTTGAACTGCCGGAAGAGCTTTGCGGTCAGCGCGAGATCGTTCTTCGCCAGCCCTGCTTCCAGCACCTCCGCCAGCGGCTTTTGCGGTTTGTAATCGGCGATGGCCTTCATCGCCGGGTCTGTGTTGTTGCGATAATCATCCGCAGTCAATTCCGCCGTCAGATGCGGCGCCGTCCACTGTCGCAAATCCCACGGCGACCAGTCTTGCCATTGGTAAACCGAGGCGCGCACCGTGATGCCGCTATTGGGCAGGGTGATTTTGCGCGAGTCGCCGTAATGATTGCCTTTCGAGCCGGACGGTTCACCGACAAAGATCGCATTCGTCCATTGCTCCAGATAGACGAGCAGAAACTGTGCAGCAGACCAGGTGCTGCGCCCGATGATGGCAAACAGCTTGCCCCGATCATCTACTTTCGATTTGATGATGCCGGTGATCAGCGGACGCAACAGCCCGCCATTGCCGCCGCGATTCAAGCGCAAATCGAGAATCAATTTCTCGACCGGATTGGCGGCGATGAAGGCAAACAGCCGTTCAGAGAAAGCCCCGAGCGTCTCCTTCTCTTTGTCTCGCACCTGATTGATTTGCGCGTAGACAGTCTTGGTCTCCGGCAGATACTCGAACCAGAAGGCGTTTTGCGGGTCTCGCAACCACAGCGGCAACGGGCGGGTAGATTGATCGCGCAGATCAACCCAGCCTTCTTTCGCCAACCAACTTGTATCCGTATCGGCAGGCATCATCTCCGGCAAGCCTGCGGATTTGAGCGTGACCGTTTGCCTGCGCTCGTTCTTTTCGATTACGAATTGCGCTTCATCGGGGCTGCTGGCGAGGCCGAGCGCGTGCAGCACCTCCGGCATCGTGAGCAGAAACGGCGCAAAGTAGCGCGCGCCGATCTCATTATCGCGTCCGGTGATTTCGATGGCGCGCGCGACGGCATTGTCTGCCGGAGTGTCGCCAATCATCACCACACGAGCGCCGACCAACTCGGACTGGGCGCGCAGCGCAGCGCGCACAAACAGGCCGTCTCTGAACAGGTAGAGTTTGATGGGCAGAGCGCGAAAGCCGATCTTTGCATCACGCGTCGGCGCGATGTTCGTATGGCCATCGCCGACCATAGCGACGATGCGCATCATCTCGATGATGATCTGATGGCGGGCGAGTTGCGGAATGCGGTCGTGCAGGCTTTTGATCGCCGCATCGAATCGTTCGCGCGCGACCGTGTGAAAGAGGTTCTTATGCGTTCTCAGCATCTCATCGGCCATATATCGCAGGTCTGCACGCCATTTTTCGGCTTCTGCCGCATTAACCGTGACTGCCTGTCCATATCGCCCTGACGCTCTGGTGCTGATCGGCATCAGCAAGGTCAGCAATACAAGCAGCAAAAGGATTCCGGTATTCAATCTCTTCATGACTCTCCTCTTATCATTTCGTCACAAAAGGCGGACGACGATTTGTTTGCACGCAAGCGGTATCAAGTTCTTTTGTCGAACCTTTTTCTATGAATTCGGCAATGATCGTCGTCACACATCGCGATTGATAGTTGTGCGGCTCATTCGGTATGAGAATTTGGCGACTGTTGGGTAGATGTTTCTGCATAGCCGTGACTAACTCTGGCGGCGTCGCGCCATCAATCTCGCCCGAAAGCATCAATACGGGCGCGTCTGATTTGAGCGGTGCATAAAAACTCTTTGGCACATCTCCCCGAACCCATTCTTCGCAGGCTGCGCGATGTCTGCGGATGCGATAATCGCCGAGGAATGCGCCGGGGGTCTCGCGCCGAATGTCTGCTTCGGTAATCGCCCATACGCTTTCCGAGCAGGTCACGGTCAAGTACATGCCCATCGCTACAATCGCAGACGAATTTTCCGCGCGCGCTACCATTGCTTCCGCCAAAGGCAGGAGGTTGCCCTTATAGGCTTCATGAATGAAGAGCGGAATCCGGCTCGAAGAGCGAAGTTGGTAGAGCATCAATCGCAGTTGTTCGACCAACTCGCCGCGCGGCAAGGTGAGAGTCTCTGTTTGATTGGTTTTCGGATTGACCATTTTCAAGGTGACTGGGCTTTTCTCGAAGCGAGACAGCACTGCCACGAATTCTTCTTTGAAATTCGGAAACGCGCCGTGACAGGCCGGATCAGCCGCGCAATCGGCGATCAGTCGTTCCATAGCGAGATTGGCCCCTCTGACGAATTGCAATGGCATCTTCATTGCCGGACTGGCAACGCCAGATAAAGACACCGCGCGGACATGCTGAGGGTGCTGACGCAGATAGCTCATCGCCGCCAGCGTGCCATACGATTCGCCGTACAGATTGATCCGTTCATAGCCAAGCGCCGCGCGCACCTCATCCAGATCATCCATCGCTATGGGCGTGGTGTAGAGCTTGAGGTCTGCCCGACTTTCCAGTTGTTTGCGGCATTCGCGCACTTTGTCGAGCGGAAATAACTCCGGCAAATAACCTTGCAACCCGCGATCCTCGTAATAGAGTTTGCAAGTGAGCGGATTCGATTCGCCCGTACCACGCTGATCCAGGAAGACGGCATCACGATGTTGCCGCAACTGGCTCAGCAAGCCGTTTCTGGCACCCTTCGCCAGAGCCGTTGCTGAGCCGCCCGGCCCGCCCGCGAAGAAGAAGACGGGGTCGGGCGCAGGCGTTTTGGTCAACGCGGGCAAGACGATGAGATTGAGCGCGAGCTTGCGCCCAGACTTCTTGGCACGATCCTCAAAGACTTCGTACTTGCCGCACAACGCTTCTTCTGTGCTGTTCGGAAAGCGACACGGAGTGAGTTGAACCGTGCGCTTTGGCGATTGCGCCGCTTGCAGAATCTCGGGAGCGCGGCGAACAGAACAGTTGGGTAACGCAGTGAACGCGCCTGAAAAGCTCGCCGCGTCGAAGCCAATGCCGAAGCTGAAGATCACCGCAGCAAGCAAAGTGAAGAGCGGTTTCTTCCACTCCAGGCGCGCGCTTCTGCGTAGACTTCGTTGGAGTTGAATCATCATCTCTCCCGAATAAAAGTAAACAGCGGAATCAAGAACGAGCCTTCGCCCGTACCCTAAAGTGCTGTGCCTTTCGGTTGCGGGAACAGTCGTCGGCGGCGATTGCTGGAGAGTTGCTTGCCCCGGCTCTCGCGCTATCAAACGATTCGTCATCACAGAGAGGCGTAAACCTCACAAGCAGGCTCGCAAGATATTTTTCTGTTCCCACCGGGAACGATCTACTTGACACGCTGTGCCATGACCACACGCCCACCTCCCTGATCCAATTCCACTCCCGTCACTTCGCCGCGGTCATTCTGCTTAAAGGTGAAAGTGATAGGGCGTTCCTTGATCGTGAATATGGCGTCGGACTTGGGGATCATTTCAGCGCGGATCTGCCTTTGCCAGTAGAGCTTGTCGCCTTCTCTGGAGACGCTGACGGTGACTCCCAATCCCGGCAGTTGATACTTTCCGACATATGCCTCATAGACTTTGGTATCTACTTTCGACTGGGCTTTGGTCGCGGCAGCGGGCTGCGGAATCTCATAAGGCTCGCCCAGCGCAATGGCGGCCAGCGTCTGGCTGACTTTGACCGGCCCCGGTTCGCCGCCATCCGTATTGCGCAGCACAACGACCGTCAGCTTCTCTGCCGGATAGCGCACAATGAAGCAGGAAAACCCATTGATGCCGCCGCTGTGGCCAATGAATTGTCGGCTGTATTGTTGCCCAATCGCCAAACCATATCCCCGGCTGTTTTTGTTCGGCGTCAGCATCAACTCGCGCGATTTGGCTGAGAGCAGCTTGTCATTGAACAGAGCTTCAAACCAAAGAAACATGTCTTCGACCGTTGAATAGAGCGAGCCGCCGCCAATCGGTATAGACATATCAATGTACGGCGTATTGATCCACTGTCCATCGCGGCGCGAATAGCCGGAGGCGCGGTGTTTGAGAATCGTCGTCGCATGATCGTAGCCGGAGTTGTGCATCTTCAAAGGCGCGAAGATGTTCTTTTGCAGAAAATTTTCATACGATTCACCCGACGCCTTCTCGATGATGTAGCCGAGCATGATATAGCCCGAATTGCTGTAGTTGAACTTTTCGCCCGGCTGGAAATCCAGCGGTTTGGTTTTGAAGAGCGCGACCAACTCTTCGGGCGTCATCGGATTTGGCATCAGCTTGCGAAACTCCGGGAAGTCAGTGATGTTGGCGATGCCGCTGGTGTGGGCAAGCAAATGATGAATCGTAATCTCTTTCCACGCGCCCGGACAGTCGGGGATGAATTTGCTAATCGGGTCTTGCACATTCAGCTTGCCGTGCTCCTGCAAGAGCAGAATGGCTGCCGCCGTGAACTGTTTAGAGTTCGAGGCAATGCGAAATTTTGTTTGCGGCGTATTGGGAACATCGAGTTCTTTATTCGCCAGGCCATAGGCTTTGCTGAAAAGAATCTTGCCATCCCGCGCCACGAGCGCCGCGCCGGAAAGCACGCCGTGTTTTTCGACGGCGTTCAGGTATTCATCGAATTTGCGTGTCAGGTCTTGCGCCGCGGCAACGACGCTGAGTGCCAGCAAGACTCCAACGACAGGCACGGCTCGCTGAAACAAGGTTTTCAGATTGATTTGCATATTCACTCTCCTTATTAACGAATCACACGCGCTCGGCGATTGCCCGCCACATGTGGGATACGGGCATTCCGCTAGCACCCAACTCGGCAATGATCGGGCAGAGATTACCGGGCAAAGGGTTCACCTGAGACACAACGCATTCGGGCGTCGAAAGGCTCGCCCCGACGATACTGCCCCGCTCTTGCCACTCACGGTCGCTTCGAAATAGAATCAGCGCGCCATGCTTACGATCCGCATACTCTTGATCCTGATTACAACCGCATTGATCAACGTCCCCACATTCGGTTCTCTGCCGAAGCAAAAAGCGCGCTCGGCGGAACTGCAGGCGGCGCTCGGGCAATGGGCGGCGACGCCAGGCCATCATGGGGTGAGCGCCTCGGTCATCTTCGCTGACGGCAAACAGTGGAGCGGTGTCGCGGGATACGAAGACACGGACAAGCCGATCCGCCCGGAGCACCTCTTCTGGTTGGCGAGCATCACGAAGACGATGACCGGCGCGGTCATTCTTCAACTGGCGCAGGAGTCCCGACTGTCGTTGGACGATGAGGTGTCGCGATGGCTGGCTCCCGGTTCCAAGATTGACCCGCGCATTACGATCCGGCAACTGCTCAACCATACGAGCGGCGTTCCTTCTTACGACGGCGCTGTGGTTCGCAGCAAAGCCGATCCTACCTACATCTTCAGCGCCGACGAGTTGCTTGCGACTGTGGGGCCGCCTCTGTTCGCGCCAGGCACGCGGACGCAATACACTAACACCGCCTTTGTCCTCCTCGCGCGAATTGCCGAAAAGGTCACGGGTAAGCCGATTCATCGCCTGTACCGCGAGCGGCTGTGGGAACCGTTGAAGCTGACCGAGATCTTTTTCGCCGGACACGAACCGGCATCCGGTCCGGTAGCCCGAGCCTTCGGAGCCACCGGCGTGGTCCAACCGCTCGACAACTTGTCGCGGATTTCTGCCGGTCACGGCGCTGGCGCCGTCTTCGCCACAGCCCGAACCGTAGCCCAGTGGGGACGTTCGCTGTTCACCGGCTCGGTCGTGTCGCCCGAAACTCAACGCGCCTTGCGCAGTCTCGTACCGGCAGCGGGGAACATTCCCGGCGAGTCCGGCGCTGGCCTTGCCATTCGTGGCTATAACTTTCTCGGGCGGCAACAGTACGGTCACAGCGGTGGCGCGGTACTGGGCAACAGTCTGATGTTGTACGACCCGACATCCGGCGTCACTGTTGCGGTTCTGACGAACCAGGGCAGCCAAGCCGACCACTTCGTGCTCGCGCCGCGCCTGCTGGAGATCGCCTCGCGTCGGTAGTTGTGGCGCACTATCAGTTTGCCCGTCACCGCCTGATCCAAAACTTCGTAAAATGATGACCTCCTGCGGCGCGTCTTTTGGCAGCTTGCTCTTTTGGTTGTCAGTCTTGATGGCTTCCATCAACAGTGCGGGCAGCGGCGCTTTTTTCATGCTGCGACTCTCCTTATTGCCAATCACCTATCGGGTGCTGCTGCCGGGCATCACCGCACGGATTTCAATGCCTCGGCCAGCGGCAGGTGATAAAACTCTGCCCTCTCACGCCTGAAAACAGCTCTTTTCCAGCGGGCGAAAAGAAAGGATCGTCTTCCCCTCCGCGCCTCACATTCTTGAAGCAGTAGAACAAGCGTTCATCGGGCGTAAACCAGCCGCGATACGCCACGCCTTTTGAGAGTATGCCCAAGCCAAACACCCGTGCTTGCACAGGGTCCCTTTGATGTTGTTGGAGCCAATATAGTCCGACAGCAAATAACGGTCGGCCAGTTTCCCATACCTGCTGTGCGCCGCCAGCCGTAGCGCACAGCACGATAAACAAGTAGGAGCAAATCAAAATCGAAGTCTTCATATATCTTCTTCTCCAATCTGTTTCCGCCGTCCCACTGCCGCAGAACTGAAAACGCTTTGTCCGCCATATCCGGCTCGCTGCTGAGCCAGAAAATAGAAAACCCCGTCAACGTCGGGAAGCCACCTGCAAGAGTTGTGGCGCCAGTTCAAAGTGGTCAGCACCCGCTCCTTGATTCATCGCCACTGCAACGGTTATCCCAGTCGCCAGGTCATAGAGCAAGAGGCTGTTGCCAAACTGCGAGCCGCCGCTATGGCCAATCTGGCGACCGCCGAGATACCCGTACCCGCGCAGGCCAAGACCGGAGCCTGTTTCACCAGGAATGTTGCCAGCGGCGCTCACCATGGTGCGCATCTCTTGTTGCATGCGCGGCGAGATCACGCTCCCACCGTAAAGCGCGCGTCCCCATCGTGCCACGGTGCGCGCGTTGGCAAAGAGGCCATACGCCGAGTTGCCCGCTGAAAGTCGCGCCATCTGGCTGAGCGGAGCCACGGCTGTTGAATTCATGTTCACGCTCGCGACTGGGCCTGCCGCCGCCTCATGGCCTGGCAAGAAGATTTCGGACAAGCCGAGCGGATCCCACAGTCGTTGGTGGTAAAGCGATACCATCGAGCGGCCAGTCACTCGCTCGGCCACCTGCCCGAGTAATACAAACGAGGTATTTGTATACTCGGTTTTCGTTCCGGGATCGAAACGTGCAGGTCTCAAAAAGCTCAACAGTTCGTCGGCGGTGAAGATGCGCTCAGGGTTGGCCTCTACTGCCTGTCTGAGGGCATCGGTGGCGGTGTAATTGTCGAGCCCATTCGTGTGATTGAGAAGCTGGCGAATCGTAATGTCTCCCCGAATATTGGCTTGAGGCTTGAGCCAGCGGGAGATGGGGTCATCGAGCGACAGGGCTTTTTCGTCCGCCAATTGCAGGATCACTGCCGCCGTCATCGTCTTGGTGATGCTGGCGATAGAGATCAGTTGATTGCTCGCAAGCGGTTGGCCAGCGCCGTCGCGGCCAGCCACTCCAACCCATTCCGAGCCGTCAGGCAGAATCACTGCTGCGCTGACGCCTTGATGATTGGGGAGACTGGCCCAAGCGTCAATCTGGGATTGCAACTGGCTGGCAAGTTGTTGATTGCTAAAATCCAAAATCGCCGCCATTGCCGCGTCCCGACCGGCGAAATAATCGGCCCCTGAAAACTCGACTGCGATATCCGGTTCGATAGACAGTCGCTCATCGTTCGGATCGCTTTTCTGATGGTAGAAGGTCGAGACGAAAAGCGTCCCGCCGAAATTCGGCAAGACGACAGGAATGGCGTCTCCATAGTGATTAGGGCTGCCTCCGGTCGGCTCTCCGACAAACAGTACATTCGTCTGTTTCTTAAGATCAGCGACGAAATTGGTCGCTGCGGAATAGACTCCTTGATTAATGATGGCAAAGAGTTTCCCTCGTTGATTGATTGTGGCATTGTCCTTGAGCGCGCTGAGCAACGGGCCATAGGTATTGCTGTCGCCGCCATTGTTTTGCCTCAAATCAAGAACCAGTTGTTGGACAGGTTTCTTTTTTATCTCCTTCTTGACCTTCTTAACGAACTTTTGCAGCTTCTGGCCGGAGTCGTTCTTATCGGTGACTTGATTGTAGCGAATGTAGAGCGTGCCCGAATCCGCAAGAAAGCTGAACCAGAAGGGATCATAAGAATCGCGCAGGTAGAGTTCATCGTGCGTTTGCGGAAGTTTGATCGCGGGAAATTCTCGCCACGCCGTATATTCAGAGACGGTGATGGGGGAGATCGTCACCGTCTCTTCTTCGCCACTCTGATTTTGCAATCGGAGCGCTACCTGCTCCGGATTGACCATCAAACCGAAGCTCTCCATAAACTCCGGAATGATGAACAAAGCAGGCATATGCCACCGCACTGTCCAGTCGTTATCCTTTGCGATGTACGGGGCCATCATCGCCACGACCTCCGCGATGGGATGCTCGCCAACTCCTGTCACCCGTTTGCCGATCAGTCCCTCATAGGGCTGTCGCGCATCCGTGATGAACATACCGTCGCTGAAATTGTAGACCTGTATGGGCAATAGGTGCAGACCCGCCAGAGGGGGCACATATTGCGTGTGGCCATCGCGTCCATTGCGACTGATCGAAGCAATCAGCCCGATGAATTCACGATGGATAAGGCCGTCGGTCAGCGTGGGGATACGAGCGTCAAGGCTGGCGACTGCCGCCTCGAATTCTTCCTCTGAAATACCATGAAAGGAATTCGGATGATTGCGGCGCAGACCGCTGACGAGCGATTGCAGCTCTTCGCGCCACTTTTGCTGGTTCTGCTCATCCTGAACCACCGGCGGCATGGCCGAAGCGAGTGAAGATAGCGCCGTTGCAAAGATCATGAACGCCAGCCACCAGGCGGTGACGCGCTTGATTCGTTTGAACCCGTATCTGATTTTGGTTTGCATTGTGCCTTCCTCCTTAACTAATCGTTGCGCTGAACGGTATTCCCTCATCTCTCTCAATT
>CAYXVU010000051.1:0-30930 GCA_964468725.1 uncultured Clostridia bacterium
CGTGTAGATGGTTTCATTGCGATAGTCGTTGATGGCGTGCCAACCGCTCTCATCTCGATAGAACAGGCCGCGATTGGTTCCGCACCACAAACGTCCGTCCGCTGTGGGCAAGAGCGCGCGCACAAAATTGCTTTCTGCCTCGGCGGCGAATGGCTCTGTACGAAAGCTGTGCGGGTCATAGCGGCACACCCCCCGGTCGGTGCCGAACCACACGACGCCTTCCCGATCAACAAAGATGGCGTTGAGGCGATTGGAACGCAATCCGCCATCCGTATTTTCGAAAGTGAAGCGTTCAAGTTGCTGCCCGTTGCGAAAACGAAAGACGCCGCGTTCGGCTGTGCCTGCCCATAAGTCGCCTTGCTTATCAAAGGCGAGTGCCGTCACCGTACCGACTCCCGTGCCTGTGCGCAGCGGGCGTTGCCCGTCGCGTAATTCGTACAGCCCGCTCTCTTCGCTTGCCGCCTGCGCGCCGAACCACAACCGCCCGTTGCGGTCGGTCGCTATCGCTTCAATGAAGTACGGGCGCGGTCGCAGTGCCAGTTCTTCGACTGCATTGCCGACGATGCGTAACAAGCCGCGCCCTTGTGAGCCAACAATGATCGCTTCGTCTTTGAGAGCCAGAGAGGTGAGCGAAGGGGGCAGACTGTTCGTATCGGATGCGAGAGTCGGCGGGCGTGACGATTCGATGATCTTTACTGTGAGCGCGTCATCTCTATTGACTGCGCAATCGAATATCGCGCCTGTTTGGCTGACCATGACGGTGCGACCGGCAGAAGGAGTGATGATCGCGGTGATGCGTTTGCTCTCTGTTTCCGCGAGACGATGAAGCTGGTCATTGCGAATGCGCGCCGCGCCGGAGTCTGCGCCGATCCATAACACCCCTCTGTCATCGCGTGCCAGTGCGCGCACCGGTTCGGAGCCAAGCGCTTCGACGAATGCTCGTTCGGTTCGTCGCCCGTCATATTTAACGAGGCCGCCATCGGTGGCGAACCACATCACCCCGTCACTGTCTTGCTCGATGGCGCGCACATGATCGGAGGGCAGCCCGTGAAAGAGCGTTACCGCTCCCCACTGATGCAAGCGAGTTGGCGAGGGCAGGTTTTGCGAATAAGAAGAGGTGATTGACAGTTTGAGAGCAGTAAGAACAAAGAGGCCAATGATAGAAACCGTGATCGAAACTTTCTTCAGCGGCATACCATTTTGCTGACTCAACATCCAATCAAGCATCAATGCCAAGTATTAGAACCGGAACATCTATGTTTGCAACTCCCCGTTTCTCCAAATCCCAGACGAATTGCTCGAAATACGAAACGCCGGTAGACATTTCATCTGCGAAGCCCTTTACCGGAACAATTTCGATGCCGCAATCAATGAATTGTAGATTGCGAAAGATCGTCATCTTTGCACAGACGTTGTAAACCATAAAGGCATATTTGCCGAATTGCACTTCAATACCGAGTTTGTCCTTTACGAAATCCATTTCGCGGAATGCGCCTTTATGAGTTGACCGATTCTCGTAACCTCTCGTGTAGTAATTGGTCGGGTATTCGCAGGAAATGCGGATCGAATTCCAACCTGTTTTACTGAACTCCGATTTGAAGGCTTGATTGATGGATTTCGGGCTATACAACATCCGACCGGGCATGGTTTTTTCTTTGCTCTCTTTTGATTTATGCTGCGCTGCGTCTACGGATTTGATTGCAGTGTGAACTTCTCGAAGCAAGGAAGAATACTGGCTGGCGATCACTTCTTGACCGTTGTTGAAAGAATAAGTTCCAACGATCTTCACGGCTTTGATTCTCCCTTCAACCAATCCATAGGGATTTGAGCGACCTTCTCTCTGCCGGTTGGTTGATAGACAGGTTTGCCGAGCGGGCGATAGCGCAGCCGACCGGAGCACAGATCGGCAATCCGTTCTTTGGCGATGCGAACATAGTCGTCTTCTTTTTCGCACCCCATTGCCCGACGCTGATGACGCAAAGCGGCAAGTAGTGCGGAGCCGACGCCCGAAAATGGGTCCATCACCCAATCGCCTTCATGGGTCAACGCCAAAATACAGCGTTCAACCAGTTCAATTGGGAACTGACAAGGGTGAATGGTCTTTTCTGGATGATTCGCTTTGACGTTTGGGATTTCCCACAACGCCGTTTCCCAATCCTGAATGACGATACGCCAAACATCAGAAGGATTCTTGCCGAGCGGATTGCCCGAAGGCTGGCCGCGCTTGTCACCTTTGAAGTGCGTCTTGCCGGGATATTTCGACGGCACGCGAACCGCATCCAGATTAAAGGTATAGGCATCGCTTTTTGTAAACCACAACAACAATTCATAGCGACCGGAGAAACGTTTCGAGGCATGTAGCCCGTGTTCGAAGTGCCAGATAATTCGATTGCGAAGCTGCAAGCCATGCGCTTTGAAGAAGGGATAGTAAAAAATATCGAGCGGAAAGACTTCGCCTTTCTCGACATAGTTGCCAACTTGCCAGCAAATGGAGCCTGCTGGTGCGAGCACGCGAACGAGCTCCCTAACGATGGGGGCTAGCGCTTCGAGATATGCATTCAAATGGGTCGCTTCTTCGTAGATTTTACCGAGATTATAGGGTGGGGAAGTGATGACTAACTTGATCTGTCCATCAGGTAATGCCTTCAATGTATCGAGGCAGTCGCCTTGAGCAATAACCACTTCAGCCGCCGAATGAAATGATTCAGCCACATCGTAAGACCATAGCGGTTGGGTTGCCAAATCAGCCATGACTTTTCTCACCGGACGAAGGGGCGAAGCTCTTCGATTCGTTTGCTCAACTCGACGGGCGAGAGGCTGCGATAGGGTTCGGGAACCATATCGCGGGAGGTCGCTTCGCGCGCCGCCACTAACATCTGATATTCGACTGCCATCTCATCGCGCGCCGGACTGAATTCTTTGGCAACCGCTTCGAGGTCGGCTTGCGCTGCCAGTTTGTGTCCGGCCAGTCGGGCGACACGACGCACGCGAATGAGCATGGATTCGATGTCTGCGCCGGAGAGGGTCAACTGATTCTTCGTAATCGGCGTCCAATCGGTGATTTCATGTTCGATCTTATTCTTCTTCACCATCACATCAATGATGGCTTGGCGGTCTTCTTCAGTGTCGGGATAGAAGAGCGAGATGTGTTCTTCGGCGCGCCCTTGCCGTTTCAAATCGATGGGGAGCAGGTCGGGGCGACTGGTCATCAGAATCCACAGGATGCGCCCACGATTGCGCGTGTCGCCCATCGCTGCCGCCAGTTTAGAAAAGATGCGCGCATCTACGCCTGAATCGCCGCCTGAATCGCGCGAGCCGAGCGTCGCATCGGCTTCGTCAACGATGACCACGATGGGAGCCAGCGTTTGCAGCAAGTTCAAAATCTTTTCGAGATTCGCTTCGCTCGACCCGACCCATCGTTCCCGAAAGTTTTTGAAGGCGACGACGTTCAGCCCGCAATCGTGCGCGAAGCATTCGGCTAAAAAGGTCTTACCCGTGCCCACCGGGCCGGAGATCAAGATGCCCATCGGCGCTTCTTCGACGATGCCTGAAATCAAGGTGTCGGCGATGCTCTTCATATACTCTTTGGCTTTCGTCATGCCGCCGACCGAATCGAGTCCGAAGCGTGGCTGCACAAATTCGACCAGCCCGACGCATTCAGCTTCGATCAACTCTTTCTTCTTTTGTCGGATGCGGTCGCGCGTCAGCCCTTCCTCATCAGCCGCCGAGCTGCGAATCAGCGAGTTAAGATGAATGCGATTCAGCCCCGAGGTCATCACCGCCAATTGTTCTTCACCGACTTCGATCTTCAAATCGGGGAATTGCGCTCGCATATAGCGCACAAATTCCAACCGTTCGGCTTCGTTGGGGTAGGAAATTTCGATGCCCGCCAGACGAGAGTTTTGTCGAATGCGCGGATTGACTTCAGCAACGCTTTCAGCGATCAAAACGACGATATTGTCTTTTTTGAGCAGCCGCGAACTGGTAACCCAACGTTGCAGGGCGACGACATTGGTTCGATCTTCGCCCGACATGTACCCGACTTCGCCCGCTGGAATGATGGTGTCGAGAAAATTGATAATCACGGCGACCTGATCGCCATAGAGCAAGAAATGTTCGATCAAGGGAAGCGCGCGCGCCGGGTCTTTGGGCAACTGTTTGAGCGCATCGCGTCCGAGCAGGGGGTCGGATACGCGCAGTTGTGCGATGAAAGCGCGTTCGGCTTCCGATGAACCGAATTTGATGCCTTCGCTGCGATTGTAGGTGACTAGATGTTTCGAGCCGACTAACTCGCGTTGCAGATAACTGGGCAGGCTGATGTATTCCGTGCCCGAACGCACCAGATCATAAACGTTGTTGTAGAGCAAAAAGTGGGAGGATTCTCCAGCGTAGTACTTACGCGCCATGCGCGCCGCCCACGCCGGGAGTTGTTCGATTTCATCGAGCATCAATCGTGATCGTGACATGGGTAAAAGGATGACGGCGAAAGAAGGCGGAAGGACGAATCGGAACAGGCCGTGAAGCGAGCAACCATCTCCATCTCCTATTCACCGATCCTTCTCATCCTTACGACCGTCATCCTTCATCCTTTCTCTCAATGTTTTTGTGCAATGGGGGGCCGCAGCATTGGGTCGGCGGCGCGTTCGGCAAAGTCGAGTTGGCTCATAACCGGAGCCGTCTCTTCTAAAATCTCTTTGGTGATTTCGATGGATGACAACAAGGAATCGAAATCGAGCGAAGAGATATGCTCGGCTGTCGGCATGGTGACGACATGATCGTTGACCAAGGCAAAGAAGCTCTCGATAGATTGTAACTGCGCTTCGACCCGTTTGATGGAGCGTTCGATGTCGCTGTAGGTGCCAATTCGCTTTTCGAGAATTTCGAGATTCTTTTCGTAGAGCCGTCGGGTCGTCTCATCCGACGCGGTCTGGATGGCGCGCTCGGTTTGGTTGATCTGATTTTGAATGGTCTGTCGGTTGGCCGAACGCAAATGATTCTTCCGACGCCGGTACACATCCAGAATGTCAACATACGAACTCCACATGGCATCGAGGCTGCGAATGTTATCGGGTAAGACCGGAGAGCGTGTGAATTTTTCGTAGTTTTTATAGATCTCGTTTTTGAGCCAGCGCAGATAATTGACGGCCTCCTGTTCGCGCGGGTCGAAGCGGCGAATGATCTCTTCGCGCTTGCGCTCTTGGTCGGCAAGGTGGCGTTGGTAGGCGCGCCGGTCTACCAATCGGCGATAAGCCGCCGTCGCCGGTAGCGTAGCAAGGTACAGGATTTCTACTCCCGCACCCGCCGCCAATACCATCCAGTAGCGCAAGATCAAAATGTCCTGCGTGGCGATGAATAACGCCGCCGCAACGATGCTGAATAGCCCCCAGATATTGAGCGGCTCTTTAAGGGCTTCCACGGTGTAGTTTGGTTTCTCAGGTATGGCCATAGCACTCACAACCATGTAGCGGTTCAACCGTGAGGGGTGACAGATTGGCGACAACCGGCTGGCCACTCATCACACCTCACGGGTCATTCGTTTACATCGGTCATCCTTACTTTTTTCAAAGCTACTCCATCGCCTTTTGGCGTTCAGAGGGGCCGAGCGACTTTTCGCCGCTGTCGCCGCCAGTCGAAAGCGGCGAATCGGGAACCATGCCCATCTGTCGTTTATAGGCGAGCAGCGAATCTTCGACTTGCAGGTTCAGAGATTCACGTTCGATGTCCATGATTTGCGCTTCGGTGCCGCTGGTGGCCAACTCCATCTTGGCTTCGGCTGCCGCTGAACGGCGTTGAATCTTCTCGCGCATTTCGTCGAATGTGCCCGCGTCATCGCCGACTTGAAACGAGGCCATGGTCTGCGAAAGCTGCTCCTGCATCTTCGCGGCGCGCGCTTCATTGACCAATTGCTGCGCTTCGGCGGTGCGCTTCTTGACTTGCAGGATGTAGTTTTGCAGGAATTTCTTCGCTTGGTCGGTAGCTCGCGTTGCGGTTTCGTATTGCCCTTTGGCGCGTTCGAGCGAGACCTGTTTTTCCTGCAAGGCTGTTAAGTAGGTGCGCGCGATGTCGTCACGGCCTTGTTTGATGGCAGCTTTGACTTTGGCATCATAGTCAACGATCTCGCGTTCGAGGGTGACGATCTCCTTTTCGAGCAACTTCTGAGTGGCCATCACTTGCGACACGTTGTTCTGCATCTGCGGAACCTTTTCTTTCATGTCGCGGATGGTTTGTTGAAGAATCAACTCAGGGTCTTCAGCTTTTTCAATGATGCCGCCGAACACTGCGCGGAACAACCGCTTAATTCTTGCCCACATGTCTCCTCCTGACTTGCGATGTCCGGCCTGAAACTCAGGAAGGCCGATGCTGGATTTCGCCTCTAGTCTAGCACAACAACCGATTATCGAAAATTAAACGGGCGATTTCACCAGTCTTCTCCGGGAAAAATTTTCGCCGCTCCGCGCCGCTACCCTTGATACGTCGGCCACGCCGGAGCGGTTCGCCACCTCTGCACCGCGCGCATTGCACAGCGCCCACGCCGTCGTTATACCTCTGTCAGAGCGCAAGGCCGTTTGGAGTCGGTTGAACGGTTTGCTATTCTTTGGGTCTTGCAAGGCGGGCAAAAGCTAATGAGCGCGCCGTCGAGAAACTGATCAGACTTCTTCTGCTCACCGGACGAGCAAGTTGGTGGAGCATATGGATGCAATGAAAATGCAAAATGCGCCGATGACAACCGCCGAGATCTTCGCCTTGGTGCGTGCCGACTTGGCGCTTGTTGAAGACGAACTGCATCGCAGTTTGAGCAGCGATGCCGCCGTCATCTCGTCCGTAGGTCGCTATCTGTACGAAGGGGGCGGCAAGCGCGTGCGACCGACCTTATTACTGCTGGCGGCACGGTTGGTGAGCGGTGAGGCGTCGCCTTCGGCTATCCGTCTGGCAGCGGTTTTAGAGATGTTGCATTCAGCCACTTTAGTTCATGATGACATTATTGACGATGCGAAAGTGCGACGCGGACGCGAGTCGGCCAATTCCAAATGGGGCAATAATCTGACTGTTCTAGTTGGCGACTGGTTGTACATGACGGCCTTTGACATCACCTTGCGCGAACGCAATTTCGCTATCCTTGATACGCTTACCAACATGACGCGCTTGATGGTCGAAGGCGAGATCATTCAACTCTCCTTGCTCGGCAAGAGCGGGATTACCGAAGCCGAGCATTTCGATATCATTCGCCGCAAGACGGCCTACTTATTTAGCTCCTGCGCCGAAATCGGAGCCATTGCTGCCGGAGCCAATGCGGCACAACGCCGCGCGCTGGCCGAATATGGGATGTCAGTGGGCATTGCTTTTCAGTTGATTGATGACATCCTCGATTTCATCTCAACCGAGGCCAAACTTGGTAAGCCAGTGATGAACGATCTGCGCGAAGGCAAACTCACCTTGCCCTTGATCTACCTGCTGGAAAAAGAGGATGCCGATCATCGCCGGATGATCGAGACCGTTATGCGCGAGGCCGGTTTTGAAAGCGTCGCGCGCGAAGATATTTTGCAATTGATTCATGAACACGGAACGCTGGTGCGGGCGCAAACTGAAGCCCGTCGCTACACGGAACAGGCGCTCAAGGCGCTGGAAGTTTTTCCTCACTCGCCCTATCGCCAAGCCCTCTACAGCGTCCCGCGCTTTATTGTCGAACGCGATGCCTGAGCCTCCCCACGTGGGCATTCTTCATCACCTTGCCCTGCGGAAATCCGCATTAAAGCTGTAGACTTGCCCGTCAGCGGGTCGTATAGTTATGGCGTTCTGTCGAATTTGCAGACCAGTTGTTGATCCCGTAAGTCGGCTACCTCGATATACCGGTTTGTGGTCAGGAGGAATGCGAAACCATGTATTGTGAGAGTTGCAAAGTCGAGTTTCCCGAAAACCTGCGCTACTGCAAATGGTGCGGCCAATCGCTCAGAGAAGGGACAGCGGATTTGGTGCAGCGTCCGACCCGCGACCTCAGCGTGCAGCCCAACGCCGACCTCCGATGCACGGTCTGCGGCGATCAATTACAGGTCGGTATGGCCTACTGCAAATCGTGCGGCGCTCCGGTTAATGAAGCGGACGCGGAACGGTGGGCAGCCGAACAGACCCGCACGCAAATGTATGTGAGCCTTACCCCCGACGCGGTGGCCAACTGGCAAGCCGAGCAGCCGCGCTCGACGAAGGACATAGCGGGAAATCGCCCGTCGGCGCAGACCAAGATTGATGATGCTGTTGTCGTATTTTCTTCGAGCGGTTCGCTGGAAAAGCCACCCGATTTGGAGGCCGCGCCGCCCGCTCAGGCGCAAGACCAGATCAGTACCACGATCTTCGATGCCGAGACCATGAATGTCGAGTCGTTTACCGAAACGATTGAAACCGGCACGGCGCAGATTGACTCCAGTACCTTGATTGCAGAGTCCAACACCATGCCCGTCAGCGCGCGCAGTAATCGCGGTTCAACAACCATTCTCAGCCAAGATGAGTGGCCGAATACCGATGAACCCGCCGCACCACTTGCTCAGGAGAAGGGGCGTGTAACCGGCAGATTACCATCGCAAGCTGAAGCCGAATTGGTTGCAACTCCACCAATCGCCGAAGAGATGCCACCGGCGACCCAGACGCTTTTGAATTATGACGGCGTCTTTACGCCGGTGAGCGATAACTTGCCGCCTGCGCCCTCGAACACCTCGCAATTCTCTTCGCCGGTAGCGCCGCCCGAACAACCGCCACCCGCGTTTGGCACGCTCGTCATGGCCTCAGAGTCTATCAATGAGATGGTCGAGCGCGAGAAGCACGAGTTGGCCAGTGCGACGACAAAGATCGAGCGCTCCGCCGAATTGTCGCCCGCTAACGAAACCGTGCCCATTTCGCCGGTTCCGACTTCTGGCGCATTGCCTGCTAATGAGACTATCCCCATTCCGCAAGTTCCGACCGCTACCGGGCAGATGCCAGTAACCAAAGGATTAGAGGCTCCGCCGCCCGCGCCCGTTACCGCGCAAAATGTGAGTTTGAATGATGCCGCCATGCAGGCTTTTGGCATCGGGGAATCACACCCGCAAGAGACTGCTCCATCTGTTCCGGTTGCTCCGGCTCGGATCGAAGCGCGCAACTATTTTGTCGAGCAACCCTACGCCGCCGAAGTTACCGCAGCCAAAGCGATGGCCGCGCCAACGACGACGCGGCGTAGTTCGGCTCCCATTGTATTGGTGGGCTTTGCGGCGTTGGCCATTATTGGTGCGGGGCTGTTGTGGTGGTACCTGCCGCAACTGAAATCGCTGGTGCAGAAGCCGACACCGACAGGGATTGACCAGCCGACCTCGACGCCCACGCCGCCGCTAACGGAACCCCCGACTACCCCGATTGCGCCGGAAGGGATGGCTTATGTAGCTGCCGGTTCCTATACCATTGGGAAAGATACGGGGGACGAGATCGAAAGCCCCGCCCATACGGTTGAATTGCCGGGTTTCTTTATTGACCAGACCGAAGTTACCAATGCCAGCTATAAGAAATTCGTAGATGCGACAGGTCGCAAACCGCCGGTGACCTGGAAAGATGGCAAATACCCGGACAGTGAAGCCAACCATCCAGTTGCCGGAGTCAGTTGGAAAGACGCCACCGATTACGCGGCTTGGGCGGGCAAGCGGTTGCCGACCGAAGCCGAATGGGAAGCGGCAGCACGCGGCACACGCGGTCAGCTTTATCCCTGGGGTAATGCCTGGGGCGAAGGGTTGGCCAACATTCGCGGAAGTTCGACGACGCCGGTCGGGCAGTATAAAAACGGCGCCAGTCCCTGCGGAGCGCTCGATATGGTTGGCAACGTATGGGAGTGGACATCAGACGAATTCAAACTTTACCCCGGCAGCGCCGCTTCGTTAGGGAATTATGATATCAAAAGCGGCATTGTCTATCGCATCATTCGCGGCGGCTCCTACAATCGCCGGGAGAACATCGAAGCGACTTATCGCGGGTTCATAGACCAAAACGCCGCGCCGGAACAGACCGGCTTTCGATGCGCGAAGGATGTGAAGTAGGGAACCGGTGTCAGGGGATAGGAGACAAGCACAAGAGAGGGTCTGGAGGCAGTCAGGGGCTAAGAGACGAAGCCAACACCCAACCGTCGGATTCCTGTCTTGGCTTACTTGACTGATCGGCTCCCAATCTCCTGCAATCTGACATCGGTAAGCTGTCCCCTGTAACCAATAACCTGATTATGCGATTGAGTTTGAAACTTGCCGTTTTGTGTGCCGCGCTCATCCTCCTGCCTTTTGTCATTGCGCTTGTGGTCGCGCCCTATCGCGTCGCTTCGCAAGCGCACGACCGGCTGACCGCGCAATTGCAAGCTGATGCCAAGACGGCAGTCAGCCTTTATGAAAAGCGGCTCGCTGAATTGCGGGTTGCTGCTCAGAGGTTGGCGGTTGATATCGCCAACAAGAGCGTGATTAGCGCCGACAGCACGGAAGCCGAAAAGAACACTGCCAAAGCCCAAGCGCAAGACCTCCTTTCTGCCGCACAGAACGAACTGAGTCTGGACTTTCTGTTGATTGCCGACCTATCGGGGCGTGTATTGGTTAGGCATAACGACCGCCCTGCCGATAGCGAGACGCTGCTTGATAGTGGGCAGAAAAGCCTCATCGCCGAAAAGGTATTTGCCGAAGCGAAACAGGGCAAATCCGTGCCCGCTGCCTCCTATGTCATCGAAGGCGGCGAGCATTTGGTGCAATGGAATCTGGCGCAGCGTGCCCGCGTCGAAAGTAATGGTCAGGCGGTTGTCGAAGAGGCTCTGATGCTCGAAGCCGGAGCTCCGATCTTCACCGCCGGACGCTGCTTCGGTTTGGTGCTGGTCGGGCAACTGCTCAACAACTCTTTTGTCGCGCGCGCCGGAGCGCGGGGCTTGCAACTGCCGCTCGAAGAAGAGATGCGAGATACTCTGTATGGCAATCGGGAATCCGGGGTTGCCATTGCGCTTGGCGATACGATTGTAGCGGCCAATCTGGGCGGCGCTGCGATGGTCAATAAGCCTTCATTGATTGGCCTGCGCATTGATGCCAGTCAACCCCTCCTGACGCGCGACGAGCGCAGCTATGCGATTGCCTGGCAAACCTTGACGGCGCTCAATGATAACCAGCCGGTGCGAGTGGGCGTCATGCTTCCGGCGAGCGAGTCTTCCGGCGCAGCCAATCAAGTTTCAACCATTCTCATCCTCATTGCCGGGTTGGCTTTTCTACTGGCTCTCGCCCTCGGCTTCTTATTCGGTCAGGGATTGGGCAAGCGTTTGACGACGCTTGGCGAAGCGACCAGTCGCATGGCAGTTGGCGAATTGAGCCGTCCGGTTGAAGACTTGCCATCGCCGGTAGAGAGCATCTTGCCGCAATCCATCGCCCGCGATGAGGTGACGGAGTTGGCCGAAAGGCTCGATCAGATGCGCGAAAGTTTCCGTCAGGCGATTGACCGATTACGCAAACGCAAAGGGGCAGCCGCTGATGCTCAGATGCGGGCGGAAGACGAAGGATAGGGGCTATTGGCGTGCGCAACCGCAAAGATTTTGCGATAATCTCGCGGCTTGGGGATGCGCCAAGCGGGGACAGCCAGGTTTCGATGAGGCAGAATTGCGCCGCGAAGAATCGGACACGGACGTAGGCGGATGCGACAGGCTTTCGCGGGTCACTTGAGCAAATCCATGTCCATCTCGCTCATTTGCCTGCAAGTCCTTTTTACCTGAATACGCTTTTCCTTCATCTCTCTCTTTTGTTGGTCGAAGAGGAAAGGCGTTGTTGCAATCATTCATCGCGTGTCAAAATGGGATTTCCTCTGAGCAGTTCCCCCGCGCCCGCCGATTCGACGGGTTTGGTTCGAGACTTTGGTCGTGAGCTTTCAGCGACCGCTAACATTTTTGGAGGTTTCTTTATGCGAACGAAACGGATGACTTTAGCATTGGGGCTTGCCCTTGCTGCTGCTTTGCTGAGTGCGCTTTCGGTGAACACTGTCTCGGCGCGTGTCACCGGAACCGCTTGGCAAGCTGCCGCTTCTGCCCCCATGCAGGCAACACCACGCAAAACGAAGAAGAAAGCGAAAGGCAAAGGCAGTGCAGCGGTTCCCAAAGGCGTGCAGGCCTGTCTGGACGAGTTGATTAAGATCGCGGGGAACGATCCGCTGGTGGCTTATGAAGGTCGCCCGGAAACGATCATCAACGATCATCTGCTCTGGAATGATGCGAAATCGAATTGCTCGATTGGCAGCGACAGCAGCTTGCGCTTGAAACTGCTCGACCTCAGCAATGCCTGGCGCATGAAAGATGCAGGCAAAGTGCGCTCGTTGCTGAGCGAAATCAAGAGCGCCGCACCACAGGGCTGAAGCAGGTTCTCCTATTACCAACTGCACGTTTGCGCTTCACCCGGCTCGTTTGTCAGACTTCGATTGCTGAATGCGCCGGGCGAAGCGTGGGCATCTTGTCCGGCAAACGGGCATCCAACGAGCTATGCAAAAACGATTGATCCGTCTGGTTATGCTTGCCGTTATTGCCTGCGGTCTGAGCGGCTGCAACGCGATTTTCGATAGACCGATTGATGAAGCGGTCGTCAGCGTCCCGAAAGTGAAGATTCGCTCTTCGACGGCTCTCGTCGCCCTCGATGTCGCCGAAGCGCGGCTTGGCGACCGCCTCGACATCCTCGAACAGGCTGAAGTGCGAACCCCGACGCAAGTTGAGCAATGGTACAGAGTGCGGACGCGCGCCCCCGAAAAGATTACCGGTTGGGTCGAAGCCAGTTCGATCATCAACAAAGATGTAGTCGCCCAAACGGATGCCCTCTATCAAAAATCGCAAGCCATCGTTTCGCAGGCGACCGGCAGAGTGAAAGTCAAAGCTCGATTGCGGCTCGAACCGAATGGCACGGTTGCAACCTTGCTCAAACGCGGAACACCAGTCGAGATCGTCGGTAAAGTTCGCACTACCTATAAACCGCAACGCGATGGCGATGATGCTACTTCCGGCGACGACGATGATGACGAAGCCGCCACCCAGACGGTGGTTTGGTACGAAGTGCGGTTGCCTGAAGCCGAAGTTCTGCGCGCCGGTTTCATTGGCGCGCAGCAGGTCGAACTCGACGTGCCGGAAGAGATTCTCCATCTCGAAGGCGACGGTCGCCGCTTTACCGGCTGGGTCGCTTTCGATCAAAACAAGACGCGCAATGGCGATATTAAGAATAATTACATCGCGTTGATGAAGGGCGTTGATAGCAAAGGGGCTGTGGATTTTACGCGCATCTTGGTTCTCAACTATTCGGTCAAATACGAGCGCTATGAAGCGGCCTACATCGGCAGCAGCCTGCGCGGTGTCTTGCCTGTGGTGTTGAATCCCACCGCCGGACGCAGAGGCTTTTCGGTTCAAGAGTATGACAAAGACGGCAAACTGCATACTGTTGAATATGAGATGGCGCGCACCGATGCCAACCGCTTGCGCGTGACCCGACTCGCGTCATAAGCGAGCGCCATTCTTTTGCCAGTGGACCAACCCCTATACTTCCTCTGAGAGAACGACCATGATGAAGAATCGTATGTGGTTTCGTTTCGCCTACTCTTTACTGACCGCTAGCCTTCTTACAGGCATTCTCCTTTTCCCTCCGCTTGCGGTTGCGGCTCAAACGGCTGTGCCAACAGTTGATGTCGGCCGCGTCGTTACGCAACTGGAACCGGAGATTGATAAGACCTTGCTGGAAGGCAAAATCCCTTCGGCAACAGTCGCTTTAGTGGTTGGTGACAGAGTGGTTTGGGTCGGCGCTTACGGGCAGACCAATCTGTGGGCGCGCACGCCCGCCGTTCCGAGTTCGGTCTATCTGATTGGTTCTACCTTCAAAGCAATGGCAACCGTCGCCTTGTTGCAGTTGATGGAGCAGGGCAAATTCAAACTCGATGACAAGGTGAGCGCCTATTTGACGGAGTTCAAGATTCAAGGCGAAGACCCGGCCAAGCCGGTCACCTTTCGCCATCTGTTGACTCACCTGTCGGGCATGCCCGGAGATTTCGGCCCCTTTCCCGTTTGGGGCGAGACTGCACCGCCGCCGCTTGAAGAGTATTTGAAGACCTCGCTCAAAGTCGTTCGCCCGCCGTTGCAAAAGGAGGAGTACTCTAATATGGCCTATGGGCTGATCGGCTATTTGGTGCAGAAGCTCTCCGGCGTGCCCTTCAAAAAATACGTCACCGAAAATCTCTTCAAGCCGTTAGAGATGACCAGCAGCGTCTTCGAACCGCAAGGCGAGTTGGAAGAACGCCTGACGATTCCCTATGTGCCGGACGAGAAGACCGGCAGATTGACGCCCGCCGTGCGCTTGAAGGCTAGCGTCTGGCCTGCCGGGATTGTCTATGGCACGGTGCTCGATCAGGCGAATTGGCTGATGATGAATCTCAACGGCGGCGTCTTCAAAGGCAAGCGCGTCATCAGCGAGGCGACGCTCGAACAGATGTTCACCCGGCAGTATGACCAGTTCAAAGGGCCTGTCGAGAATCTGTGGGGCGGGCCGGAAGCCGGATTCGGCTTGACCTGGTGGGTAGACACGCGCGGCGGCGAGCATTACTTTGCGCACAGCGGCAGCGTGCCCGGCTACACGGCCTTTTTGTTGGGCAACCGTGAGCGCAAGTTGGGCTTTGCGATTTTAACCAACGGTCACCGCGCTCACCCGCACCTCATCAAACTCGCGGACAAAGCGATTGATTTGCTCAAGGCCAACACGCGCGTGAACTAAAACGTCTCGGCCATCAAGATACTCAGCCACAGGGAAGATTATGGGTTTGAGCGAATCACTCCGATCATTGCGTCAAGCGTCGTCTCGGTCGCTCGCGCCAGGAATTCGACCATCGGTTGGGTATTCGATTGGCGGCTGGCATCTAAGGCTGCGGCGTATTGCGCGTGATCGGCTGCTGGGATGATGATCGGCGGCAATGCCTTTCTCAGTGTAAAGAGGCTGGCTGCGACCAATCCCGTGCGAACATTTCCCTTGTCGTAGGGTTGCACCTCTAACAATCGCAGGTAAACGATGGCCGCTTGCTCAAGGGGATTGAGTTCGAGGAACGATTCCGCTGTAAACCAATAGCAAGCGCTCTGCACGCTGCTGGTCACATGTTCGGGCAGAGGCGGCTTGATCGAGTGAGTGGCTGTGACCGGACGGGTGCGAAACAATGCGGCATCAGCAAGCGGATGGTTCAGTTTGAGGAGCAACTGCGGCGTTATCAACTCCTCATCTGGTTGGTCAGATACGTGGCTTTGAGCCAGCCGCAAGGCGGCGCGTTGTGCAGCGATCAGGCGGTCGGATTCTGCCAGTTCGCGCCCTTGATCGAGCGCAATTCCGGTCAAAGCGACTTGCTCGCGGCTGACGGACTGCCCATCAAGCGACAGCGACGTAAAGACGAATTCCGTCTCCAGCCACGCCGTCAGCTCTTCGCGTTGCTGCGCGGAGAGGGACAAACTCTGCACTTGATTATGTTTTTGACCGACGCGATGAATCCAATCGGTAGCTGGGCGGGTCAGGAATATCGGCGGCCTTTGCATAGCTTCGACTATAGGCGGCAGCCAGATGGGCGGTCAATGCGCTCTCTTAGCTTCCTGCGCTGGCCGGTTACTTCTTGGCTTTGCGCTTGACAGTGAGCGGCTGCACACCGGACACTGTGAGCGCATTTTCAAACTCGTTATGCCGAAAGAACGCGAACTCAGGCAGCACCTCGTCGAAATCGGGCGTCGCATTTATGAGCGCGGATTCATTGCCGCTACCGATGGCAACCTGAGCGCGCGGCTCGATGACGGCACGATTTTGACGACGCCGACGATGGTCTGCAAAGGTCGCATGACCGAAGAGATGCTCGTATTGGTTGACCTTGAGGGGCGCAAACTCAAGCGGGAAGAGCGCAATCCGTCATCCGAATTTGCCATGCACCGCGAGATTTATCGCTTGCGGCCTGACATTCAAGCCATCGTGCACGCGCACCCGCCATTTGGAACAGGCTTTGCGGTCGCCAACGTCGCGCTCGATAAGCCGCTGCTTTCGGAGGTGATTTTGACGCTCGGTTGTATTCCGCTGACCGCTTATGGTACGCCGTCTACAAGCGAGATATCCGATGCGCTGACGCCTTATATTCCGCATCACGATGCGTTGTTGCTGGCCAATCACGGAGCCGTCGCTTACGGGCCGGATTTGGAGACCGCCTATGGGCGCATGGAGACGCTGGAGCACTTTGCCAAAATCACTTTGATTGCTAAACTGGTCGGCCAGCCACGCGAATTACCGGCGGCGGCGATTGAAAAATTACTTGATGTGCGCGAACGCTCCGGGTATATGCCGCCGGAGTTTCGTCACTGCCAAGCCTGCGGGTATCTGCAAGGGCACGCGGAGAGCTGCGCCGCGGGCAGCGCCACACCGGCACGCGCAACCGCATCAGGGGATGAGACGGTCACCCTGACCAAACGGGAATTGACTCTGCTCATTACGGAAGCTGCGCGACTGGTGGCGCGCGAGATCAAAGCGTAGGTAAATTAAGAAGCAGCAAGTTACCCTGCCGGGAGCGGGATTTTGATTCAATAATCAGCACTGATAAATTGGCACAGAAAGAGGAGAACGTAGATGGAAGCTCTGGGAATGATCGAGACCAAAGGTCTGGTAGCGATGATCGAAGCGGCGGACGCGATGGTGAAAGCCGCCAACGTGACGCTGATCGGTTATGAAAAGATCGGCGCCGGATTCGTCACCGCCATCGTGCGCGGCGATGTGGCCGCCGTCAAAGCGGCGACCGACGCCGGAGCCGCTGCCGCGCGCCGCGTCGGCGATTTGGTGAGCGTGCATGTCATCCCGCGCCCGCATTCGGCGGTTGATGAAAGCCTACCCGTCACTTTTGAATCCCGAAAGAAATAGGAGAGAGGGAATCGGCGACCGCCAACCGGGAACGCAGCTCTCCTCGTTGCCGGTCACCTCTCGCCTCTCACCTGCCACCTGATTATGATCTTAGCTCGCATAGTTGGAACCGTCGTTGCCACCCGCAAAGATGAACGTCTGTTGGGGCGCAAACTGCTCGTCGCGCGCTTGATTGACGCCAATGGCAAAGACGAGAAGGGGCATGTCATCGCAGTTGATACGGTCGGCGCAGGGTATCAAGAGACTGTCTTGATCGTGCAAGGCAGTTCGGCACGCATGGCGCAAGGTTGCAAAGACTGCCCGGTTGACGCCGCCGTCGTCGGCATCGTAGACACCGTCGAAATTACTTCCTAAGTTGGCGAACTCATCAAGTCTGTGACCCTGCTCGCAGTGTTGCAAATGCCTCGTCTTGTCTTGATCTGTAGGGGCGGATGAGTTCTATTGCCTGTAATTATGAATGCCTTCAAATCAGAGCTTGAATCCTACCTCTCCCCCACGGCCTTTGTTGATAGTGCTAGCTTGAGCGTCATGGAGTACGCCGAAAATCTTGTGCGCGGCGAAACGGATGAGGTCGCAAAAGCCGTCAAACTCTACTATGCCGTGCGCGATGATGTGCTCTATGACCCCTATGATGTAACGCTCGATGTTGAACATCTCAAAGCCAGTTTTACGCTCAAGACCAGACGCGGCTGGTGTGTCTCGAAAGCCGTCCTGTTAGCGGCTGCCGGTCGCGCCGTTGGCGTTGCGGCGCGGCTCGGCTTTGCCGACGTTCGCAATCATCTGACCACCGAACGGCTCAAAGCGCGGATGCAGACGGACATTTACGCCTATCACGGCTACACGGAATTTTTTCTCAATGGCAGATGGGTGAAAGCGACCCCGGCCTTCAACTTGTCGCTGTGCGAAAAGTTCGGCGTCAAGCCATTGGAGTTTGACGGCCAGCAGGATTCGATCTTTCACGAATTCGATCAACAGGGCAATCGTCACATGGAATACGTCCGCGATTACGGACAATTTGCCGACGTTCCGCTTGCCGATATTGTGCAGCGCTTCAAAGAACTCTATCCTTTCTATCGAACGGACGCGCCGACGGAAGCGTCCGCGAATTTTGAAGATGAAGGACGGGCGAGCGAAGGGTGAAGGCTGGGGAGAAAACGCTCTCTGAAACAAAGACCTGCTCCCTCTATCATTTTCATCCTGCCCCCGGCATCCTTCGTACTTTCTGAGAGGGTTGCATGAACATCATTCGCGTGGCGCTTGCCCAGATCAACCCGACGGTTGGCGATTTCGAGGGCAATGTCAACATTGCGCTCGACTACCTTGAACGTGCGCGCGGAGTCGGCGCAGACATCGTTGCCTTTCCCGAACTCGCCATCACCGGCTACCCGCCCGAAGATTTACTGATGCGCCCGCACTTCGTGCGAGAAAACTTACGCGCTCTGCATCGCGTCGTCGAAGCAGCAGGCGAAATGTGCGTCATCATCGGCTATGTTGACACGGATGGCTCAGATATCTATAACGCGGCGGCGGTGATCGTTGACGGGAAGATCGTCAACTCCTATCACAAGACTTTCCTGCCCAACTACGGCGTCTTTGATGAGGAACGCTACTTTCAATCGGGCAGGCACAGCCCGGTCTTCGCCTTTGGCGATGCGCGCACAGGGGTCAACATCTGCGAAGACATCTGGTATCCCGGCGGCCCGACCAAAGTGCAAACCTTAATGGGCGATGCCCATTTAATCATCAATATATCGGCTTCGCCTTTTCATGCGGGGAAGAGTTTCGACCGCGAGCGCATGCTCTGCACGCGCGCCGAAGACAACGCCGTTGCCCTCGCTTATGTCAATCTCTTCGGCGGGCAAGACGAGCTGGTCTTCGACGGCAATTCGTTGGTGATTGACGAAGGCGGCCACATCATCACGCGCGGGCGCGCCTTTGAAGAGGATCTGATCGTCGCGGATATCAACACCGAGCGCGTTTTTGCCGAACGGTTGCGCGACCCGCGTCGCCGACGAGAAAAGGTTCGATTGACGACCGATGAGTCGTTGCAACCGATCAACCTCAAAGATGCTTTGCCGCAACGCAGCCCGCGACCGGAAGTTTTGCCGCGCACCTATGAGCGATTGGGCGAAGCCGCCGAAGTCTATCGCGCCATTATCATCGGGCTGCGCGATTACGTTCACAAAAATGGTTTCGACAAAGTTTATCTCGGACTATCGGGCGGCATTGATTCAGCGCTCACCGCGGTGGTCTGTGCGGAAGCTTTGGGAGCCGATCATGTCCATGCCGTCTATATGCCGACGCGCTACTCTTCGACGGAGAGCGGGCGCGACGCGCGACAACTGGCGGAAAACCTTGGCATCCATTTTCAGGTCATCGAGATTGAGGATACGTTTAAGGAGTATTTGACGATGCTAGCCCCCGCATTCGAGGGGCTGGCTGAGGATACGACCGAAGAAAATATTCAAGCGCGCATTCGCGGCAACATCTTGATGGCGTTGTCGAACAAGTTCAAAGGGCTGGTTGTTTCGACAGGCAATAAGAGCGAGATGAGCGTCGGCTATGCGACGCTGTACGGCGATATGGCAGGCGGGTTTGCGCTGTTGAAAGATGTGCCGAAGACATTGGTCTATGAGATTGCCGACTTCGTCAACCGGCGCGGCGACCGATCCCTCATTCCCGAATACATCATCACGCGCCCGCCATCAGCAGAATTGAAAGCCGATCAAACCGATCAAGATACCTTGCCACCCTATCCAATCCTCGACGCCATCCTCGAAGCCTATGTCGAAAAAGAGATGAGCATCGCCTCCATTGTTGAGATGGGCTTTGCCGAAGAGACGGTGAGGTGGGTTGTGCGCCGGGTGGATTTGGCTGAATACAAACGCCGCCAAGCCCCGCCCGGTGTAAAGATCACGCCCCGCGCGTTCGGGCGCGACCGTCGCATGCCGATCACCAATCAATATCGTAACTGAGAAGAGTCTATCGCAGGCGCATTTACATGCTCACCGCATCACAAGAAGATCGGGTGAAAGTCTGGCAGCCGCGCTCAAAAGTCGGTTTAGTGATTGGCGCGTGGACGTTGATTGCTGTCTTCTTCAGCAGTCGGCAAATCTTACTGGTTGCGACAAACGAAAACCCGCCTGCTTGGGGCACAACCTTTTTTCTCTCTCTGGCCGACGGATATTTATGGGCAGCCTTTACGCCCTTGGTGGTTTGGGTCGCCAAGCGATTGCCGTTTGATCGAAGCGATTGGTGGCGGGCGCTGCCTTTGCAGGTAGGTTCATGGTTTCTGATTGCGGCGACTCATATCACGCTCTACACCCCGTTGGTCTGGATGACGATGCCCGATTACAAACAGGCGCGCAATACTTACAGGCAGTTTCTCTCTCAAATCTTCAATGGCAGTCTGCACGAAGGAGTGTTGGTCTGTTTTGGAATCGTACTGGTGAGTCGGTTGTTGGATACCTACCGACGCTATCAACTGAGCGAAGCGCATGCGGCGCAGTTAAAAGCACAGTTGACCGACGCGCAATTACAGGCGCTCAAAATGCAATTGCACCCGCACTTTCTCTTTAATACGCTGCACGCAATCTCCACGCTGATCTACAAAGACCCGGAAGCCGCAGACCAGATGCTAGCGCGATTGAGCGAATTTTTGCGCCTGACATTGGAGAATTCCGGCACTCAAGAGGTTACGCTCCGACGCGAGATGGAATTCCTCAATCGCTACCTTGCGATTGAGCAGATGCGGTTCCCTGACCGCTTGGCCATCACTTTCGACATCGCTCCCGACACCCTTGATGCGATGGTTCCGAATCTCGTCTTACAACCGCTGGCCGAAAACGCCGTGCGTCATGGCATCGCGCCGCGTGAAGAGGGGGGAACGATAGACATTCGAGCGGTGCGCAAACAGAGCACCTTGACGATTACAGTCTGTGACGACGGGCAAGGGATGAATGCAGAAAGGCCATCTGACGCGAGAGAAGGAGTGGGTCTTCGCAATACGCGCGCGCGGTTGCAGCAACTCTACGGCGCGTCCTATCGAATGGTCGCTAGCAGCCGCGAGGACGGTTCAGGGTTCGCGGTTCACCTCATCTTGCCTTTTCACACACAGCAAGAAGGAGGCGAATGAGTTATCTCTCGCCGCCCAAAACGATAGGCACGTTATTGGTGGATGACGAGCCGTTAGCGCGCGAACGTTTGCGGCTGTTACTGGCTGACCATGCCGATGTCGAAATCGTTGGCGAATGCGGCAGCGGACGCACGGCGGTCAATCGCATCATCGAGCAGCGACCCGACCTGCTCTTTCTGGATGTGCAGATGCCGGTAATGAATGGTTTTGATGTTTTACAAGCCGTTCAAAATGAATGGCTGCCCTGTGTGATCTTTGTCACCGCTTATGACCAATATGCGTTGCGAGCCTTTGATGTTTGTGCAGTGGATTATTTGCTTAAACCCTTTGATCGAGCACGCTTCGATCAAGCCATGGGACGGGCGCGCAACCAGATTAGCCGGACATCGGAAGACCAGTTCAAACAGCAGATGCTGGCGCTGCTTCAGGAAGTGAAAGCGGCGACCGATGCTGCCCCTCGCCCCGCCAACTATACGCAACGGTTTACCATTCGCACGGACGGTTGCCTCACCTTTTTAGCGGCTGATGAAGTCGTCTGGATAGAGGCGGCGGACAATTATGTGCGCTTACATGTCGGTCGCGACGCCTACTTATTACGCGAAACCTTAACCGCGTTAGAGCAAAAGCTCAATCCGCGAAAGTTCGTTCGCATCCATCGTTCCGCGATGGTCAACGTGGAACAGATCAAAGAGCTTCACACCATGTTTCGCGGCGATTACTTGGTTGTCTTACGGGACGGCACGAGGTTGCCGTTAGGTCGTCGCTATCGGGATCAATTACGCGCGGTGATGGAAACCGGCCTGTAGCAGGCAACAGTTTCGCCAAGCTTTTTCGCCATTTACCCCTCTTCTTCTGTTCCTCATCCCATCATCCTTGTCAAGTAGCGCGACTTCTCGATAATCAATCGAGGCGAAGCCGTGATGGCCATTCAATTTTCTGATCGAGAGGTGAAGATATTATGAAGAGAGAGAAAGCTCTGAAGACCCGACGGGGATTTTTACGACATTCATTACTCGCGACTTCGTCGCTGCCGCTGATTGGCTCGAAGGGGTTCGGAAAATCAGCAGCCGTGAAAAAGATTCTCGCAGACTATTATGCCGCTTATGAAAAGTTGGATATCGAGAAGATCCTCAGCTTTTATGCGGAAGACTGCCTTTTCGAAGACCCAACCAGCCAGTTGTTCTTTCAGGGAAAAGCGGCATTGCGGAAGTTCGCCGAGGGACAAATCCCGTTTGCTCTCGAAGCAAAATTTACCGTCTCGAACCTCATCGCTGGCAAAGATTGGCTAGTGAGTGAGCACGTACAATCCGGGCGCGTGAAAGACCCTCGCAGCCCTGACGCTTTGCCGAAGAGTTACTCGGTGCGTGGCGTCTCGATTTTTGAATTTGCCAACGGCAAGATCAAGCGCCAGACCGATTTTTATGATGTCTTGACGCTCAGGAAACAGCTATCACAAAAAGCCTGAGTCAAGCCCCTGCTGACCGCAACGAATTCGAAAGAAGGAGAAACGATGTTGAAACTCTCTGAACCGTTTTCCCGTCGCGCTTTTTTCCCTTTGACTTTGAGCGCCCTTACCTTTCCCTGTGCCAACGTAGCAAAGGGCGCAACACCTCGGCAGTTGCAGCGACTCGTCAGAGATTGGGCAGCCGCACAGGAAGAGTTGAATATTGATAAACTGCTCGCCCTCTATGCGGAGGATATGAGCTTTGAAGACCCTACCTATCATCTCTCGGTGACGAATAAAACCGAGTATCGAGAATTACTTTTGCAGTCTGCGCCGATGTATGAAAGCGTCAAGTTTACTTTTACGAGCATTCGGGTAAGCGGCAACACGGCGGTTGCCGAACACACTTTATCCGCGCGTATCAAAGACCTGAAGAACCCAACGGCTGAAAGGAAGCACGTCGCCATACGCGGAGTCTCCATCTTCGAAACCGTAGATGGGAAAATCAAACGCCACACGGACTTTTTCGATGTGCTAACCGGAAAGCGACAGATGAGCGGAAAGGGGTAACAGCCTTTCCAACAGGCGCATTGGAAGCGGGATTCGCTCCAACCGGCGAATCCGGAGCTATTGTAGAAACGCTTCGTTTCTGGTTGGTGACCATCGGCGTTGGTAAGGAAGAGTAGCGATGCGAAGAGGCCTGCAAAAGATTCCATACCTCAGCTTGGCGATTTGCCTGTTGAGTTGTCTGATTTGGGCAAAAACCGCTTTCCCGGCTTGTGAGTTCAAGCCTCTCGAAGGGCTGCCCCTGACAGCCGATTTATCAGGGGCGCAATGTCTGCCGCCTTCGCAACCTGCCACCTATCTTGCAGCGGCCACGCAAGCCGCGAACTGGATTCGCTCAACTGCTGATGGCGCGTCGAATCAGACCGCCTGGCCGGATGATGCTCTCGATGGTCAAGAAGTCTCTCTTGACCTCGGTTCCGGCGTGGCGGGAACGACGCTCTTTTTTCTCTCGGCCTATCGCGCCACGCGCAGCGCCACCGACTTGCAAGAAGCCCGGCGCGGCGCGGATTACCTGCTCGCTAACTTGCCGAACAAACTTGAAGACAGACCGGGTTGGTCAGCAGCCGGTCTATATGGCGGCATCGCAGGAGTCGGATATGCTCTGCATCAAGCCTTCAAAGCAACCGGGGATCGGAAGTATGAGCGCGGCGCAAGGCAGTGCCTAATGATGCTGCACGCTGCCGCGCAACGAGATCAAGACGGCGCGGCATGGAATCAGGCAAACGATATTTTAAGCGGCAATGCCGGAATTGGCCTCTTTCTTCTCTGTGCCGCCGAACAACTTGGCCACGCGCCTTCGAAACCGTTAGCCATCGAAGCTGGCAGGAAACTTCTCAAACGCGCGATTACCGAGTCGGGAGGATTGACCTGGAGGCGCAGCGAAGATCGGGAGTTTATTCTGCCGAACTTTTCACACGGCGCGGCAGGTGTCGGCTATTTTTTGGCGACGTTGTATCAACAGACCAAGAGAGCAGAGTTTTTGCAAGCAGCCATCGCCAGTGCTCGATACTTGCAAGCCGTCAGCAAACAAGATAACGGAGGATTCCTGACTCCCTATGGTTGGCCGGACAGAGGATGGGAACGCCCCTATGACATTGGGTGGGCGCATGGTCCTGCGGGCACTGGGCGACTCTTTTTTCGACTCTGGCAGATTACCAAAGACCCGCACTGGATGAATCTGGTCAGGGCGTGTGCGCGCAGTCTGCTGCAAAGCGGCATGCCGGGACAACCGCTCTCGCATTTGGGCAGCACGCCTTTTGAGATCAGCACACGATTTGGCACGGCGGGCGTAGCCGATTTCTTACTGAGCCTGTATGGTGAAACCAAAGAGCCGCGCTATCTCGAATTTGCCCGCCTGCTGATTGATGACCTGATGAGAAGATCGGCGCACGATGCCAACGGCAGGTGGTGGCCGATCACCCGCATGGCGTTTATGCCAAAGAGTGGTAAAGCGGCAGCCTTTACAGGATATTTTTATGGCGCAGCCGGATATGGGCTGTTGCTGTTGCACCTTGATGCTATTGAGCGCGGCAAGGCGTGGGATTTCGCCTTGCCGGATAGCCCCTTTGGAAAACCGTGATGACCAATAAGCAGACAGTTGCTATGCCTGCGACTCGACCGCTTTGGGTTCTTTCTTTCGCGGTCGCCACTTGATGCGCCGGAAGAGAAACCGCAGCAAGAAGAAGCCCGGCAGCCCGATGAAGATGGCGATGGGGAGCAGCACGATGACGAATTGAATCAAGCCGGTGATGATGGCGGCGGCTGTGTCTATGCCGTCGCCAAAGGCGCGTTTGACATCGTACCAAAAGCCGCGCGTCGTTGCCGTGACCACCGGCGTAGGCGTTTGCAAGGTGACGGCGATGGTGGAGAGTGCGGCGCGATTTTCGAGGAAGCGGCGACGCCCTTCGAGGCTTTCGATCTGGCTGCGAACTTCTGAAATCTGCTCTTGCACGTCCAATGCGTCGGAGACGCGACTGGCGCGTTTCATGATTTCGAGGAACTGCGCTTCGAGGGCTTTTTTAGCGCGGATGCGGGCTTCGAGATCAATATACTCTTCCGTCACATCTTGCCCGGTGGTCTTATCGCTGAGCACGCGCGAGCCGGTTTGACGAATGGCTTGCACGGCGGCATCGAATTGCGGGGCGGGCACGCGCACGGTGACGATGACGATTTGACTCGGTTTGTTGAGAACGCGCGCGTCGTTTTGTTTGAACTCGGAAGTGACGACGAAACCGCCGAGCGATTCGGCGAGCGACGCGATCTTTCGCTGACCTTCAGTCGGGTCATCGCTTTCCAGAATCATCTCGCCGTTGCGAATAATTTTGCGTTCGGTGAGTTGCGGTTGATTCTGGATGTTGTCTGCGGCTTGCAGCGATACCGGGCTGGTCGCGGCTTGGTCGGATGGTTGAGGCGCCTTTGCGGCTGGGGCGATTTTGCCGATGGTTCCTTCTCCCCTCAACGCAGCCGTATCCTCATTGGCAGACTGCGGTACGGATGCTGCGGTTTGGGGCTCTTCGACAATTTCTCTGTTTCGTGAACCTCGTAAAGAGCAAGCGGCAATCGGGCATAGGAGCAGAAAGACCAGTAATGATTTTGCGAATTTCATCTTGACCTCCACCACTGAGAATCTCATGCACGGAGTTGTTAGTTTCAACGCTCGTTGCTTCGGTTGTCTGCAAAAAAGTTTGCGGCGTACATACAGATTGCAGCGTCTCATCCCAAATGGCAAAACAAAATGAGAACCGTTGGTTGAGCGGCGGTCTTTGACCGCCATCCTTTGCGCGCGAGAACGGCGGTCAGAGACCGCCGCTCAACCATCTTACCTTAATTCGCAACTCGGTATAACCTGGCGTCACCCTCCTGCGAATGAGAATGCTTCAAGAAAAGCCAATAAAAATGGGCAGTATTGTGCTTTACGATTCAATTTTGCTTCCTTTATAATCACCTTCCCGCAGGCAAAACGAAAGCGGTTGATTACTCAGGCAAAACATTCCACATCTCGCATCTGTCGAATTTGCAGTTGCCTGTAGCCCCTTAACTTTGATCTGAAGGAGTGGCAAAACTGTGAAACCCATCATCACGAAGCTCATGCCCGCCTGCGCGCGACGGCAATGGCGGATCGGTCTGGCAATGGCTATCGCGCTTTTGATTGTCGCAGCCAACTGGCTGCCGCTGAGTCAGGCGAGCAACCCGACTGCCTCTATCCCTGTGCCGGTCACGGATACTTGCCTGACCGCAACCGTCATTAGCCCTGCATCGTTGCCCTTCACCGAAGATGCAACGACCATCGGCGCGGCTAATGACGTTGATCCAAGCGCTGGCGGGTGTACGGCGGGGCCGGGGCCGGATGTGATTTACCGATTCACTCCTTCGGTGACTGATACCTATACCATTGGCGTTACGCCGGTCAGCGGTCTTTTTGATGTCAGCCTCTATGTGGTAACGGACTGCTCAAGCGTCAGTACCAGTTGCGTGGTCGGAGCGAATATTGGAACCATCGGGAAGAGCGAAGTCGTTATGCCTACGCTGATCTCCGGCACGGCCTATTTCATCATCGTGGATAGTCCGATCAGCGGCAACTCCGGCGATTTCCATTTCGCCTTGCGGCGCGGCACGCCTGCCAATGATGCCTGCGCGACGGCGGAAGTCATTGATCCGAGCCGCTTGCCGTTCTCCGCAGCCGGTTCGACCTTCGGCGCGGCAGACAATTTGCGACCCAATGCCTGCGTCGCTTCCAATCGTGATGTTGCGGGACCGGAAGTGGTCTATAGCTTTACGCCGAGCAATTCACAAACCTATCGGATTCGCGTCACTCCCGAAGGGAATTTCAACCCAGTCGTCTACTTCTTCACCAACTGCACGACCTTTGCCGGTTGCCGCAGCGCTAACACGTCGGGTGGCGGGGAAGTCGAAGAACTGCTCGGCTCACTGCAAGAAGGCACAACCTATTTCATTGGCGTGGATGGCAGACAGGATAACAGCGGGCAAGAGATTGGCGACTTTACCATTGAAGTCATCCCGACCATTCCCATCCCGCCCGATGCACCGACCAATCTGATGGCCACGGCGATCAATGGCAATCGTATAGATTTGACGTGGGCGGACAACGCCGACAACGAACTCGGATTCCGCATTGAACGCAGCCTCGATGGCCAGAATTTTCAAACCGTCGGAACCGTCAACCCAAATGTGACGGCCTTTAGCGATACGACGGTCGCTGCCAATACGACTTACTTTTATCGGGTCTTCGCCTTCAATAATTTCGGCTCGTCTGCTGCGTCGAACGTCGCGTCAGCAACCACACCCGAACCGCCGCCGCCGCCTGTACCCGTTATTCAGGTGACGCCCGATATGGTTGATTTCGGAACTGTCGGCACTCAACCGGCAACCCGAACCGTCACCGTCCGCAACATCGGAGGCGCGACGCTTACGATCACGGCCATCTCCGATCCGGCAGCGCCGTTTTCGATTGTTGATAAACCGACCTTGCCGTTGATGCTGGCGACCAATCAATCCGTAGACTTGACGGTGCGCTTCGCTCCGGCATCCGCGCAGACCTTTACGAGCGCCTTCACCGTCACCAGCAACGCGCCTGCGGATGCGATCTTCACTGTGAATCTGCGCGGCGTCGGTTCGGTCACTCCTGTGCCCAATCTCGATTTTGGGTCGCTGCTCTTAAACTTCACATCGGGCGAAGGCGCTATCGCAATCGAGGTGAAAAACACCGGCGACGCCGATTTGTTGCTTGCCAACATTCAAGGGCCGCAATCTCCGTTTGCCGCATCCGGCGCGCCGCCGCTGCCGACGATCATGGAACCCGGTGAAAGTTTCGTCTTGACCGTCTCCTTTTCACCGCCCGCTTCGGGCATCTTTATCGGCGTGATAAATTTCCTCAGCAACGATCCCGATCAGACCATCGGCGTCTTGCGCTTGCGCGGCGTGAGTACTCCGGAAAATGAAGTTTTGAAGTTGAAGGCTCCGGCGCAAATCAGCATCGTTGCGGGCACTTCAAAGACTTTGAATGTTTTAGCTGCCAATGGCACCAATGCGAATATCCAATTGTCGGCAACCTCGTTGCAAGGGGCGACCTTCACCGACCGCAGCAGCGGGCGCGGCGATCTGGTCTACAATCCGGGAGCCTCTGCCAGCGGACGCGTATCGGTGACCTTCACCGCGCGCGATTCAGCGAATCGCATGAAATCGGTACTCTGTTTGATCACCATCTTACCGGCAGCCGACACCCATAATGTGCAGATTGTTTTGACGCCGCCGGAAACCGCTTCCAATCCGCCGACCGGGGTTGCGGCCAATGATCTTTCGATTACGCCGCTTGGATTCGAACCGCTCGCCGCACCTAACCTTGAGCCTGCCGTGGCTGCGGGATTGATCGGCTATGCCATCTATCGGTCGAACAATGCCAACGTTGTCGAATCGCTGGCGAACATCGTCGGCATTATTCCGGCCAATCAAACTACCTTTACCGATACCGTGCCTGCGCCCGCCGGTTCGACGCAACTTTTCTTCTATTCGGTGACGGCGCTCTATCAAACTGGCATCGAAAGCGGCGGCTCGAATGAAACCTCAACGGCTCCGCGCATTGTCGGCTTGCAATTTCGGAAGAAAGGCTTGCGCTTCCAAGCCGCCAATGCGAACTTTGCTGTCGGCGCGGTTTTGATTCTTAATGGCACACAAACCTTTACGCTGACGCGCGACGGCGACCTCCTCGTCGTTGATAAAAATGCGCGCAGCACACCGGGGAATCTACGCATCCGCGACATCGTTAGAACGGGCACGACGAACAACGTTCAAGGGCATAATCCGAACGGAGTCGTGTCGAATACCGTGTCAATCACACGGTAATTTGTGAACCGAAAACCAGTGGCCAGTGGCCTGACGCTGTCAGAGGTTGCTAGTTGAAGGTTGAAGGTGAGGGATGAAGAGAAGCGCGAGAGAATGAGACGATGAGATAGCGGCTCGTCTTCTCCTCATCCAAACCTGTCAACTTTCATCTCTCAGCCTTTGGCTGCAGCAGTCGGCTGGCCATATCTTTTTAGGGAGAGGGCATGCAACGACTTCATCGAACCGTCACGATCATCCTGCAACTGGCTCTGATTGCGGCGCTCACCGGCAATTTGGCTTTCGCGCAACGCGCCAAAGGGCGCGACCGCATCACAACACAAGAACTCAAGGATTGGCTTTCCTACTTCGCTTCGGATGAATTCGAAGGGCGCGATACCTACAGCGAAGGGCTGGGAATGGCCGCCTATTATCTGGCGACCCAACTGAAATCGTTTGGCGTTAAACCGGGCGGCGACAATGGCTCCTACTTTCAACGTGTCGCCGTTCAGGGCGTGAAAGCTGAAAATCAATCTACGTTGACGGTCGAAGTCAATGGGCAGTCGCGCACCTTCAAGAACAAAGAAGGCATTGACTTTGCCATGAATGTCGGCAGCAAACGCTCGTTTACAACCGACCAGATTGACTTTCTCGGCTATGGCCTGAGCGCCGCCCCGGCGCACGATGATCTGGCAGGCAAAGCCATCAAAGGTAAAGTCGCGCTCTTTCTCGGCGGCATCGGCGGCCCGAAAGGGTTAGACCGTAGCTATGCGCGATTGATGATCAATCGCGGGCGCACGTTAATTGAGCAATACGGCGCAGCCGCTTGCATTGGGCCAGGCGCGGGAACGACGGGCATGGTGATGACATCAGGGCGCAGGCCGAACCAGATGGAAGGCATAGACTTTTCGACTGTGCAAAATCTGCAAGCGCCCGCAGCGCCGAGCCTCACAGCGCAAGAAGCGTTCTTCGAATTTTTATTGAGCGCGTCGGATGTCAAGTATGCGGAGTTGAAAGCCAAAGCCCTGGCCGGAGATCCGCTGCCGCACTTCACGCTCAAAAATGTTCGCCTCACCTTCAATCTCGATGCTGAGTACCATATCGTGAGGACGCAATACACGCGCAACGTCATCGGCATCATCGAAGGCTCCGATCCCCGGTTGAAAGAGACCTTTGTTGCTTTCGGCGCGCATTACGATCATGTCGGCTATTCGGACAGCGAGATTGCGCAAACTCCGAACGGGCTACGGCTGCGCAACGGGCGCGGGCGCATCAATGACCCGACCGACAGAATTTGGAATGGGGCGGATGATGATGGGTCGGGTTCGATTGGCATTCTGGCGGTCGCTAAAGCCTTTGCGACGGGAAGAAAACCGAAACGCTCGTTGATCTTCATCTGGCACGCCGGAGAAGAGCGCGGTCTGTTGGGTTCGCGCTTCTATGTTGACCACCCAACCGTGCCGCTCGACAAGATCGTTGCTCAGATCAACATTGATATGATCGGGCGCAACAAAAACAACCTTGATGAGTATGCCAACAGCGTCTTCATCGTCGGCGCAGACCGCATCAGCACTGAACTGCATAATCTGACGATTGACGCCAATGCAGCGCTTGTCAAACCGCTGACCCTCGATTTCGAGATGAACGATTTGGGTGACCCTGAACAGATTTATTACCGCAGCGATCATTACAGCTACGCAGCCAAAGGCATTCCCATCGTCTTCTTCTTCACCGGCGTGCATCCCGACTATCACGCCAACACCGATAGTGCCGAAAAGATCAACTTTGACAAGATGACGCGCATTACGCAGATGGTTTACGAACTTGGAGAGCGTGTGGCCAACCTCGATCATGCTCCGGTGCGCGACAATCGCGGCCCGCGCATGGGTAAGGGGAGCGCCGGAAAACTAGAGTGATCGGTATCGAGTAGCCATAAGAAGAAGCACAACTTTTCGTCACGAGGCGAGCTGCAACCCCAACCAGAAAGAGTTGCAACTCGCCTCTGAGTGCAGCCTACGCCGATTTACCACAGCGGCTTG
>CAYXVU010000052.1:0-30889 GCA_964468725.1 uncultured Clostridia bacterium
TGGTATCAAATCATTTCTTTCGTACCCAATGAAACCTCGAAAACACAGCGCGGGTCTTTCGATTTTTTATGAGGGAAGGAAAGTCAGATGGCGTTGACGAAGAAAATTTTTGCCTTGAGTGTTATGGTGTTGGCCGCATTGTCGCTGGTCGCTCCGGCACAAGACCCCGCGCCGATTTATCCCGAAAATTATAGAGTTATCATTGAAAATGACCGCGTTCGGGTGATGGATTTCCGATTGAAGAAAGGCGCGAAAGAAGAGTTTCATGCTCATCCCGCCCACGTCGTTTATGTGCTAACCGGCTTCAAAATCCGTTTTCGCTTCCCCGACGGACGAACGGCGCTGCGCGAAACCCAAACCGGCGATGTGCTGTTTTCCGAAGCGGTCACTCACGCTTCGGAAAACATCGGAGAGACGGACGCGCACGGCCTGTTGGTCGAACTGAAGACGCCTGCACAGAAAGACGCCGCGTCGCAAGCCAATCAAAATGAGTTGCTCACGGCGATCACCTTCATCACCGGCAAAGAGGGTAAGGAGGAAGAATTGAAGGGCGAATTGCTCAAACTCTCTGCGCCGACGCGCACTGAAGCTGGTAACCTGCGCTATGATCTCTATCAATCACCCGACAAACCGAACCGCTTCATGCGCTACGAAGTTTGGCGAAGTCCGCAAGCCCTCGAAGATCATAAGCTGACACCGCACCTAAAAGCCTCTTTCAAGCTGCGTCAGGAGCAGGGCTGGATGACCGAGATTACAACGTGGAAGCGGGTTGCGGAAGACCTCAACCCGTAAACGGAGAGGGTGAGGCGCGATGCATATCGAAGCGCTGCAACGACTCTTTGCCAACCTGCATTTTCGTCAAGCGGTCTGGCTCTTTCCCTGTGCCTTCACGCTGCACGTCGTAGAAGAGGTTTGGCAATTTACCAACTGGGCGAAGCGCTTCGCTTCGCCTGACTTTACGTTTCGGGGTTATCTGACGATTCATCTGCTTGGCATCGTGACGGCTTTTCTTGCGGCAGGGCTGATCCGGTTTTTCCCAAACCGAGTTGTGATCTTTCTCTTTTTCGCATTGGTCTTCACGCCCGCCGTTTTTTTCAACATCTTTTTTCACGCCGGAGCGACAGCCGCATTCGGCGTCTACTGTCCGGGCTTGTTGACGGCTCTGACGCTCTACCCGCCGCTCTTCTATCGCCTCAGTCGTCTGGCGCTCAACGAAGGGTTGCTGACCCCTCAACTGGCATGGATAGCTTTCATCGTCGCGGGCATCTTTCATGCTGCCGAAGTGTCGCGCAACGTCTTCAACGCATGGGGATGAAGGATTGCAGAGAGGAAATCACTGCGCGCGCAGGTGGGCGCGTGCGGCGACCGGTCGCTTGCTAACTTCAACCAACGGCGCGTTGCATTCGACCAGCATCAACTCCAGTAATTGAGTCAGCTGGTCGCGATCATAGTCGCGTTTGGCCATCGGCAAAAAGATGCGGCGCTCGGCTTTGCTTGCCAACTCTCGTAACAGCAGACGACAAAAGGCGGCGACGACTTCGGGCGCGAACTGTCTGCCCGTATGCTTGCGAATCTCGCCGAGCGTATCTTCGAGCGTCAAGCGCGAACGATACGGGCGATTGGTAATCATCGCGTCGAAACAGTCGGCCAGGGTGACGATCTTCGAGCCTAATGGAATCTCTTCGTCTGACAGGCCATCCGGGTAGCCGCGACCATCAAGCCGTTCATGATGGCCACGCATCAGATAGGCAATCTCTTTCCACGGGCGGCGAATGTGCGAGAGGATTTTATAGCCCGTCGAGACGTGCTTTTTCATCTCGTTATACTCTTCTTCGGTGAGCGGGCCGGGTTTGTTGATGATCGAGCTATCCACCAAGACTTTGCCGATGTCGTGCAGATACCCTGCGGTGGCGATATTTTCCAATTCCTGTCCGCTCACGCCCATCTCGCGGGCGAGGGCTTCGGCATAGCGACCGACGCGCCGCGAATGGCCGCTAGTGTAGCCGTCCTTCAAATCAATGGCCGCGCCGAAGGCTTCGATGACTTCTTGATAGGTCTGCCGCATCTCGCGGTAGAGTCGGCGATTCTCTTCGGCTTTGCGTTTGTAAGAAGCAAGCAGGCGATGATTGTAAATAGCGACGCCGATCTGTTGCGCCATCGCATGAATCAGCTCGCGCTCTTCGTCGCTATAGGGCTGGCGGGAAAATTTCTGCGATAAAAAGATCAAACCCATCAAATCGCCGCACACGATCACCGGCACAATCAGTTCCGTTTGCAACAAAGTCAGCAACTCGCCGTGTCGAGCCAGAAACGGCGCGAGGCCATTGTGCTCCTCTGCGACAGCGAGCGGGTGCGCCTGCGTCAGGAGTTTTTGAACCTCGCCGCGTCCGAGCGTGAGGGCGCGCGCGGCGGTGTCGTCAAGCCCTTTGGCGCTGATGATCTTCACCTGTCGCGGGCGGGCGACGAATTGCGCAATCGCGCCGCGCGGAATGGCAAACGCCCCAAGCAGGTTATGCAGCGAAGCCCGCATCACTTCTTCGAAGTCATGATCGGAACTGATCTCCGCGCCGAGTTCCGTGAGCGCGTTCAAACTGTGCAAAGCTTTTCTGAGTGTGAGCGTCATGGGTCACCTCTTTCTCAAGCGAGACGTGCCAGGTGACGAGCCAAGACGATGCGGCAGAAGGCTACAGAAGGGCTGGCATAGGCAGCGTGCTGAAAGCAGCCGTCGCCCTCTCTTCACCCTTCAACCTGCCGCTTTGCTCGTCCCTTGTCACTTCTCACTTATTTAGTTCCCGATGCGTGGCGATGCCTTCGCAAGCGCCTGTTCTTCCGTCGTCTCAATGTGTAATCGCGGCAGCAAACCTAACACATCGAAGAGGTCGCGATTTGATGAACTCAAATTTGAAAGCAGCAACCGGCCTTCGGCATTGCGGACGGTCTCGATGACGCCGAGCAGGATCGAGATGCCGATGCTGTTGATGAGTTCGGTCTCTTCGAAATTGATGATCAGATGTTTGATGCCACAGGCCAGCAAATCCCGGCAACGATTTTCGATGCTCTCGCCGCGCAATTGGTTCAAATACGGGCCGGGATACAAGACGGCTGCGCCGTCGGTCATCTTCAATCGGATTTCTGCATGATTGATCACGTTGATTCCCCCCGAAATCTTTCGTGAGTGGTTGTCGCCAAGCGGCACGGCTTCCTTGTGCTGGTCGCTTGGCGGCAAAGGTCTGTATTGGATACTGCCTGAGTGCTTACGCGTCGTGGGGGCGTTTCAGAACTTTGGTCATCACCAGCACCGTGCCGTCATCGGTGCGCTCGAACCACACATCGTCCATCAGGGCGCGGATGATCTGCAAGCCGCGCCCGCGCGTTGCCTTGGCGCTGCTGGCGGCGCTTGGCGTCGCCGTCCAATCGAGAGACTTGCCTTTATTGGCAACCGTGATGATGAGGCGATGACCTTCGAGCTTGAACTTTTGATAAATCTTTCGGTCGGGGCTTTCACTATGTTCGGCGGCGTTGATGCAGGCTTCGATGAGCGCCGTCTTGATCTGATTGATGGCTTCCTGATCGAAGTCTGCGGTGCGCGCGATCTGCTCGACGGTGCGTGCGGCGATCAGTTCGGCTTCGTCTTCGATGGGAATGACCAGTTCGAACTCCGTCGCGCCGGTCATGTCCGGTTCATCGGCGACCAGCTTGACGAGAAAATCATAGAGCAGGTCAAGCTGTGTGAAGTTTCCATAATAAGCGTGGGTGGCGACCAATCGTTCGGCGGCGGCGGCAGAGAATCCTTCTTGGCTCAGATACCAACGCACTGCCGCCGACGGTTTCAAGGTGCGCGCTGCGAGGTCTACTTTCTGCTCGATGCGCGCGAGCCTTTCGCCATCGAGCGGTTCTTTCGCATTGATGAGAGCGATGAGCCAACCGATTTCACTGGCGTCGCTATAGATGCCGCCTTCAAATCCGCTGGCGGCAAACAGCTTCCACTGAATACCCTGCTGTTCGCCGCGCCCGATCTGATTGACGGTAACGATTTGCGGCAAGCGCAACCGTTCGCCTTCGGATTCGAGCAGGCGGCGCGTCTGCACGCGGCTCAACCCGCGATAGTGAGTTTCGAATGCCTGCTGATGAAAGAGGCTGGTCGGCACGTTTTGAAAATCGAAGCGTGACAGGGATTCGACCAGTTGCGATTCGATGGCTCGATGATAACGCGACATCATCAGCCGGTAGGAGTGTTTGAGCTTCTCGCTCAACAACTCTTCTCCGGCAAGGGGACGCTGCGCTCCGGCAATCTCTGTGCGATAGAGGGCGCGCACGTAATCGTCGAGCACCACATCAGACGAAGCGCTGATAAAGCCATAGCCGCTTTCGATCAATTCGCGGGCGCTCAGTCGCGCCAACAAGCCGTCGCCGTCCGGCGTCCAGTCGCGCAGTCGTTCGAGCGCCGCCTCGATGGGTACGAGATCGCCCGTTTCCGCAACCAGTCGCAACAGTTCAAGCGCAGCGCGGCGTGTGCGCGTGTCGGGGGCGACTTCGCGCAAGAGGGCGGCCAAATAATGGCCGATGCGTCCGCGCAAAACTTCTGAGGTATAGAGGCGCTCGAAATCCATAAAGGTCTTGAGCGCTGCGCCGCGCGCTGCCGCCGCATCGAGAATGGCGCGCGTGTAAAACAGATCGTGATGCAGTTGTTGAATCATCAACTCAATTGTCGAATCCGAAATCGCCACCTCAAGCCGCGCGGCGCTGAGTTCAATCAGGCGTTGCAAAAACTCTTCGCCCATCGGCTCAATCGTCAACAAGTCGAGGCCATCGAACAAGGCTTCATCCGGCGGCAGCAGTTCCAATAGCGGACGGCGCAGCCCGCATAAGACTTGGCCAGCGGGCGCGACCGAACCGGCGGGGTGAGGACGCACGAGCGTCTTCAATAGCTCGGCGCGACTGAGCGTTGCCGCGCTGTCGCTTCCCGTCAACAGGTGGACGTTATCGAACATTACGAAGGCCGTCATCTCCATACGCGCAGCAGCCGTTATCGGCGCGGCAAAAGCTGCCCGCAACAACAGAGAGGTGTCGCCTACGCGCATCAGGCTGAGGAAGGATTCGATCAAGTTCCTTACCCATTGTCCGTCCTGCGGAGCCGCGCGCCGCGTCAGGGTTTCGAGCGGTTCGTTGGCGGCGGCGATCAACTGCGCGTCCTGACGACGAAAGGCCAGCAGTTGCGCCAGCGCTTGCGCGAAGTAGTCGCGCGCCAAGTCGTGCCCGTCACGGCAAACTTCGTTGAGCGAGTAATAGATAGGAGCGACGTTGCCATTGAGAGCAAACAAGCGGTCGAAGGTTTTGCGCAGCAGTTCGCTCTTGCCGACGCGCGGCGCACCTAAGACGAGAGCTTTCGCGTGCCCGGTTGTGGCTTTTGCTAATGCCAGGAGTTGATCCATCTCGACCGAGCGATCAAAGAATTCCGCTTCCGGCAGGCGGCTGAAAATTTGTGGCGGATGGAGTTCGCTCATACGGATAAATCGGACTACTCGACCGACAAGGCTTCTTCATACACAGTGACGCAGTTGCGCCCCAAGGTTTTGGCTTTATAGAGCGCGCGGTCGGCGCTTTCCAGAATGGCATGCGGATTAGGGCGCGTCGCACTGAACGAAGAGACGCCGATGCTCAATGTGATGCGCCCCATCACTTCGCCATGATCGGACAAGCATTCGGCTTCGTTTACCGCTTTGCGAACGCGCTCGGCAATGTGCGCGGCGGCAGCCATCTCAGTCTCCGGCAAGACGACGCACAGTTCGTCACCGGCAAAGCGAGCGGGCATATCAATGGCGCGGATACAGCGGCGCAAGATCTGCGCCGTGTTGATGAGCACCTTATCGGCATTCGTATGGCCGTAGAGGTCGTTGTACTGCTTGAAGTGGTCAATATCAATCAGCAGGAAGGCGAGCGGGGTGGCGTAGCGTTTGGCGCGCTCGACCTCTTCGAATAATCGCTCTTCGAGATGTCGCCGATTGGGCAGCCCAGTCAGCGGGTCGGTCAACGACATGTGCTGATAGGTCTCCGCCTTTTTATGCCACTCGGTGCGGTCAATGATGAGCGCCAGATGCGGCGCGACCAGTTCGAGTAGTGAGAGATCGTCGTTATTGTACGGCGTGCCGTCAACGCGGTCTGTCAGGTTGACGACGCCGACTTTTCGCCTGCCCAACGCAAGCGGAAAACTGATGAACGATTTGGTCTTGTAAGCGCTGCGTCCCGAAGCCTGCACGCGGGCATCGGTGTCGGCATAGCGCACCAGCAGAGGCGTGCCGTTGGCGAGCACGGTTCCGGCGACCGCCTCACCGGGTTTGACCCGAATCGCGCCTTCGGCAACGAGGTCGCTGCCCATTGCCGATTCTAAAATCAATTCGTTGGCCTCTTCATCGAAGAGCATCAGCGAAGCGCGTTCGGTGTGCAAAATTTCGCCGAGTTTGATGAGCAACGATTGATAGACGCGCTGCGAATCGAGCGAGGACGCGATGCTTTTGAGAAAGTCTTGAAAGCGCGCGATGGCGCGGTTGCGACTGTCGAGTTGATCGGAGAGTTTGATGATTTCCAGATGGGCGTCGAGCAGATGCAATGAGGCTTCGGATTTCGGTTCAAGCAAGGCTGGAATGTCGGTTTTGTCAGCCATCGAAACCGAATCGTCCGATGGCAATTGTGCGCTTTGAAATTGTGACTCGGCGGTTGAAACGACCAGTTGCGCTGTGTCATCGAAATCTCGCGCGCTGATGAATTTAATATTCTTTAATCCGCGACCGTTCTGCACGCCTTCCAGATCGTCGTATTGATTGAGGAAGTTCGAATAAGCGGATGAGGTGGTGAAGGCGCGACCGCCAAGCACGACCAAATGTTGACGTTCGACCTGCACCGGCGCGGCAAAGCAGCATAATCCCGCGTGGCAACGATACTGAATCGGGCGCGCAGCAGCGAGAGCTCTGCTATAAGCGCTGCCGCAATCTCCGGCGCAGCGCAACGAGTACTCTGCCGAAACGCGCATCGCCTGACAGATACTGTTGTCGTTTTCGATGCGCCCGACGACGGCGCCGTCGCGGGTGAGCGTCGTCAGCGAGATATTGTTCTTTTCGGCAAGCGATTTTTGCAGATGCAGCCAAATCGCCAACGAGTTTTGCGTCACACCCTCGTCCTTCTTCACTGCCGTCCGTCTCGATGCGAAATTAGCCAAGCCCGTTTGTGAACCCGTGCGGGTCCTCCCCCTGATGGATAAGGTTGTCATCGCCTGCAAAGAAGCCTTCGAATGCTTCCGAATCATGAAGGAGCGAAATCGCCTGCTGAACCAACCAACAACTCGTGGTCGGGCTTGTCGTGCGCTGCAAAAGTAGCATAGCAACCTCCGCCTTTCAAGGAGTCGCGTAGGCGTCGGCCTGCTGCGGCAGAGCCTTTGAGTTTTTCAAACCGAATCGCAGGCGCAGGTACGCAGAGCAGATGAAAGGCTACGGATACGCCTCTTTGAGGCGTACACCTTCATCAATCCGTGAGGATTCACCCTCTTCCCGCTCGGCAAAAGAAAAGGGGTCGCCTCTCAGCCCGAATCGGCAGCCGGAGCAATCGCTTCAGACGTGGTCAGCCCTTATGCAAATGCCCCTCGCTTGCATAAAGCCCGTAAATGGCCGATACTCACCCTGTTATTTTCGCAAGAAATCATCGCGCAGATTAGTGGCACAACTGGCGGATTTAGAACGGCTTTCGCCCCGCTGAAAATCCATAGCGCAGGCTGTGCCAAGGCGCGAGAAATTCCGGTTTCAGCCATGTCGAAAAATAGACCTTCTGACTCTTTCATTGGCACGCTCTTCGCTGGACGCTTTCAGATGCTCGAAAAGATTGGCGAAGGCGGCATGGGCGCTATTTATAAAGCCATGCACACGCGCATGGATCGCATCTGCGCCATCAAGTTGATGACCGGCATCTCGCAAAACAACGAAGCTGCGCTGGCACGTTTTAACCGCGAAGCCAAGATGGCCAGCCGCATTGATTCGCAGCACGCCGTCGCCATCTATGATTTCGGCGAGGCTGAAGGCGGCATCCCTTACTTGGCGATGGAGTTTATTGATGGCAAACCTTTATCGCATACGCTCACACGTGAACGCAAACTCGCCCTCGCGCGCGTAGTTCACATCACCGAGCAGATCACCAAAGCGCTCACCAAAGCTCACACCCTCGGCATCATTCACCGCGACCTCAAACCCGACAACATCATGCTGACCAATCGGGACGGCGACCCGGACTATGTCAAAGTACTCGATTTCGGCATCGCGAAAACGGTCAGCGACGACAATCAAGACCATCTGACGCGCACCGGCTATGTGCTCGGCACGCCGGTCTATATGTCGCCTGAACAACTCTCCGGCGACCAACTTGACTCGCGCTCAGACCTCTACAGTCTGGCCATCATCGTCTATGAGATGCTCAGCGGTCGCTTGCCCTTTGAAGGCGAAAACCCGCAGGCCATCATGATCAAGCGGGTGACGAGCGATCCCATCCCGTTGCGTGTCGCGTCGCCCTCGGCAAGCGATGCGGTTGAGCGGGTCGTGATGCAGGCGCTGTCGCGCAACCGCGATGACCGCCCGGCCAGCGTTGAAAAGTTCGCTGCCGAATTGCGCCACGCGCACGACATCACAACCCATCAACTAGGCGGGCGCGAAACCCATAAAATCGGACAGGGCTATGCGCCATCTACGAGCGGCGGCACGGCGGAGTTTTCATCCGGCCTGCTTGTAGATATCAACAAGACCGAAGTCTCCGGCGGTGCGGGTCAGACGATTGCCTTAGAGTCGTTTGCCCAGACTCAGGACGCTTCGCGCCCCGGCACGGATGTGCAACCGGCCAGCCAACAGGATTTCCAGACCAAAGCGTCGGACACATTGCAACAAGATTTGGCGTCGAATTTCGCCCCGACTATTCAAGCCCCGGCTCCGCCGCCCGTACAGGGAAAGACGACCGTACCCGATGCAGGACTCCAGCCCGCACCGCCGCCGCCAATAGCTGTGGTCGAATCGCAACCGCGCCCGACGCCTTGGGGGCTCTATGCCGGTGGCGCAACCCTCGTGCTGGTCGCTTTGGCAGCCGTCTATCTCTTTGTGCTCAGCGGTTCGGGCTTCACCTTAACGGTTACCGGCACGCCGAAGAGCGAGGTCTTCATCAATAATGCGCGCGTCGGTGTGATCGGCGAGGACAGCAGACTGCGGTTGACCGGACTTGAGGCGGGCGACAAAACGATTCGCATCGCGCGCGAAGGCTTCGCCGCTTTCGAAACCTCTCTGAGCGCCAAGAAGGGCGAAGAGAAGACCCTCGAAGCCCGCTTGCTGCCGATGGCCATCGAATTCAAAGGCGAGATGGTCTTGATTCCGGCAGGCGAATTCGTGATGGGCAGCAACACGAACGAAGCCGATGAAAAGCCGGAACACAAAGTCACGCTGCCCGCTTACTACATTGACAAGTACGAAGTGACCAATGCGCAATATAAAGCTTTCTGCGATGCGACCGGGCGCACGCCACCCATCATTCCAACCCCTTGGGGAAAGAATTATTTCGCGGGACAACCTGATGCGCCCGTCTTAGGCATCACATGGGCGGACGCAAACGCCTACGCGCAGTGGGCAGGCAAACGGTTGCCGACCGAAGAGGAATGGGAGAAAGCCGCATCGTGGAACCCGGCAACCAACACCAAAAACCAATGGCCATGGGGCGGTCAGGCTGACCTGACGCGCGCGGTCATCGGTAAGGAGCAACCCGTTTCCGTAAAAGAGTATCAGAGTGACCGTAGCGCCGCAGGCGTCTTTGGCATGGGAGGCAATGCTCCCGAATGGGTCGCCTCGAAGTATCAAGCCTACGCGGGCAATACGGCGGCGAATGGCAACTTTGACAAAGGGAATTATGTGGTGCGCGGCGGCAGTTTCAGAGGTCAAGCGATCAACAATGCCCGCACTTCGCGCAGAGACTTTTTGCCAGCAACTGAATCTGCCCCAGTCGGCTTTCGTTGCGCGGTGGCCGCCGATGCGCCGGGGGTTCAAGCGGTAGCAGGCAGCGGAAAATAGGTTCCGCATCGCGTTGGCAAGGGTCAGGAGTTCAACCATGCAAGCAAGCGTTTTTCGATTCGCCGTACTGCTCTTAGCCGCCATTGCTGCACTCTCTTCGTCTGTTGTGCAGGCGCAAAAATCGAAAGCCCTGTCGTGGGGCACGACGGCGAAAGTCACGCGCGTGCAAAAGGCGAATCGCAAAACCTCACAACCGCCCCCGGCGGTGCAAACCGTCGCCCTCCTCACCTTGCAATGGCGGGTGTTGGCGCGCGGCGACGGCAATAAAAAGGTCGAAGTGGATTCCGTTACCGAGTTCGAAACCGGCGACCAATTGCAACTGGCCATCACCGCCAATCAAAGCGGCTACCTCTACGTCATCAACTTTACCGAAGGCTCTGATGAGGATGGTGTGTTGCTGTTTCCCGCCAAATACATAAACGGCGGCAAGAACTTTGTGAAGAAGAATGCGGAATATATTGTTCCGGCTTTCTGTGAAAATATGGAGACGCCCGATGATTGCTGGATGCGCATGGATCCGCCTGCGGGCACAGAGAATCTGGTCATCATCTTTAGCCGCGAAGAGATTACCACCTTGCCCAATGAAGCCAATGAAGCGGGCGAAATTCCCATCACTCACCAAACGCTGCAAGCGCTGCAAGCGCAATCGGTCGGCGAGGTGCGCGAGTTGGCCAAACCGCCGCGCCTCAGAGGTCTCAACCCTGCGCGCTTCGGCAGGTGGGTGCAAAATATCAGTACCAAAGATAACGAGGATTTGATAACCACCATTAAACTCAAACACATTGAGTGAGGACGTGAAAGGAGTGCAGATTACATGAAAGCGATGTTTCGATTTCCCATCACCTTATTGATAGCCCTGTTGCTGATTTCCTCCGGGCTGGCGCAGAAAAAAGGCGACAACGATGCGCGCACCCGCGCTTTGTTTGTCAAAAAGAAAGCCGACGCCATGATGGTCGTCTTGATGAAGGTCGAAGGCGCGACGCTGGTTCCCATCTCACCGAGCAGCGAATTCAAGAGCGGCGATCAGGTCAAGGTGCAATTTCAAAGCAATTTCAACGGCTATATCTATCTGGTCAATGTGACGCCCGGCGGCAAAAAGAAGGTTCTCTTTCCGCAAGACAGCGAAGCCAACAACATTGTGCAAGCCGATAAACGCTATGACTTCCCACCCGGTCAGGATGTCATCGAATTCGACGATCAAGAGAAGGGCACTGAGGTGCTGCAAGTGATTATGTCGCGCTCCCGTATTGCATTGCTTGATGATGCCATTAAAAATTCGGACGGCGAACTCGGCGAAAGCGCCGAAAGCGCCGCCGCCGAATTGGAGGGCGGCATCTCCAATTCAAAAGTCTCTTCCGTGCTGCCGGAGGGAGAAGCCAACGGCGTGCGCTCGCGCAAAATCACCATTGCGCCGGGCAAAGACAAGAACCCGCAAGGCTCGGTCGTTGCCATTGACGACGCGGCTTCGAAGTCGAAGCTGAAAGAAGGCGATGTCGCAACCTTCGAATTGCGGCTCAAACATAATTAAGGCAGTCTCCCGGTAAACGGTTTTCGAATGATGTCGGCAAGAGCAGTAAGCACCCGCCTCGATCTTCGCGCCGTCGCCTGCGCGTTGGCAGTCGGTTTGTGGCTGTTACCAGCTATTGGCTCGGCGTGGCAATCTGCCGCGCGCGGCAACCTGCCGACATCACCCGAAGATCGAAAATTGATTCGGCAAGCCATCGCGTCGGTCGGCTTATTGCTGGTGCGCAGCAGCGCCGACCCTCCGGCACAGGCTCTCAGGCCGCGCGGCTCGGCTGTCATCGTGCGCAGCGACGGGCTGGTCGTAACCAATCATCACGTCATCTTCGATAGCCAAACCGGGCGCTTTTATCAGGACATCTTTATTGCGCTCACCGAAGACGGCGCGGCATCAACAGCCGAACGCTATCGCTTGCAACCGGCGCTGATTAACAAAGACTACGATCTCGTATTGCTGCGCATAGAGGCGGACAAAGGCGACAGCGGCGCACCGGCCAATATCTTTCCGGCATTGGCGATGGGGAATTCGCGCCGCTTGCAACTGCTTGATGATCTGACGGTCATCGGCTTTCCTGAAAAAGGCGGCACAACCATCACCCTCAGTCGCGGCGAAGTGCAGGGCATTGATCCGCTCAATCAATGGATCAAAACCGATGCCCGACTGCTGCATGGCAATAGCGGCGGCGCGGCGGTCAGCGACGAGGGCAAACTGATCGGCATTCCGACGAAAGTCTATGCCGACTCTCAGCCTATTGATAAAGACGGCGATGGTTTCCCCGATGAATATAAGACCTATGGCGCAGTCGGTTTTTTGCGTCCCGCGCATCTGGTTGCTTCCATGATTGCGCAACTGGAACGCCGCACAGTGGCAGGTGAAAAGTCTCTGCCGCCCGACCCCGCGCAACTCAAACCGACGCCGGTGATGTCCGAACCGGGAGCCATCACCCTGCGCGGGGTGGTCAAAACTCTGAGCGGTAAACCCATCGCCGGAGCGCGCGTCGGGTTGGTCATCTTCGGGGCGCGCGAAGTGAAGACCGAAAACTTGCTCACCTGGGCGGGAACCAACAGCGAGGGTCAGTTCGTTATGAAAGCGCCGGTGCCTGCCGGGAGATATACGCTGAAAGCCCGCGCTTTGGGCTATGAAGCGTATTCGCGCGATGTCGTGATTGAGCTCAGGAATCAACCCCTCGTCATCGAATTGCGCACGTTGAGCAAATAGAGCCTGTCGGTTGGCGGCAAAACCGTTTGCGATCAGCTTGCCACTCAGATATTTTTTAGAGCAGCACAGGGAACGAAGAGTCCGACATCCGTCACAACAGAGACTCGAAAACCGAAGCATCCGCCGGACGCGCAGGTGTAGGAAGTCATCGTGTTTATTCCCTCATGGAAAAAAATGGAGAAGAAGGTCTTATGAAATTCCGAATTGCTAAACAATCATCGCCGACCAACTCGCTCATCCTGACACTCAGACGACCCTATCGCATCTTGCTTCGCGTGGTGTTGGTTGCGTTGTTGGCGTCAAGCTCGCTCATTGTCACGCCCGAACGCCGCGCGCAAACCACCTCTCCCTGCGATGGGTCGGGCACACCGCCGCCTTCCCCTTCGTTGCCGAACTGCTTCATTCAACCCAAATATGACATCGCTTTTATCCTTGATCGCAGCGGCAGCATCGCCACGCGCGGACAAACCTATAACGTCGAAGTCGAAGGCGTTATGGCTGCGCTCACCAATCCCACCGTGATTCCACGCGACGGTTCGGTTGCCGTGTCGGTTCATACCTTCGATGGCGATTTGCAAACCAATGTAGGGCTGACCGAAATCAATTCGGATGCCGACGCGCAGGCCGTTATCGCTGCGGTGCAAGCCATCAAATGCCCGTCCATCGGCACGATTGCCTTGCCCTGCCCGTTTGGCGAAACCAAAACCGATGGCGCCTTGCGCCTCGCCAATGTTCATGTGAATCAGAATCGGCGACCCGATGCGCGGCGCGTATTGTTGATGGCGACCGACGGCATGATCGAACCACCGGAGTTGGCTGCAACCGTCAACTCGGCCAATCAAATTCGCATCCAGACCGCCAGCGAAGGCATTCCTTTTGAGATTGATGTCGTGTTGGTCGGCTTGGCGACCGATAGCGAAGCGTTTCAGGCCTCGAAAGCCCGCGTTGACCAATTCGTGCTGCCTGCGCCCGTAGACGATTTGCCGGGTGCGAGTCTGGCCATCAATGCAGGCCCTTGTAATCTGCCCGACGCAGAGATGGACCTTGCCGATTGTGCGCGACAGGCAGGCGAATTCGCCACCCTCGTTCGCAACATCATTCGCAGCGATGTCACGCCTATTCAAATCACCGTCAATACCGCAGCCGATACCCTGCCCGGTACGCCGCCGCTGCTGGAAACCTTTTCGCTTCGGCAAGCGATGGAACTCGCCAATTGCAACGGCGGCGATACCACGATTGTCTTCAGTAGTGCGCTCGCCGGACAAATCATCAAGCCGCTTGCGCCGCTGCCTTCAATCACCCAACCCGGCGTCGTCATTGACGGATGCGAAGGCGACGACTGCACGCCTTCGATCACCATTGACGGAGCCGATGTGGATACGACGCTCGGCGAAGGTCACAGCGACGGTTTGCTCTTGCGTTCCTACGGGGCGACGATTCGCGGCCTCAAGATTATCAACTTTGACCGCAGCGGCATCGCCGTTGATCCGCTCTGCCCGCAAGACACCGCGCTCGGCAATCGGATCGAGAAGAACGTCTTCGAAAACAATCCGGTTGCGGGCATCATCGTCAACGACCCGCCCGCGCCCGAGGGCGGCACTGCTCTGGTCGGCGCGGCGCTCTCGGCAGGGCAAGTCTCTTCGACGGCCAACACGATTGCCAACAACACGATCAGCGGCAGCGCCGTGCCGATTGATTTGATCGGCGATGGCGCGACAGCCAATGATGACGGCGACGGCGATGAGGGGCCGAACACCTTATTGAATTTTCCCGATACCGTGAGCGTTATCGCTGATGGTGCAACCGTTGACCTTACGGGTAAGGCCAACAGTCCGAACGCGGCCAACGCAATGGTCGAAATCTTTGCCGTCACCCAATTCGAAATCAATCCCGACACCGGCTTTGTAATCATCACAGGAGTTACGCCGCTCGCCAGCGTTAAGGCTGACGACACGGGCGCATTTATGGCGGAAAACCTGCCGCCGTCTGCAACTGGACTCTACACGGCAAACCTAACAGACGGGGCTGGCAACACCTCTGAGTTGATGTTCGAATCGGACTCAGTTAAACCGCCGCAAGCTGCTGTCGTCGGAGATGCGCCGGTCGGATTCGGCAATACGCAACTCAACTCGACGCCGCCGACCCGGCAAGTGCAAATCACCAATAGCGGCAACGCACCGCTCATTATCTCAAGCTGCTCGATTGTCCGATGCAGCGAAAACGAACCCAATCAGACGGCGCGATTTTCGATCACCGGCTGCCCGACCGCGCCCATCAATCCCGGCGCACAGACGACGATCACTGTCACCTTCACCCCGACGGTGTGCGGCCCCTCGAAAGCCTGCTTGCTGCTGCGCACCAATGACCCGAAACGCCCGCTGGTTTTGATCGAGATCACCGCCAACGTCGTTGGCGTTACGCAGCCGGTCATCACCTTCGAAGGCGGCGGCAACGGGCTCGATTTCGGCAGCGTGAAAGCGGCGCCAAAGGCCAAACGCTTGACCAAACAACGAGCGCGCACCTTCAACGTCGCCAATCCCGGCTGCGACCAACTGACCCTCACCTTTGTCGCGGTGCGACGGACAGGAAGCGATGTCAACAACGGCAACATCAGCAATGCGGACGATAGTCGCTTCTTTACGCTCACTCAGATTGGCACGGGCGGCGCAGAGACAACTATTTCGCCGGGCGGCACGATCAACATTGCACCCGGTCAAACGGCCAATTTCCGCGTGCGCTTTACGCCCATCATTCCGGCGGTCGCCGGAGAGACCAGCGGGCTGGCCGCCCGTCAGGTCTTACCCGATGTAGTGACTTCGCAAATCACCTTTAATCAAAGCGCAGGCAATCCGGTTGCCGTCAACTTGACGGCGCGGGTGGCGACGGCTTTCCGCTTGATTCATCCGAATGATCCGACGGCCACGCCCTTTGTGACCCTGCGGCGGAGCGGGCTGGAACTGACGGCGGAATTTTCCGTCTATGATTCGAATCAAGATGTTCGCCGAGCGACCTATGAATTCTTTGACAGTCGCGGTCGTCTGGTCGGTAATGTCTTTGACATTGATCTGACCGGAGCGATTGCCAATCGCAGGTTGGTACGCGGTCAGAGCTTCAGCGTTGAGCATAAATTCGGCGACAGCTTCGACGCCTTGCGCGTAGCGACCGTACGCATCACGGTCTTTGATGGACAGACCAATCAATCGCGCACTTCGGGCACGGTGGTGAGTGTAGCCAGTCTTCGCTAACGACGCTCGGTAACCCGAAACACGGCGCGACCGGAAGGGATAGCCACCATTCATCCTTTCCGGTCGCACATTCGATCACTGACAATGATTTCGGAGAAAGCATGAAGAAGAGATTTCCGCAGTCTGCAATCCTACTCGCACTGCTTGCGGTGTTGACCTTGCCTTTGTCGCCCTTGACGGCGCAAGCTGGTCACAATCCGTTTGACGAAGACCGCCCGATTAAACTCTATGCCCGCGCAGGGCTGGCTCCGATAGGCCGACTGCGCTGCGATTATTCCGATCTCAGCGCGCTCAAGATTGACGGTCGGGCAGCGCAACCGGAGGAAGCAATCTGGCCGGGTCAACTCCTACAACTGGCGTCCACTGCCCGCGTGCGTCTCTCTTTCGATTCGCTCGGCGAGGTGACGCTGACGCGCGGCGCGCGGGTGCGCTTTGCCAAAGCAATGGCCGACCAACAGTTGATCGTCACCTTGCAAAGCGGCGAACTGAGCGCCCGACTCGACCCGCAGGCCGCCGCCTACATCGAGGCGGCGGATACGCCGCTCAGCAGTTCGCGCGGCGCCAGCTTTCGTATCCGCGTCAGCAATGGCAAGGTCATAAGCGAGTCCCTTACCGGCGCACTCGACGCCGAGATGCAAACCTCGCAACGGCGCTACGTCGTGCGACCCGTCGGCATCGGCTCGAACATCAGCGTGCGCGCCCGCTCGACGCGACAGATTCAGGTGCGGGTGACGGATGAAAACGACAAGCCGGTTCCCGATTTGCCGATCATCTTTGCGCTCGGCGGCGGCAGCGGCCAAGCCATCGGCTCGCTTGGCGGCGGCACGAGCGCAACGGTTAAAACCAACGCGCAAGGCATCGCCTCAACCGATTTCACCGCCGGTGACAATGCGGGCAATGATACCCTGAGCGCAACAGTCGAAGGCACGCGCTTCAGTTGGCAGGCGACGATTTTTGTCACCAAGCGCAACGGTTTTTGGACGACGCAAAATAAAATTATCGTCATTGCTGCCGTCGGCGCAGGTATCGCCATTGCAATCCTTGCGACCTCCGGCGATGACGATAATCTCCGTCCGTTGCCGCCACCCGATGTCAGACCGTAACAGCAATTATCGGTAATCGGTCGCCGGTTGTCGGCTAGTAGCGTTGGAGATAAGAATCTGGAATCCGCAGTGGCGGCTTTGGCCGCTGCGGAAAGAAAGCGGCGACCGCAGACAACCTCTGATTGACAACCGACAACTGACTACCGACAACCAGCTTGGAGAAGTGAGACATGAAACGACCCGCCATTGCCCGCCCGACTCTCTATGCTTTAATGACTTTCCTCTGCCTTGCGCTTGTGCCGCTGGCTCCCTCTACTTGCGCGCAAGACGAACGCGAGCGTGGACTCAAGATTAAAGTCGGCGCGCTACCCGAAGAGGCGCGCTCAGGCCGCGAGGCGCAGATCAATCTGTGGGCGGTTCTGATCGGCGTATCGCGCTATCAGTATGGCGATCAAAATCTGGATGGCTACCGCATCGCCAACCTTAAAAACGCTGCCGATGATGCGCAGTCAATCTATGAGTTTCTGAAGAGTCCCGAAGGCGGCAGCTTCCGCGACGAAGCCGAAGGCGGGCACATGGTCTTGCTCAAAGATGAACAGGCGACGAAAGCCAATGTTGAGGCCGCGCTGGCCAAACTCAAACAAGCCAAACCGAACGATTACTTTGTCATCTATATTGCCGCGCACGGCACGATCACGCCATCGCGCGAGCCGGGGTCAACGACGACGGTCGAAACGCCATACTTCGTACTCTTCGACACCGACCTGCGCGATGCAACGCGCACGGCGCTGAGGATGGATAAGTTCCAACAGATCGTCGGGCAGATTCCTGCCAAGAAGGGGCTGGTGCTGTCGGATACCTGTCACAGCGGCGGCGTGCAACTGGCCGGACGCGACGCGGGCGATTCGGCAACCCGCGCCAACGTTCGCTGGCAGGAAGAGATGAATCGGGTGACCAGCGGCGTCGGCTTTATCTCTGCCGCCGATCAGTTGGAGCAATCCTTTGAGCGCGACGATCTGAATCAAGGCGTCTTCACCTACTGCCTGCTACAAGGGTTGGCGGGCGATGCCGATGTGAATTTCGACGGCAAAGTTACTTTCAACGAAATTTCCGGCTACCTGCGCGATGAAGTGCCCAAACTGACGAACAACAAACAACACCCAAAGTACAACACTACAGCCATTCAAGCCAACTACATGCCGCTCTCGGTCGTCAGCTATGCCGACGTGAGCGCGCGCGGCACGCCGGAAGAATTCAGCCTACTGGTGATTCGCACGCCCGATATTGATGGCGTTGATGTGGCCATTGATGGCAAGCCGTTCGCCAAATTCAATGCCGGAACGCAACGCGCAGTGATGGCCAAAGTCGGGGCGCGCAGCATCACCTTTGCCAGAGGCGACCTGCGCCGCGAAATCAAAGCGCTGGTCGAACCCGGCAAACCGAAAGTCGTTGAAGTCAATCTCTCCTTTAGCGAGAGTGACGCAGCGGAAGATTCGCTTGTTGATCCGACCGACAAACAGCAAAATGTCTTTCTGCGCGAAGATAAAGAGCCGTCGAAAGATGCCAAGGATCTGTTCACCAAAGGCGTAGACCATTTCAACAAACAACGGTTCGAAGCGGCCATTGAACAGTTCAACCGTGCGGTGCAGAGCAACGGCGGCAGTTATGTGGATGCCTTCGTGTACCGAGGTCGCGCCGAACAGTCGCTCGGTCGCAAAGAGGCGGCTGTCACTTCTTTTAAGGCCGCGCTTGCGGCAAGGCCATCGGATTTTGAAACTCACACCTTGCTGGCCGAAGCGAAATTCAACGCCGGTTACAACGTCGAAGAGGTCATCGGCGATTTGCGCGGCATCATTCGCCGCCATCCGAATTTCGACTTTGCGCGCGTCGTCTATGGCGATGTGTTGCTGGCGCGCAAAGATGTCGCGCAAGCCGAATTGCAACTGCGCCGCGCTATCACAATCAATCCGCAATCGCCGCCCGCACGCCTGATTCTGGCCGATGTGCTGACCTATCAAGAAGACAAAGAGAAGCAGAAACGCGCCGTTGAAGAGGCCGAAAAAGCCGTCGAGTTGTTGCAGGAGATTTCGAAGAAGCAAGTCTCGGTGTCGCGCGGCCTCAGTCGCCTCTCCTTGAGTCATATCATCTTCGGCGGCGGTCGCTATGTGAATGCTCCGGCGATGGCCGAAGCCCGACACATCGCCGCCAAAGCTTTAGCGCGAATGGTCGAGCGCGACGATACCATTAGCAATCCCGACCCCTATCTGGATCGGGCGCGCATCCATATTCAAGAGGCGATGAAGTTGGCGCAAGGGCTGACCGACAAGCGTCGCCTGGTGTTGGCGCTCGACACCAGCGCGCAAATCGCGCTGCTCAAAGGCGACATTGCCAAAGCCATCGCCGACGCCGAACAGTCATTAAAGACCAGTCAAGGCATTGCCGACCTGAAAGATTTTTACGAAGCGCACTACACCCTCTATTCCGCCTATTCCAGCGATCAAAAGTTTGCCAAAGCCGCAGAGCATTTGCAGAAGTTCATCGAACTGGCAGGCTCGCAACTCAGCCCGACTGAGAGGAAAGACCTCGAAGAAGAGCTCAAGCGCGTCAAACGCCAAAAGGACGCCAACCGCCAGAAGGGCTGAGGAGTTGTCGGAATCGCCGTCTGCTTCGCTTGAATTGGCCGGTAAAGCTGATCTACAGCACAGGAGAAAATTGACCCTGAAACGACCAAAATACCTTTCATACTCCTTTCTGTTGGTCGCCATCATCTTTCTCATCTTTGGCGTAGAAGAGCTGCTTTTTCCGCAACCTCATGCCCTCCGTTTTCCTAACCGAGTGTGGATGATTCTTTATCTCACCATTTCGGCGTTAAACTTCATCCTAGCCTTTACGGCTTTCAACAAAGCTGCCGAGAAGTGATTCGTTTCGATCTGCATCCTTCGTTTGTCGCGCCGATTGCGAAAGCTCCGTAGGTTCAGGCAAGATGGGCGGCGTGAAAAGTGACTTCCGGTTTTCCCATCTGCTCCGAGTGCGCTTTGCCGAAACCGATATGCAGGGCATCGTTTTCAATGGCAATTACATGACTTATTATGATGTGGCACAGGTCGAATACTTTCGCGCCGTCGGACTGAGCTATCAAACCCTCATCGAGATGGACGCCGACACGGTGCTGGCGAAGATGACATTAGAGTTCAAATCAACCGCCTCGTTTGACGACCTGCTCGAAGTTCACGCGCGCGTAGCGAAGATCGGCAATTCCAGCATCACGTTCAACTTTGAAATCTACCCGCAACATCAAGACCGTCTCATCAATCAGGCCGAGACGATCTATGTTTGCGTTGACCCGAAAACGCTCAAACCCGTGCGCGTGCCCGACCGGCTGCGCGCACGCTTGAGTGAGTTCGAAGGGAAAAATTTGTCATGAAGATTTTTTTTCGGCTGCCATCGCTCCTCACTCTTGCACTGACCGGCGCGCTTGCGCTCTCTGCTTCAACCGGCACGGCTTTTATGCAATCAACTCAACCGCCTGACGAAACCGCGCTGCGGACGCGGGCTGAACGTTTGCATCGCGCGGCCATCGTTGTAGACACGCACAATGATGTGACTTCTGCGATTCTTGATGACAAATTCGACCTCGCCATGAACGGCGTTGGCGCGGATGGAAAATTGAAGACGCACACTGACATCAAACGCCTGCGCGAAGGCGGGATGGACGCGCAATTCTTTGCCGTCTATGTCGGCAAAGAGTTCGTCAACAAAAAGGCTGCCGAAGGCGGCGGAGCCGCGCGTCGCGCGCTCGATATGATCGCAATCGTCTATGAACAAGTGCGCCGCCACCCGGAAACCTTCGAGATGGCTTACACGGTCGCAGACATTCGCCGCATTGCCAAACGCGGCAAGATCGCTGCCCTCATGGGCATCGAAGGCGGCCATGCCATCGAAGACAGCCTGCACGCGCTCCGCATGTTCTATCAACTCGGCATTCGGTACATGACATTGACCCATACGAACACCAACAACTGGGCGGACTCGGAAGCCGATATCAACAATCCGAACGTCAAACATCACAACGGGCTGACGGCGTTCGGGCGCGAAGTTGTATTGGAAATGAATCGTCTCGGCATGCTCGTAGACATCTCCCATGTCGCCGACAAAACCTTTTTCGATGTGATTGAAACGACGCGTGCGCCGGTCATCGCTTCGCATTCGTCAGCCCGCGCCTTGGCCAATCACACGCGCAATATGACGGACGATATGCTGCGCGCGGTGGCGAAAAACAACGGCGTAGTGATGGTGAATTTTTATGACGGTTTCGTAGACGGACGCAAATCCGAAATCGCCATGCGGTCGCGCGCGATGACCGAAGAACTGACCGCGAAATATCCGAACGACCCCAAACGCGTCACCGATGAAGTCAATCAATGGCGGGTGACACAATTTTCCGGCAAGACCCCGCTTAAAACTTTGATGGATCATTTCGATCACATCATCAAAGTTGCAGGCATTGATCATGTCGGTTTCGGCGCGGACTTCGACGGCATCCCGCTCGATGGCGCGCCGGAAGGCATCGAAGACGTGTCGAAGTATCCCGCTATCACCTTCGAGTTGATGAATCGCGGCTACTCGGATTCCGACATCAAGAAGGTGCTCGGCGAAAATCTGTTGCGGGTGATGGCACAAGCCGAACGTGTGGCGGCGCAGATGCAAGCCTCCTCTCCGACAATGGCAAAACCGATGAAGAGATAGGGCGGTTCTCCGCTCAGTAACTCTGCTCTGAGCCTGTCGAACAGGGGCGCGGTCGGCTTTATTTTTCAGTTCGGTTGTGAGCTAGCCATTGCGCGGTTAGAATCCCCCTATGACCGGAAGACAGGTCCTCCATTACCTGATTCAGGAACAGCTCGGCGCGGGCGGTATGGGTGAGGTCTATCGCGCACAAGATACCAAACTAGGGCGCGAAGTCGCGCTCAAATTCCTACCCTCTTCCTATCAATACGATCTCGAACGCCGCGACCGCTTTCTGAAAGAAGCGCGCGCCGCTTCTGCTTTGCGCTCGCCCCACGTCGTCGCCATCTATGACATCGGCGAGCACGAAGATGCCATCTTCATCGTTATGGAGTATGTGCTCGGCGAATTGCTGACGCAGCGGATTCAACGAGGCCCGCTGATTACCAAAGAAGCCCTTGACCTCAGCATGCAGGTGGCCGATGCCCTGGATGAAGCGCATCGCTTAGGCATCATTCACCGTGACATCAAAAGCGATAACTTGATTATCAGTGATCGCGGCTTGCTCAAAATTCTCGACTTCGGGTTAGCGAAAGTTACGACGCCTCTGCGTAACACGCCGACGATGCCGATTGATTCCGACAGCAATCCGACCTTTATGCTCGGACAGAAGACCATCGTCGGGGCGGTGATGGGCACGGTGTCGTATATGTCGCCGGAGCAGGCGCTCGGTCAATCGGTAGACGCACGTTCGGATCTGTTTTCGCTCGGGGTGGTAATTTATCAAATGCTGACGACGCGGTTGCCCTTTGAAGGCGAGAGCGCGACGGAGATCATTGATCGCATCGTGCATAATGAACCGGCGGCCATTGCGCGTTTTAATTACGACGTGCCGCCGGAATTCGAGCGCATCGTCCGCAAAGCCATGGAGAAGAATCCGGGCTTTCGTTATCAAACGGCGCGCGAGTTCTACATTGACTTGCACAATCTGCGCCGCGACCTGGAAAGCGGCAGCCGAACCGGCGCCATCGAGCCGCGCATCATGAATCAACCGACCGTCGCCCTGTCGCCGACCGGCGCGGCGACGGGCTTCATCGTTCCGGCTCCGAAAATAGAAAACGCCGTAGCGATTATGAACTTCACCAACATCACCAAAGAGCCGACGGATGATTGGATCGGTTCGGGAATTGCCGAAACGCTGACCTCCGATTTGAAGAACATCAGCGGCCTTTCGGTCATCGGGCGCGAACGCATGTTTGAAGCGCTGCGCAATCTGGGGTCGGGGCCGTTGCCCGATTCGGAAGACTCGTTCGTCATTGACTTGGGTCGCAAACTCGGCGCCTCGTGGATCATCAGCGGCGGCTATCAACGCATCGCCGATCTGATTCGCATCACCTCGCGCTTTGTTGAAGTCGAAACCGGAGACCTCATCAAGACGTTCAAGATTGATGGCAAAATTTCAGAGATTTTCGACCTGCAAGACAAGATTGTTTACGAACTCAGTCAAGGATTGAACCTGCAACTGGCGACCGCCGAGATTGACGAGATCGAACGCGACGAAACCGATTCGGTCGAAGCCTATGAACATTTCTCGCGCGGCATGATGAGCCTCAGAACCGGCAGCCGCGAAACCCTCGACCGCGCCATTCATCACTTTGAAAAAGCCATCGAACACGACAAGAATTATGCGCGCGCGTGGTCGGCTCTCGGCGTCACTTACGACTTAAAAGGCAGCTTCCTCGGCATTCCCGAACTTTCGCAGAAGGCGCTCGAAATCGAACAGAAAGCCATCGAGTTGAATCCGCGACTCTCGCATGCACATCAGTGGCTCGGCAGCGCCTATACCAGTCTCGGTCGCTTTGACGAAGCCATCGAGTCCATCCGCGAAGCGATTCGGTTAGAGCCCAACAACGCCAATGCGCACGCGTCAATGGCGCGCGCCTATTGGATCGGCAAAGGGCAGATTGACGAAGCCATCGTTGAATTCGAACACGCCATCGCGCTCAATCCGCAAGGCGGCTACTCCTATTTGCAGTTGTCGTTTCTCTACACCTTGCGCGGCAATTACAAACGCGCTGAAGCGTTAGCGCGGCAAGCCATTGATTTGCAAGAACGCTTTGTGTCGGGCAAAGAAGGGTTGCAAGTCGTCGGCGCGCACACGCGACTCGGCTATGCCTTTTACCGGCAGGGTCGGTACGAAGAAGCGATACAAGAGTACGAGAAAGAACTCGATTTTCTCATGTCAAGCGATCACGCTCTACGCGAGCGCACCATGATCGAGTTGGAGCAGAAGATCGGCTCAGCCTACCTGCGAAGGGGCGACCGCGAGGAAGCCGAACGCCATTTCAAACGCGCCATTAAAAAATACGACGAACGCATTGCAACCGGCGCACAAGAACCCTTCACCGCCTATTACATGGCCTGTGCCTATGCGATGCGCGGCGATACGGACAAAGCCTTGAAGTGTCTGGAAGAGTCCACCTCGCAAATCAGAGCCTTCAATGCCGTGCGCGCGGTATCAGATCCCGACTTGGAGAGCCTGCGCAACCATCCGCGCTTCAAAGAAATCCTCAGCGGCAGGGAAGAAGATTAGCCAACTAGCAGCAGCAATGTGTGCAGATGGCGCGATGGATTGCTCACTCTCCTTGCTGCCTGCCCTTCCCTTTCTGCCGCAGGCGCTGAGATCGTTCGCTCAAACAAGCCTCGCCCACCTGACGAGGGAGCGCAATCTTTTGGTCGCGTCGCTCTCAAGGCAGGAAAAAACCTGCGCGTGGTTGGCATCAATCGGTGATGGGAATCTTGCTGGCCTCTTTGCCGCGCGCTTCATTGACGAATCCTAACAAGATCATGCCGACGACGAAGAAGGCCCCGATGGCTAGTATCGCAGGGCGTTGACTGCCCGTAGAATCGGAGACTGTACCGAAAATCAGCGGCCCCAAAAAGGCGAGCGCTTTGCCTGCAATCCCTAAGAAGCCGAAAAATTCTGCCGCGTTTTCTTTCGGCGTAAACAACGCAACCAGACTGCGCGTGACCGATTGCGTTGATCCCATGCCGATCCCCGCAAGCGTGGCGACGACGTAAAAACTCTCTTTCGACGCGGAGAAGTAGGCCAACACGACGGCGGCCAGCCAGACAAAGAGCGAAATGAAGATGGTCTTCTTCTGACCGATGCGGTCGGCAATCCACCCGAACGAGAAGGCTCCGGCGGCAGCGATCACATTCATGATAATGAAGAGTTTGAGAATGTCTGCCGATTCGAAACCGATAGTCTCTTTGGCATAGCGTGCAGCGAAATAGATCACCGTGACCACCCCATCGTTATAAACCAAAAAGGCGATCAAGAGTTTGAATAGCTCGCTGTAGCGGCGAATGTGTTTGAGCGTGCGTTTCAGTTGCCGAAAGCCGACGGTCAAATAGTTTTCGCCTGCGGGCAGAGATTGCGGCGTGCTGCGCTCGCGTAGGAAGAGAAAGGTGGGGATGACGGCTACTGCGTAATAAGCGGCGATGACGACGGGAATCAAGCGGGCGAGGGATAGCTGTTCGGAAGAAGGGTTTTCCACGATGTTGTAAGCCAGCGGCAAACATAAAGCCGTTGCTACCAACCCGCTCAAATAACCGAGCGTCCATTTGTACCCCGAGATACGACCAGCGTTCGATTCATTAGAAATGCCCGGCAAGAAGCTATCAATGAAGACGCCGCCTCCGGCAAATCCGATATTGGCGATGATGTAAAGACTGAGTCCCAACGTGGCTGCGCCCGGCCCGACGAAATAGAGCGCCGCCGTAAAGATCACAATGGTCACAGCACAGACGGCGAGAAATTTTTTGCGGCTGCCCGAATAGTCGGCAATCGCACCCAGTATGGGCGCGAGGATAGCCACCACCGCTTCGGAAATCGAAGCCCCTAGCCCCCATAGAAAATCGGCTCTGCCGGAATCGCCGACAACAATTGTGCCGTAATAGAGCGCGTAGGCGGTGGTGACGATGACCGTCGTAAAGGCCGAATCGGCAACATCGTACATGCACCATCCGAAAATCTCTTTTTTAGTGACCGGGGTTGGGGCGACTTGATCTGTAGTGGTTGCCATGCGTGCGTCTCATAGCACTGCTCAGGGGTTGGGAGGTAATCGGTTTTCACCAGGCCGCGCCGAGCTACGGCAACGCGGTGGCTCTGGTAATGAGATCAATTTCGATATCAATGTCGTCACCGATAAAAGTCGCATCAACCTGATGCGTATAGTTGATGCCGAAATCGCGGCGGTTCAGTTTCCAACGCACGGCGTAACCGACATTGACGAATTTACCTTTTTGATCTTCTCCGAGGTGCCGACCCGTAATCGTAAAAGGTAAGGCGACCTCCTTGCTCACTCCATGCATGGTGAAGGTGCCATGTGCGAGCAGTTGCTTGCCACGCTTTTCGATGCGTGTACTGTGAAAGGTAATCTCCGGATACTTTTCCGCGTCGAAGAAATCTGCTGTTCGCAGATGAGCATCACGCCCTGTAATGCCTGTGCTGATGCTAGCGGTTTTGATGGTTGCGGTGACCGATGATTTCGTGATCTCTTTTTCGTCGTGGGTGATGCTTACGGTAAACTCGGTAAACTTGCCGCGCACTTTCGAGAGACCTCCCAGTATAGGGACGGCAAACCCGACATTCGAATGATTGACATCTATTTTGTGAGTGAGCGTGTTGGCAGGCGTTACGGCGATCCACAAAGCCGACAGCAGAGTAATCAGAACTCCACGTTTGAGCATGGTTGCCTCCTGTGACACCAACTGTCATTTGAAGCTCTGTTCTGGCATCCCCAAGGTTGAATGACTTCCGGTGTTCCCTCATCCAATGCACTGTTTGCACAGGCGCAGCAGATGAGGGAAAGGGTTGAAAAAGAGTTCTTATTTCGACGGAGCATAGAAAGGGTTTTGACCGGAGGCGTGATCGGTTGTGTCAAAAACTTCGCGCACCTGCGGCACGTGCTCGCGGATTAAGCGTTCGATGCCCATCTTCAAGGTCACATCCGCTGCGCCGCACCCCTGACAGCCGCCCCCCATGCGTAGGTAGATATTGCTTTCTTGCACGTCAAGAAGTTCGACGTATCCGCCGTGCGAGGCGACGCCGGGATTGATCTGCTCGTCGAGAATCTGTTGCACTCTGTTGCGCAAGTCGGCGGGCGAGAGCAACTCGCCTTCAGGAATCGGCGGCGGCGGATTGATAAAGCTGCGAATCGCCGAGCCGATGCGTTTACCGATCTGTCGCCAATCCTGTCCGCCCGCTTGCGTCACCGAGACGATTTGATCGTTGACTTCGACTTTGGCGATGCCGGGAATGCGCAAGATGTTCTCCGCGACCGTGCCTTTGGCGCTCTGCGCGTCAGTGAATTCGGCACTGCCCGCATGCACCGGGCGATCAACTATAAATTTGCAGAGATTGATGTTCTGCGGGTCGACATCGGCACGAATGCGAATATCATTGGGTGATGCGCTCATGTAACACTCTCCTTTTCATTGCGAATGACGCCTCGATTATAGCCGGTTTATTCAGAGGCTCCAAGCAAGAGAGATTTTTCGAACCCCTCAATGCCAAATCGTCACGCGGCAGCGACGCATCGGCAGCAAAGGTCGGGTTGAACCCTTTCGCCTCTTTGCGACTTTGCGCCCCTGCGGTGAAGCTCCCGGTTAAATCAGCGATGTCTTTTCAAAGAGACCAAACTGGTCTCTTGTCGGCTCCGCTCAGCAAAACCACGCTTCTGTTAGGCGCGGCGGGCGCAATCGCAGAGGTGATAGCGCACCAATCTTCTTCGGCGGCGTATCGCCGCGCACGCCGTAGGCCAGTTCGCGCACGCGATAAAACGTGGTGGCCGCCTCTTCATTACGTTGTGCCGCTTCTTCAACGACTCGCGCAACCTGCCTATGCAAATCGTCCATGCGACTATCGCTGTGCTTCCATTCATAAGTAAATGCCTGTTGATTCAAATCGCCAAGCCACAACGTTGTCCCCTCGCGTTTGAGCAACAACGAACCCGGCGGCACCAGCAAGCGAATCGCATACTGCACGGCATCAATGTGATCCATCAAGCGATTGACTTCGACAAATTCCAACATTTCCAGATAGTCATCCATCCTCGTCCATGGGGTAAAAGCAACAAAAGATGGCCGAAGCGCAATGCCCGCATCCTGCATTACTCGCAACGCTTCGCTGATGTCGGCGCGCGTATGGCCTTTTTCCAGATGCGCCAGCACCTTGTCGCTGAGCGATTCGACCGCCGATACCACAAACAGACAACCACAGCGCGCAAACTCCGCAAACAACTCGCGGTGCTTGAGAATATGTTCAACCTTGGCCGTGAAATCGAAGGTGAGGTCAGGAAATGCTTCGTTGAGCGCGCGCACGAGGCGCAGCGCGTGCGTCGGCGCATTTAAAAAATCCGGGTCGCCAAAAGTGATATGCCGCGCCCCAGCAGCAACCAGTTGGCCAATGTCCTGCAACACGACTTCACGCGGCAGGATAAAAAAGCGACCCTCATAGACCGAAGGAATCGGGCAGTGTGTGCAATGGTGCAGACACCCGCGACTGGCTTCAACATACCCGACCAGCCGTTGCGCGCCGCGATGTTCGAGGCGCGCATAGCCTTCAAGCGAGGGCAGCGCCGTGCGTTGCGGAACCGGAAACGCCAGACGTTCAAGCACCGGCAGCGCCGTTCGCCCTTTGCGGGTCACTCCGACAATCGGCGCATCGCAATTCGCACCAAGCGATTGAATGAGGGCAAGCATGGCCGCTTCGTACTCGCCGCCGATAATCGAGTCGGCCACCGTATCGAGCAGATACTCCGCATTGAGTGCGGCATAGAGTCCATAAAAACAGATATGGCAATCGGGGTTGAGGCGACGAATCGTTTCGGCGACGCGCACGCCCAATCGCAATGCCGTATGCATCGGCACGGAGATGCCGACGAAACCGGCGCGCTTGACTCTCTCCGCATCGAAGCCTTCGACCGATACGTCGAGTGCTGCCGCAGCAATTCCCGCGCGCGCCAGAAAGCCCATCGGCAAGGCAATGCCTGCCGGTTGATGACCAAGCTCGTAGCATGAGATCAGCAAGATGGATGGTGAATCGTCTTTCTGCATAAACCTTTTGTATCTGCCGTATCCTTTCACCTCTTCATCCTATCACCCTTTCATCTGACCGGAATCAAGAAGGCGGCTTGATGATAAAGGTCAGACGGTGATGAGCGGTGCGCAGAGCCTCTTCGACAGCCTGTGTAGTAGCGGCGCGGCTGAAGATGAATCCGAGATAGCTTGCCCCTTCCGGCGGCGGCAGAAGCTCTTGTGTGAGGTGCGCGCTGATGATGAGGTCTTCGATGTGAGCGACCTGCTTTGCTTCTTCTAGCCCGCGAACCTCTGTCAGTATGCCTGCGCGCGGAATGGGGATCATCATCACGCCTGCGGCTTGCGGCTCGCGCATCCAATGACCAACCTCTTCGTTAAGCGCGTGGCGCAAGATCAACTCTTCAAGAGATATTTTCTCTTCACCGAACCGCAGGGTAGAGGCACAGAGTCCGCCAATAGCTCGCGCGGCAACTTCGATGACCCACGCGCCTGCATCATTAACGCGCAATTCCGCATGCACAGCGCCGCGCGATAGCCCCATCGCGGTCGTGGCAGCCTGCGTAGTTGCGATGATGTCGGCTTGCACGGCGGCGGGCAGCCGCGAAGGCGTAATGTAGATCGTCTCTTCAAAAAATGGCCCGTCTAGCGGGTCGGGCTTATCGAATAGGGCAAGAGGTTTCAGCCGCCCCTCGGTAAGAATGCCTTCAAGGGCGACTTCAATGCCGGGCACGAATTGTTCGACTAAGACTTCACGCGCTGCCGCGCCGCCGCGCCGCGCGACATCTTTTCGGGTGATGATGGTTTCCAAGCGATGCACAGCTTGAAGGAATTCGGTCTCATCATTGGCGCGCATTACGCCGCGACTGGTTGAGAGAAAGACCGGCTTGATGACCACCGGATATGCAGCGCGTCGGGCTTGCTGGCTGAGATCATCATCGAGCGTGAAGTACCAAAATTGCGGCACGCGCACGTTGTTGCGGTGCAGAGTCTCGCGCATCAGGCGTTTGTGTTTGGCAATTTGCGTCGCCGCGACAGCATTGTGGTTGAGTCCGAGAGCGCGCGAAAGAAAAGCCGCTACCACAGCGGTATCTTCATCAACCGGAATGACGGCATGAATCGGAAACTTCGTGGCAAACTGCGCTGCCCGTTGCGCCGCTTTCTCCGGGTCAATGAAATCGAGCGTCAGCATGGTCGAAGGATTCTGAGATTCGAGCGTACTCGGCTTTTCGGCAGCAACGGTCACGTCAACACCCAGTTTGAGCGCGGCATCAAGAAAGGCTTTGGTTCGATAGGTTGTCGTCGGTAGCAATAACAAGATTCGTGGCATAGGAAATCACCCTGATCTACTGACTCTCGCTCAAGGTTTTCTCGAACTCAGAGCCCGCGTATTTACGCTCCTTATCATACCGGAGTTGGACGCTGTCGAAGATGTTTATTCTTTGTAAATTTTCTGCGCTCCATTGAACTCAACGAGCGCACCGGCTCGTATCCTCTGTGAATCTTCAAAACATAGGAGGATGAACTCATGCAGAAAGCGATTTCAGCTTTCGTTGCGACTGGTTTCGCGTTATTGATGATTGCGCTTGGCACAGCCACACCAAATTCCGCAAGCGTTTTACCGACTACGCCCGGTACGCTTGAAGTCAAGCGCACGGTCAAAGGCCAAACCTTAACGTCTACGGAGAACCCGGCAGTGCAATTAAAGTTCGATCCGTCATTTCGCTACATCGGCGGGCACAACTTTATTCTTTACGATGTTGCCAACGCCGAGCAACACTTCTTCGTTGACGCAGATGCGCAAGGTCGCATCCGTCTTGTCCGAACCTTCCATATCCATCCGCACGAAGTTGCCGTAGCGGCGCGCCTCTTCGACGATGCGGCGGATGTTGTTGTGGCAAAGGTCTTCGCTGATGTCCAAGCCGAGTTGTGTGGGTTTGACTGACACGTTGGAGT
>CAYXVU010000053.1:0-26569 GCA_964468725.1 uncultured Clostridia bacterium
GTCAGGAGGTTCGACATGAAGAAGCAGACGATGGCGAATCACATGGTTGTCAGTGTCAAGCTGAGCCGACTACTCGTTGGCGTCTTTATGGTGTTATCGCTGGCAACAGCGATGCCCGCACAATCGGGGCGCAAACCGCCAAAAAAAGACGATGCGCCTGCGCCGGTGCAGCCGCCTGCCAATGCCGAGCCGGTCACTCTGCCGCCGACTGCGAAACCGGAAGTTGCCAAGATACCGATTCGCCTCATGTCCTATTGGCTAGGTGCAGATTCCGGCTACTATCAAAACGTTGTGGTTGATAGTTGCATCAAGCGATTGAATGAAGCAGGCGACGTAACGGCGAGCGAATCGCGCGCCGATGCTAGTCGCCAAGAAGCCATTGATTATGCGAAAAATTCGAAAGAGATTTATGCGCTGTGGATCGAACTGGTTCTCGATCATCAAGCCATCCGGTACGAAAGCTCGGCCAATCGCAATGACACGCGGATCAATTTTTATTTATATGAGCCGGTGACCGGCAAGCAAAAGACGTGGGGGTCTGTGCATCTGCGCCCCTATCAACCGGGAGCCGATGCTGGAGGCGTTGGGCTGCCGTTGCCGACTTCCTCCCGCGTGCCAATTCAGTATCTCTTACAACAGGCCGGACATGATCTGGCGGATCGCGTACTATCGGCGCTCAACCATCAGCCGGGCAAACGCCCGTTTTAAGGAGACCCGCCGCGCTTGAGCCATCCCTGCCGCGCTGAGCTTATGAAATACGGATTTCTGATTGACCACCGCAAATGCATCGGCTGCCACGCTTGTACGGTCGCCTGCAAAGCCGAACACAATGTGCCGCTCGGGTCCTTCCGTACGTGGGTGAAGTACATCGAAAAGGGCGAGTACCCCGATACGCGCAGACATTTTTCCGTATTGCGGTGCAACCATTGCGACGATGCGCCCTGCGTGACCATTTGCCCGACCACCGCACTCTATAAACGGGCAGACGGTATCGTCGATTTCAACGGCGACCGCTGCATCGGCTGCAAGTCCTGTATGCAGGCCTGTCCCTACGACGCGCTCTATATCAATCCGAACACGCACACGGCAGAGAAGTGCAACTTCTGCGCGCACCGCGTCGAGTTGCAACTCGAACCCGCCTGCGTCATCGTCTGCCCGGTGCAGGCCATCGTATCAGGCGACCTCGAAGATGCCACTTCGAAAATCTCGCGCCTTGTGGCTACGGAAGAGACGCGGGTGCGAAAACCCGAAATGCAAACGCGCCCGAAACTCTATTACCTTGACGCCAACCCTTCATCGCTCATCCCTTCCGAGCAGACGCACGCCGCCGGTTATCTGTGGGCGGAACAACAGCACGACGCGATTTTTCAAGATGTGCAAGCGATGGCGACTGCGGAAGCGAAAGCGCGCACGACCTATGATGTCACGCACGAGCGACCGTGGGGGTGGAAAGTTTCGACCTATCTATGGACGAAATCCATTTCAGCGGGAGCCTTTTTACTGGCGGCGATTGCGATGGGCTTCGGATTCGTACCGAACAGTTTTCTCTTCGACTCGGTTGCGCCGCTGGTGGCATTGGTGTTTTTAGGAACGACGTTGGCGTTGCTGGTGATGGATTTGAAACGCCCGGAGCGCTTCCTGTTCATTCTGCTGCGCCCGCAGTGGCGGTCGTGGTTGGTGCTCGGCGGGTATATCTTAGGGGTCTACGGTGCGTTGTTGATGGCGTGGTTGTTGATTCCCTTTATGAGGTGGCAAGCCTTTGCAGATGCGATTATGTGGGCGGGTGCAGGGTTTGCGATTCTCGCGGCCATCTATTCGGCCTTTCTATTCAAGCAAGCGCGCGGTCGGGTATTTTGGAACAGTCTCTTGACGCCATGGCATTTATTAGCGCAGGCGATCATTGCCGGAGCGGCTGCCTTACTGATCTTCGGTTCGCTGTCGGCCTTATTGCTCAACGCCGGAATCGGCAGCACGACCTTTCGCTTTTTACAGTACGAATTGATCGGCGCTTTGACGGCGCACGCGGTGCTGATGTTCGGCGAAGTGTTTATGCCCGAAGAGAATGCCGATAAGACGCGCGCCGCCCGACTGATTGCCAAAGGCATCTTCAGCCGTTGGTTTTGGGTCGGAGCCGTGCTGGTGGGAACTCTTTTGCCGGTCATCCTGTTGTTGTTCGGCGCAGAGAATGAGGTGTTGACAACGCTCGGCGCGGTATTGGCGCTTGCGGGCTTGCTGATCTGGGAACATATTTGGGTACAAGCGGGGCAAGCTGTGCCGCTCAGTTGAACCGGGAAGCACAGATGATGAGTGCCAATCCAGAAAGGGTAATTGCTGACGTGAATGCCTAATCGGCTGACAAACCACGACCCAGGAAAGCTGTGCTTGATTCGCTAGGCGACTTGAATTACCAATTTTGCATCGCGCCGTAACTATCATCGCCGCCTTCATAATCAAAGCGATGCATCTGGCCGAATCTCATTTCTTGCGGGACTACGATGCTGCGCAGGGGCGGCGACTGAGTGGAGCAACCAATTATTGAGTGAAGTTGCCGATACCGATTTTGATCTTGATCTTTTCCACTGCCGCAGGGCTGACAGTTGAAGACCCGAACGCGCATTTATGATGAGACACTGTAAAGGTTCTTATGACAGACAACTCCGACCAACAAAATGATGCTCCGCAACCGAGCGATCATCGCACCGGCTTCGTCTCTCTCAACAGCACGAGGCTCAGTTCCCATCCGCCTTATGAGAAATGGGATGACTGGACGGAGTACGATGCCCGCGCTTGGCCGAAGAGAGTCGAGCGCCACTACTCGCTGGTTCCGACCGTCTGTTTCAATTGCGAGTCGGCTTGCGGCCTGCTCGCCTATGTTGATAAAGAGAGCGGACGCATTCAAAAGCTCGAAGGCAATCCTCTACACCCCGGCTCGCGCGGGCGCAACTGCGCCAAAGGCCCGGCCACTGTCAACCAAATTTATGACCCCGAACGCATCCTCTACCCGCTCAAACGCACAGGCCGTCGCGGCGAAGGCGGCTGGGAACGCACGACTTGGGATGAAGTATTGGACACCTTCGCCACACAGATTCGGCAAGCCTTGATTGACAACCGCCGCGATGAAGTCATCTATCACGTCGGTCGCCCCGGTCACGACGGTTACATTGATCGGGTGCTGCAAGCATGGGGCGTTGACGGGCATAACTCGCATACCAATATCTGCTCCTCTTCGGCGCGCGTCGGGTATGCCTTGTGGCAAGGCGCAGATCGCCCGTCGCCTGATTACGCCAACGCCAAATTTATTCTCTTGCTCAGTTCGCATCTGGAAACCGGCCATTACTTCAACCCGCACGCGCAGCGCATCATCGAGGGCAAGTCGCAAGGCGCGAAGATTGCCGTCATTGATCCCCGATTATCGAATACCGCTTCGATGGCCAATTACTGGTTGTCGCCGTGGCCGGGTACGGAGGCTGCTTTGCTGTTGACGATGGCGGCGGTGATTTTGCGCGAAGAGAGATTCGACCGCGAATTTATGCGCCGTTGGGTCAACTGGGAAGAGTTCATGCGCGCCGAGCGCCCGAATCAGCCCGCAACCTTTGAAGCCTTCGTGGACGAGTTGCGAGCGATTTATGCGGAATTTACGCCGGAATTTGCCGAAAACGAATGCGGCGTGGAAGCGGCGAAGATCGTCGCTGTGGCGCGCGAAGTCGCCGCCGCCGGTTCGGCCTTTGCTTCGCACATCTGGCGCAGCGCCGCCTCGGGCAACCTCGGCGGCTGGCAGGTGGCGCGTGCCTTGATGTTTTTGAATGTGTTGACCGGCAGCGTCGGCACCGAAGGCGGCGTGCTGCCGAACAGTTGGAATAAATTCGTCGCCGCGCCCTTTTCCAAACCCTCGCCGCAAAAGGTTTGGAATGAGCTTCTCTGGCCGCGTGAATATCCGTTGGCGCATCACGAACTGAGTTTTCTCTTGCCGCACTTTTTGAAAGAAGGGCGCGGGCATGTAAGCGCCTATTTCACACGGGTCTACAATCCTGTGTGGACGAATCCCGATGGCCTCACCTGGCTCGAAGTGCTGCGCGATGAGTCGAAAATCGCCTTGCATGCGGCGCTCACTCCGGTATGGAGCGAGACTGCTTGGTTTGCCGATTATGTGTTGCCGATGGGAGTCGGCTCCGAACGCCACGATTTGATGAGTCAAGAGACGCACGCTTCGCAATGGATATCATTTCGGCAGCCGGTTACGCGCGTCTTGAAGGAGCGGGCGGGCGAACACGTCAACTTCACCTATGAAACCAATCCCGGCGAAGTATGGGAAGAGGACGAATTCTGGATCGAACTCTCTTGGCGCATTGACCCGACCGGCGAACTCGGTGTGCGCCGCCATTTCGAATCGCCTTATCGCCCCGGCGAAAAGATCACCATCAACGAATATTATCAATGGATTTTTGAAAACAGCGTTCCAGGCTTGCCCGAACGCGCAGCCATCGAGGGCTTATCACCGATTGAGTACATGCGGCGACACGGAGCATATCAAGTCAAAAGCGCTGCCTACTCGCAACAGGAGAGCGGCGTAACCGCAGAAGAGATGAGCGAGGCACGCGTCGAAGAGAGCACAGGCCGCATCGTACAAACGAGCGCGCAGGGCGAACGGGTCATCGGCGTGATGATCGACGGCGAAGCCAAACGCGGACTCACAACGCCTTCGCGCAAGTTGGAGTTTTACTCGCCGACCATGCGCGACTGGCAATGGGCTGAGCAGGCCTTGCCCGGTTACATCCGCAGCCATATTTACTGGCGCGACCTCAGCCCGCACAAAGGCGAGTATATTCTGGTGCCAACTTTTCGCTTGCCCACCTTGATTCACACGCGTTCCGGCAATGCGAAGTGGCTCTATGAAATCTCTCATACCAATCCGCTGTGGATGCATCCGCGCGATGCCGATAAATTCGAATTCGGGGTCGGCGATCTGGCGCGCGTCAATACGGACATCGGTTACTTTGTGATTCGCGTCTGGGTGACGGAAGGCATTCGCCCCGGCGTCGTCGCTTGTTCGCATCATTTGGGGCGTTGGCGACTCAACCGCGAACAGGGCACAGACCGTTGGGCGTCGGCGCTGGTTGACCTCGAAGAACGCGGCGATGGAACTTGGTTGCTGCGGCAAATCGAAGGCGTGCGACCTTTCACAAGTGATGACCCGGATTCGGAACGCATCTTCTGGCAGGAGAGCGGCGTGCATCAGAACCTCACCTTTCCGGTGCATCCCGATCCGGTAAGCGGCATGCATTGTTGGCATCAGCGCGTGCGCGTCGAGCGCGCGCAAACGCAAGATCGTTACGGCGATGTCTTTGTGGATACCAACCGTTCGCATGAAATTTACCGGGAATGGTTGCAGATGTCGCGTCCGGCTTCGGGGCCGGGCGGGCTGCGCAGGCCGCTACATTTTGCGCGGCCTGTCAGACCGGATAGCGAATCGTTTATCATCAAAGATTGAAGAAAGGAGTTGTCTGCTGTCGGTCGTCTGTCGTTAGCAGTCCGGTGCTTTGTGCTCAACGGACTGCTGACCATTGACCACTGACCTCTGACAGGGAAGGAATGAAAATCGTTGTACTCGGATACGGAAGGGTTGGGTCGCGCGTCATCGCCGACTTACAAGAAAAGGGACACGAGATTTCGCTCATTGATAAAGAACCGACGCGTTTAGGGCAAGCGGCGCATCTGGAGGGCGTGTCGTTGATTCAAGGCAATGGCATTGACGTGGACGTACAACGCGAAGCCGGAATGGAAGAGGCCGATATTTTGTTAGCGGTTACGCGTGATGACAACGTCAATCTGATGGCCGCGCAAGTTGCGCGCCACTACTTCCACGTCCCGCGAGCCATCGCTCGCGTCTATGAACCCAGCCACTCCGAAGCGACTCAAGAAGACCCGAAACTGGCGATTATCTCGCCGACTCTGCTGGCCGTGAAATTGATTATTGAACAAGTTGATGCCGCCGCCGGACAGCCGACTGGCGAACGGTTGCCCGCCGAGCCGCAAAAAGTACCGAGCCAACACCGCGATAAAGCGCCGGTCGAAGATTCGCGCTATATCCTGATTGCAGGGGGAGGCAAAGTCGGGGTCAATCTGGCGCGCGAATTGTACGAAAATGGCCACGAAGTCGCCGTCATCGAATGCGATAGCTCCCGCGCTGCCATTTTATCAAACAAACTTGATTGCCCGATCTTTATCGGCGACAGCTCGACGCACGATGTGCTGGAAGCCGCCGACGCTACGCGCGCGCGCGTCTTTGTCGCCGCGACCGGCAGCGATCAAGACAATTTGATTGCCTGTCAGGTGGCGAAAAAAGTCTTTGGCGTTCCGCAAACCATCGCCCGCGCTTCGAATCCGAACAACGAAGAGGTAATGGCGATGCTCGGCGTCAATTCAACCGTTAGCTCGACCTCGATCATTCAACAAGTCATCGAGCGCGAATTGCCCACCTTTCGCATCAAGACCTTGCTTAGCCTGCAAGGCGGCGAATATCGAATCTTGGAGTATTCGCTCGACGAGTCCTCGCCCGCATCCGGGCAACTGGTCAAAGACATCGCCTTGCCGCCGGACAGCAACTTGATTGCCGTACTGCGCGGCAAAACAACTGTCGTGCCGCGTGGCGACACGCGCTTGGCGGCAGGCGATCTGGTCGTCGCGCTCGTCAATATGGAACGCGAACCGCACCTGCGCGCCTCCCTGCTCGGTAGCAATTAGCCTGCGGGCAGCAGCGCAAAACAAAATCAAGCGCCCTGCTGCCCTGCGGTAACGATTCCGTTCCTCTTCTCTTCGAGCCTCCTCCTTGACGAACGGGCGGTTACCCCAATTGCTCGCTCCAACGGAGCTTGCGCCGGATAGCCGATTGATGGCGATAGGCAGGTCGCTCCGACAGAGCTACCTGCTTTGCGGCCAACTCCATAGAGGCGTCACCACATCGCCCAGTCGGGACGCACAAAGAGTTGCGGGGTGATTGGCAAGCCGAGAAAGTTTCGCTATAAACTCAAGCGATATTTGCAATGCCATAATTGGGAGAACTTCAATCAGCTTGCGAAAGAATACCCGTACCATTTTACTCCTCGCCCTGCTTGTGCTCTCTCTCATCGGTTGCCGACGGGGCGCCGAATCGGGCACGCTGGTCATCGTCATCGAAGCGACGCCGCGCGGCTTCGACCCGCGCTTCTCGACCGTCAATCCTTACTCGGCGCGATTGATGCAGTTGATCTATGACACCTTGGTTGTTAAAAACGAGCGCTTCGAATTCGTTGGGTCGCTGGCCGAACGCTTCACCGAGTCAGCCGATCAAAAGACCTTCACCTTTCACTTGCGCCCCGGCGTCACCTTTCATGATGGCAAGCTACTCACCTCCGCCGATGTGAAGTACACCTTCGATACGTTGCTCTCGCCTGACCTCAAATCGCCCATTCGCGGCACCATTGATAAACTGACGAAGATTGAAACGCCCGACCCTCTGACCGTTATCTTTCACGCCAGCCAACCCTTTTACACCTTCATTGGCAATCTTCCGGCCATCGGCATCATCCCCAAAGGCGCGGGCACGGAGATTATCAATGCGCCGATTGGCAGCGGCCCGTTTCAACTGGTCGCTTACAAAGAAGGCGAGAGCGTGCGCCTGATTGCCAATCCGAATTATTGGGGAGGCGCACCGACGATTGCGCGCCTACACGTCAAAGTCGTTGCCGATTCGACAACCCGACAAGCGGAGTTGATGAGCGGCTCTGTAGATTTGGCCTACAACGCGCAGTTCGATCCCGAAACCGTGCGCGCTATGAGCGGACGGCGCGATTTGCAAGTCGTCATCGAAAACGGCGCCAATGTGGATTATGTTGGCTTGAACCTCTCTTCGTCTTCGCGGCTGGCCAATCAAAAATTGCGGCAGGCTATTGCCTATGCGCTCAACCGGGATGTGATTATTCAAAGTCTGCTGCGCAATCAGGCGCGCCGCGCCGAAGCCATCATGCCGCCCGAACACTGGGCCTACGCGCCGGAGGTGACGACCTACCATCACGATGTAGCGCGCGCCAAACAGTTGCTTGATGAAGCGGGTCTGCCCGACCCCGACGGCGAGGGCGGACAGCCGCGCCTTGAACTTAACCTCTTCACCACGACGACACCGATTTCGCGTAACATCGGCGCGATCATGCAGAATCAACTGCGCGAAGTCGGTATTCAACTCAATCTCCAATCATTGGAGCTAGCCACCTTGCTCGACAAGGTCAACAAAGCGCAGTTCGATCTCTATTACCTGCGCGCCCTCGGGTTCAATCAAGGCACCGATGTCTTTCAATTCGTCTATCACAGTCGCTTTCAAAATGCCGAGTTCAACGAAACGGTTGCCAAGCTGCGTGCTGCGAATGAGGCGGCGCAGATGGCGCCTCTGTTCGATAGGCTGCGCGCGATTCTTGACGCGCGCGAGTACTGCGCTAACGAAGAGGTCAGCAGACTGGCCGAGCAAGCCGCAGGGATGAGCGCTTCGGCGAACGCCAGCGAGAAGAAGGCCATCTATTTGCAGATCGCACGCTTGTTGACGGATCGCGGCGGGCAAAACCGCATGCGTTATTGCAACCCACAAGTGGACAAAGAGATTGTCGAAGCCGAACGCGCGCCCGAACGCGCCGTCAAGGTTGACCTCTACGGCAAAATTCAAAAGTCGGTGGCCGACGAATTGCCGCAGATTTATTTGTGGTATCCGGCCAATGTCGCCGTTGCGCGGGCGCGCGTTGGCAACCTGCAACTCGACGCCTCCGGCTCCTGGTATTTCATTGCCCGACTGACCCTCAAAGACTCGTAACCGACATCACTGGCGTCATCCCTATGAAGTTGTACGCGAAAATTTTGGGCGAATCGCATGCGCAGGCCATTCTGTTCATTCCCGGCTTTGTTGGTTCGCACCAAGTGTGGGATGAGCAGTTTCACTCGCTCGGTCAGACCTACAAGCTTGTGCTGCTCGATACGCTCGGTTTCGGCCATTCACCCAAACCGAACATTGCCTACACAATGGAGGATCACCTCCATGCCCTGCGCGATACGCTGCACGCTCTCGAAATTCAGCAGACCCGTATCGTCGGCTACTCGATGGGTTGTCTGTTGGGGCTTGCGTATGCCTATCAATTTCCTGAAGAAGTGAGCCGTCTGGCCTTGCTTGCGCTGCCCTGGTTTGCCCATGAGACGGAAGCCCGCGAAGCGATTAAAAAGAGTTCGCCCTTCAATCGCTGGTTAGCAATGGACACTTGGTTGGCGCATGCGGCCTGCACGCTCATGTGCCACCTGCGCCCCTGGTTGATGCCGCTCATGCCGGTTCTGGTGCGCGATGTTCCGGCGGCGGTTGCCAAAGATGCGTTGCGGCACAACTGGCAATCCTATTCGCAAACTTTGACCCATGTGATATTCGAAGCCGACACGACGAAGTGGATGCAGGGAATTGAAAAACCGATCTTGCTCATTCACGGTCGCAACGATCAAACGGCTCCGCTGGCTAATGTGAAACGCTACAGCGCGTCTTTGCCCAACCTTCAACTCATCGAATTGGCCGCCGATCACGGTTTGGTCTTCTCGCACAGCGCTGCCATTGCCGCCGCTTTGAAGACCTTTTTCGCTTCGACAACCTCAACCCGTGTGTGACCGATGCGGATGCGAGCGCAGCGGGCAGGCATCTAATTGGCAGTCTTCACCAACTTCTCGAAGAGCGGAAAGACGTTCTCGAACAGATAGTTTTTAATCTCGTTATCCAGCAACCGCGTGTTTTTGCTCTGCTCTTTTTCCGTCGGCGTTGCCGTCGTATTGAAAGCGACGATGTAAGCTGCGCGCGCGTCCGGGCGCAGATAGAAATGCAGGATGAATCCGTTTTGGCTGCCGCTGTGCCCGATGAAACGCTGGCCGAAGTTGTCTTCGATAAAGAAGGTCAACCCAATCCAGTCTTTGCGATTTTTCCCATCGGTTGCCGCCGATTCGATCTGAAGTTGCGGCTGCCACATCTCTTCCAGCGAACGGCGTGATAGCACGCCGTCATAGACGGCTTGCTGTTTCGCATCGCCCATCAGGAAATTCAGATACTTGACCATATCGGTGAGCGGCGCATTCAATCCGCCGTTTGAAACCGTGATGCCGGTATCAACATCAAAGCGCGCGGGCGTCAGCTTGCCATCTAGCAGGTAGTAGCTATGCGAGCGGTATTTGAGCAGATGATAGGGTGTAGCATCGAAATAGCTGCGGTGCATCTCTAACGGCTTGAAGATGTTTTTATCAATGTAGACTTCGTAATCGTCTTTGGTGATGAGTTCGATGACGCGACCAAGAAAGATGATGGCCGGATTCGAATAGCTGAATTTGCTGCCCGGCTGAAACAGGATTTTTGTGTATGGCATCATGGCGACGAGTTGCGACCAGTGCTGCGGCTCGTGCGGCTGCCAGTCTTCATCGCCGCCCCATGGCCAGGTGCCTGCGCGAAACCCGGCGCTGTGACTGAGCAGATGGCGAATGGTGATTTCATCCATCTTGCCAAACGGATTATGAACCTCCCTCAGTTCTGGCAGATAGTTCACAATCGGGTCATCGAGTTTGAGGAGGCCACGATCTCGAAGCTGCATGATGGCGATGCCGGTGAAGGTTTTGGTAATTGAAGCCCAGTGGTAAATCGTCTCTTCATCCACTTTCTGTTGCTTCTCCAAATTGGCCGTGCCGTAAAACTCTTTGGCGATGATCTGATTGTCGTGGATGAGCATAAAACTGCTGCCGACAATGCCATGCTTTTGCAGTTGGGCGCGATAAAATGATTGAAAGCCTTTGTAGGCGTCGTCCACCCGGCTCTTTGTCTGTGCGTTAGGCGAAGTCATAATCAATCCGCAGAGTAAACCGAATGCCATGACGGGCGCAATCGAACGATTCATCTTCATCACCTCGTGTGCTGGAGGGCAGCGGCATTCTGGCAGAGAGTTCGCCGGACTCGCAAGCATTGGCGCAGAGGGAGCAGGCGGTCTTGACCGCTCGCGGCGGCTCACGGCGTTGCGTGTTGAGGTAGGGTTGAGTATGATGCGCCTCAGTCAGTGGAGATTGCATTCGAGCAGTCTTTCGCCATTCATCGCTGTCATTCGGAGGAAATCGCAATGTCTCTGCGCCGTATTGCGTCAATCGTTTCGGCTCTTCTGCTCACCATCTTTGCTGTTGCTCTGGTCAACGCTCAGCCCTTCGACTCGCAACTCTACGCCGAGATGCGTTGGCGGATGATTGGCCCCTTTCGCGCCGGTCGCACGGTCACCTGCACGGGCGTGCCGTACCAGCCGAATGTCTTTTACGTAGGCACTGCCAACGGCGGCGTGTGGAAGACCAGCGATTACGGGCGCGTTTGGCGGCCTGTCTTTGATGGTCAGTCGGTCGGCTCGGTCGGCGCTGTTGCGGTCGCGCCTACGAATGCCAACATCGTCTATGCCGGTTGCGGCGAAGGCATGCAACGACCGGATTTGGCCATCGGCAATGGCGTCTACAAATCCACCGATGCGGGTGAAACCTGGCGGCACATGGGGCTGAGCGACGCCCATCAAATCGCCCATATCGTCATTGACCCGAAGGACGCCAACCGGCTGTGGGTGGCGGTGATGGGACATCCCTATGGGGCGAACGCCGAACGCGGTGTCTTTCGCTCGACGGACGGTGGCGCCAATTGGCAGAAGGTTCTCTATCGGGATGAAAACGCAGGAGCTTCAGACATCGCGCTCGACCCGACCAATGCCAATACCCTATACGCTTCGCTCTTCGTCACGCGCCGCCCGCCGTGGACAACTGGCGGGCCATACGTTTTACCCGGCGGCAGTCTGCACAAATCAACCGATGGCGGCACGACGTGGCAACGCCTCACTCAAGGGTTGCCCGCTGATGATGATGTGGTTGGCCGCATCACGCTTGCCGTCGCGCCGAGCAATCCGCATCGCCTCTATGCCCGCGTTGATGCGCGACGCAAAGGTGCAGGGCTGTATCGTTCGGATGATGCGGGTACGAACTGGCAATTGGTCAATTCGGATGCGCGCATCACCGGACGCGGCGACGACCTCAACGGCATCGCCGTATTTCCAAGTGATGAAAATACCGTCCTCATTGCCAGCATCGTCTGCTGGAAGAGCACGGACGGCGGCAAAAGCATCAGCCCGTTGAAGGGCGCGCCGGGCGGCGATGATTACGTCCGCATCTGGATCAACCCCGATAACCCGCAGATCATTGCCCTGGCCGTAGATCAAGGCGCAACGATCACCGTCAATGGCGGCGAGACTTGGAGCAGTTGGTACAATCAAGCGACGGCAGCTTTTTATCGCGTCTCGACTGACAATCGCTTTCCCTATTGGGTCTACGGCGGGCAACAAGACAGCGGCTCGATGGGGGTCGCCTCGCGCAGCGATTACGGCGCGATTACTTGGCGCGACTGGTACACAGTCGGGGTCGAAGAATATGGAGCCGTCGCTCCTGACCCGCTCAACCCCGACATCGTTTATGGCGGCAAAGTTACGCGCTTCGATCATCGCACAAAGGATGTGCAAAACGTTTCGCCGCTCGCTCTCGGCAGAGGTGAACATCGCTTCAATCGCACTGCGCCGCTGGTCTTTTCGCAAGCCGATAAACGCGCGCTCTACTTCGCTTCGCAGTATCTGTTCAAGACCACCAACGGCGGCAAAAGTTGGGACACGATCAGTCCTGATCTCACCCGCAAAGACCCGCCCGCACCGCCCAACCTCGGCGCTTTCGTTGAAGCCGACCCGCAAAAAGGCAAACATCGCGGCGTCATTTATGCCATCGCGCCGTCGCCGATTGATGCCAACCTGATTTGGGCGGGAACCGATTGCGGCTTGCTGCACGTCACCCAAGATGGCGGCCAGACGTGGAAGGATGTGACGCCACCCGATTTCGGCCCATGGAGTCGCGTCTTTACCATCGAAGCTTCGCGTTTTGACAGAGGCACGGCTTATGTCGCCATGAATCGGTTTCGATTGGACGACTGGCAGCCCTATATTTATCGCACCCGCGATTTCGGCAAAACCTGGCAGAAGATCACCAGTGGCATTCCCGCCACCGACTCTTCGAACTCCGTGCGCGAAGACCCGGAGCGCAAAGGACTGCTCTACGCCGCAACCGAGTTTTCGATCTATGTCTCTTTCGATGATGGCGAGCATTGGCAATCCTTGCAGTTGAATTTGCCGCATATCTCGATGCGCGACATCGTCGTTCACAAAGATGATTTGGTCGTTGGCACACACGGGCGTTCGTTTTGGATTCTCGATGATCTGACGCCGCTCAGACAGATCAGTGAGCAAGTGGCGGCATCGGATGCTTACCTGTTCAAGCCGCAAGAAGCGATTCGCTTTCGCCGCAGTCGTAATACCGACACGCCTATTCCTCCCGACGAAGCGATGGGTAAAAATCCGCCCGACGGCGCGATCATCAACTACTATTTGAAGGCTGCTGAGGCTGATCCTGTGACGCTGGAAATTTTCGATAGCGCAGGAAAACTGGTGCGCTCCTATTCCAGTGCCGATGCGTTGCCGCGACCCGATGCCAATCCGGCCATTCCGGCTTACTGGGTGCGTCCCTTTCAACCGCTTTCGGGTCAAGCGGGCATGCACCGATTCGTTTGGGATTTGCGCCGTCCGGCGATTCGCAGCGCAGGGGGAGAGTTCGGCGGCGGCTATCCGATCTCCGCCATTCCCAATGATACGCCGCGCGGCCCGCAAGGGCCGTTGGTCGCGCCGGGATTCTACTCGGTGAAACTGACGGTTAAAGGACGCAGCTTCACGCAACCTTTGACGGTCAGGATGGATCCGCGCGCCAAAACTCCGCTCACTCAATTCGCCCTGACCGCAGCGCTCTATCAAGCCATGCAACAAAGCAGTGAGGCGCTCGAACAGGTTCGCAGGCTGCGCGCACAGGTGAAAGAGTTGCAGCCGCGCGCCGCTGCACTGACCGATGCGCTTCACGCGCTCGATAGAAAAGCTGCCGAGTTTGAAGGCGGCGCGCGCGGCGGGCAAGGGTTTGGCGGTGGCAGCAGCGATGTGGCGAACAACTTCGCCCAACTCATCACCCAGCTAAATACGCTCATCAACACAGTTGATAGTACAGACGAACTGGCGACGGCGCAGGTCACGAGTGCAGCTTCGAAAGCGCGACGGGCTGCTACCGCCTTACTTGCGCGCTGGCAGACCCTAAAGGGCACAGATGTCATCGCCCTAAATGAGCAACTCAAACGCGCCAATCTGCCGCCGATTCAATAAAGAGCCAGCCGCGAATGAGGCGATCATTTCGCTGACTGATTGTTCAAAGGGGATGTTCGTTTTCGACCGATTCACACAGGATGGATACCCATCCACAAAGGAGGACTTATGAGAGGACAATGGTTTTCTCGCAGCAGGGTTTTGTTCGTGAGTTTGACGCTGAGCCTCGCGCTGACGGCTCCAGCCTTCAGTTTAGAGCGTGATGGCGAAGCCCCCGCCGCAATGGTGGAAACCGCATGGACGCCTGAGCTTACAATGAAGGTCAAAGGCGTCGGCGGCGTGCGCGTCTCTCCCGATGGCAAGCGCGTCGTTTATACGGTCAACGAATCGGTGATGACCGCCGATAAGAGCGAGTATTTGACGCACATCTGGACGGCGAATGCGGATGGCAGCGATGCCTATCAGATGACCTTCGGTGACAAGTCTTCGGGCAATCCCGACTGGTCGCCGGACGGCAAGTGGATTGCTTTCACCTCATCGCGTTCAGGTAAAAACAACCTCTATCTGCTGCGCGCAATGGGCGGCGAAGCCGAGATGATGACCGATGTCAAAAGCGGCGTCGGCGGCTACGCTTGGTCACCCGATGGGAAATGGATTGCCTATTCGATGAGCGACCCGCTCTCGGCGGATGAAGAGAAGAGCAACAAGGGCAAAGATGATTGGCGTTGGGTCAGCGAAAACTACAAGATGAGTCAAATCCACCTCGTGCCGATGATGAAGAACAGCGATGGCAAACGCGAGACCCGGCAGTTGACCAAAGGCGACTTCACAGTCAATAGCTTTAGCTGGTCGCCGGACGGCAAAACAATAGCCTTCGCGCATCAGAAGTCGCCAGTGGTCAATGATTGGCCGACGACTGATGTTACGCTCGTTGATGTCGCCAGCGGCGACCTGAAACCGCTAGCCTCAACCGGCGCTGCGGAAGCGCAACCCATCTATTCGCCCGACGGCAAATGGATCGCGCTCAGCATTGGCGATAACCCGCCGACTTGGGGACAACAGAATCGCATCTGTATTGTTGCGGCAACTGGAGGCACGCCAAAAGCCTTGGCCGCAACCTACGACGAGCAACCGAACCTGATCGGATGGGCTGCTGACGGCAAGCGCATTTACTTCAGCGAGACGCAGGGTACGACAACGGGCCTCTCTGCGATCAACGTCGAAACGAACGCCATTACCGAGATTGATAAGGGCAAAGCCATCTACGGCGGCATCGCGCTCAACGCTGCGCGCTCTATGTTCGGTCTGACGATGCAAAACAACGATAGTGCGCCGGAAGCCTACATCACGCGCGCCGATAGTTTCGCGCTCACCAAAGTCAGCAGCGCTAACGCCGGTCTGCCGAAACTCGCGCTTGGCAAGGTGGAGATCGTACGCTGGAAGAGCAGCGACGGCATGGAGGTCGAAGGCATCTTGAATTACCCGGTTGGCTATCAAGCCGGTCAGCGCGTTCCCTTGCTGCTCATCATTCACGGCGGCCCGGCGGGGGTGTTTACACAAGGCTTCGCGGCAGGCGCGGGACTCTACCCGACGGCGGTCTTCAACGCTCACGGTTTTGCCACGCTGCGCTGTAACCCGCGCGGTTCATCGGGCTACGGAAAAAAATTCCGCTATGCGAATTACAAAGACTGGGGCGGCGGCGACTTCAAAGATTTGATGACCGGCGTCGATCATGTCATCTCGATGGGAATCGCCGATGCCAATCGCCTCGGAGTGATGGGGTGGAGCTATGGCGGCTTTATGACCTCATGGACGATCACGCAGACGAAACGCTTCAAAGCTGCATCTATCGGCGCAGCCGTCACCAACCTGATGAGCTTCACCGGCACTGCCGATATTCCCGGCTTCATCCCCGATTACATGGGTGCGGAGTTTTGGGATAATCTTGAGATCTATCGCCAACACTCCGCGATGTTCAACATCAAAGGGGTGAGTACGCCTTCGCTGATTCAGCATTGCGAAGGCGATCTGCGAGTGCCGATATCGCAAGGCTATGAGATATACAATGCGCTCAAACGTCAGGGAGTGCCGGTCAGGATGCTGGTGATGCCGCGACAGACGCATGGCCCGACCGAGCCAAAGATGCTGTTGAAAGTGATGCAGACCAACGTTGAGTGGTTCGACAAGATGCTCGGCAACAGCGTACCCGCAAGCCGGTAATCGGGGAAGAGAAGGTTGAGAAGGTAAACCGGCCACCTTCTAACGAGAAGAATATAGACACGGATGGACACCGATAAGACGGGTTGACACGGAAACGCTCAACTGAGCCGTGAACCTTCGTTGCTTCGCTGTTCATCCGTGTCCGCGTTCCCGGCTTTAATTTCTACCAACGGGAAGTGAGAATCATTCGGCTTCTATTCCCGTACGACGAAAAATTCTTTGCGTTCTCAGGCTGTGCTTTCTATGATAGACAGTCCTAACGAACGGATTGAACCGTGCAGCAAGCAAACGCGATTAAAAGATGGCATAGAGTTGAAATCGTCGCAACGCGCTTGTTCCAGCGTTTGCGATTGCCTTCGAATCAAAAGTACTTCATTCTCACGATCACCATCGCTGTTGCCTGCGGGCTGACGGCCGTCAGCTATCACTATCTGATTCGCCTCATCTCCTCCAATGTCATTGAGCGAGTGATTGTCCTCGATGGCACATCGCGTATCGTTTGGATGATGATCGTCCCGCCGCTTGGCGGATTGGCTGCCGGGTTATTGATCTATTACTTTGCACCCGAAGCGCGCGGCAGCGGCATCCCCCAAGTCAAAATCGCCTACACGATGGAGTATGGGCGCGTGCCCATGCGGACGGCCATTGGCAAGGCGGTGATTTCGGCTCTATGTGTCGGCTCCGGCGCCAGTCTCGGACGCGAAGGGCCAACGGTGCAAATCTGTGCAGCCATTTCGCATGCGTTAGCACGGCTATTTGCCATTCCCCGCCATCGGTTGATGAATCAACTGCCGGTTGGCGCAGCGGCGGCCATCGCTGCGGCTTTCAATACGCCGATTGCGGCGGTCACCTTTGCGCTGGAAGAGATCATCGGCGACCTCAATCAGAAACTGGCAGCTTCCATTGTCGTCGCCGCCGTCATTGCTTCGGCCATCGAGCGGTGGTTGCTTGGCGCGCACCCCCTCTTTACCGGCGCGAATATCTATAACCTCAATCATCCAACGGAGCTATTTGCCTATGCAGCGCTCGGCATCGCAGCGGGGGGGGTCGGCGTCATCTTCGCCAAGTTGATTCTGTGGTTACGAATGGCTTTTCGAGACCGCCTGCATGTGCCAATCTGGTCGAAGCCTGCCATCGGCGGATTGATTATCGGCACAATCGGATTTTGGCAACCACAGGCGCTCGGTCTGGGGCTCGATTTTCTGGGCACGGTTTTGCAGGGCAAGGATCAACTGATATTCAAAGCGGTGTTGGCGTTGCTGGCGGCGAAGATGCTCGCCTCGTCATTCAGCTACGGTTCGGGAATGTCGGGCGGCGTGCTCGGCCCTTCGATGTTCATCGGCGGCATGCTCGGCGCCAGCATCTGGCATGTCGTGGTGTACTTGAACCCGTCGGCATCGCTTGAGCAAGGGGCGTTTGCGCTCGTCGGCATGGGAGCGGTCTTTGCGGCAGTGATTCGCGTGCCCATCACCTCGATTCTGCTCATCTTCGAGATGACCTATAACTACGAGATCATTCTGCCGGTGATGATTGCCAATGCGCTCGCCTACGCGGTTGCCTCCCGACTGTTTCAGCTTTCGATCTATGAGGCGTTCTTATTTCAAGACGGCATCCATTTGGGGCAAACTCCGGCGGCGGATGCGTTGTCGCGCATCACAGCGGCTTCGGTGATGACGCGTGATGTTGTCACCCTGCCGGATGATGTGACAATTGCCGAAGCGCTTGATGTGGTCGGGCGATTGGAATTCAATGGCTATCCGGTTTTACATGATGGGGTGATAGTAGGGATTATTACGACGAACGATCTGCGACGATACGAAGCGGAAGGGAAGCAACAGACCGCCATCGCCGATTCAATGGTGAAGAAGGTGATTCACGCCCATCCCGATCAAACACTCGACACTGTTGTGTTGAAACTGGCGCAACGGGAATTGTCGCAAATTCCTGTCGTCTCGCGTTCGGACGACACCCGCTTGCTTGGCATTATCACGCTTCGAGACATTGCCCGTGTGCAGGCGCGACTTGCCGCTTCCCAGTATTCGCTCGGCCCCGATGATACGATCAAACCGGCATCCTGACCCGAACGGAGCCGCGGGCAGAAGAAGGCAGTCACACAGAACACCAATTCTCTCAAATCAACCCAAAAATCGGAATTGAGGCGGGTCAGGATGATCTGCCGACAGCTTGCACTTCGGACAATTGTACCTTGCGAAGCCGTTACTTTTTGAACAGGTCATCGAAGCTGCGGCGTGCTTCGTCGGCAGGCTTTTTCTGCCTGCTTGCTTTGAGAAGGTTAGGAGCGAAGAAGTCGCAGAAGTTGGCTTTCTCGCGGTCTCTGACCATTTCGGCTTGCGGCTCGCGACATTGATTATGGGCGCTGCGGTCATGATGCTCGCAGTTGAGGCAACAATGCAGATCGGCGCTGCACTGCGAGCATTCATCGGAGCGAAAGATTTTGCCCTCGACGTTGACCGCACTTTGGCAAGCGTGACAAAGCATAAGAAAAGGGAGAAGGATGAGAGAAGAGAGATGAAGGCAGAAGGGCGAACTTATCTTCCTTCATCTCTGATCCGTCATCCTTTTGTCAAGACTGCATCGAATCGAGGAACTCGGCATTCGAGCGGGTCTTTTCGAGCTTCTCCAGCAATAACTCCATCGCTTCAGTCGGCGAGAGTTGCGATAGCACGCGACGCAAGACGATGATGCGGTTGAAATCCGGTGCCGGAATGAGCAACTCGTCTTTGCGGGTTCCCGATTTGTTGATGTCAATGGACGGGAAGATGCGTTTTTCGGTGATCTTGCGATCCAGATTGATTTCGAGGTTACCCGTCCCTTTGAACTCTTCGAAGATGACATCATCCATACGCGAGCCGGTATCAATGAGCGCGGTGGCGACGATAGTCAAACTGCCGCCCTCTTCGATATTGCGCGCCGATCCGAAAAAGCGTTTCGGTTTTTGCAGGGCGTTCGAATCAATACCGCCGGAGAGAATTTTGCCCGATGGCGGGACGACTGCATTATGAGCGCGCGCGAGTCGGGTGATTGAGTCGAGTAGGATGACCACATCGCGTCCATATTCGACCAGCCGCTTGGCCTTTTCAATCACCATATCCGCGACTTGCACGTGGCGCGTCGGCGGCTCGTCGAAAGTCGAACTGATGACTTCGCCGTGAACCGAGCGCTGCATGTCGGTGACCTCTTCCGGTCGTTCATCAATCAGCAGAACGATGAGCGTGACTTCCGGGTGATTGCGGGTGATCGAGTTGGCGATGGATTGCAAGAGCATGGTCTTGCCGGTACGCGGCGGGGCGACGATCAGGGCGCGTTGTCCTTTGCCAATCGGGGTCATCAGATCAAGGACGCGACCCGAGAGGTTTTCCGGGTCGGTCTCCATGCGAATTCGCTGATCCGGGTAGAGCGGTGTGAGGTTATCAAAGAAGACGCGGTCACGCGCCATCTCAGGCGGTTCGAAGTTGATGGCTTCGACCTTGATGAGCGCAAAGTAGCGTTCGCCTTCTTTGGGCGGGCGGATCTGCCCCGAGATCGTATCGCCTGTGCGGAGGTCGAATTTGCGAATCTGTGAAGGGCTGACGTAGATGTCGTCGGGCCCCGGCAGATAGTTGTAATCCGGGGCGCGCAGAAAACCGAAGCCATCGGGCAGGGTCTCCAGCACGCCTTCGGAAAAGATCAACCCACTCTTTTCGGTTTGCGCTTGCAGAATCTTGAAGATCAATTCCTGTTTGCGCAGTCCGGTGGCGCCGGGGATATCGAGCTCTTTCGCAATTTGGGTAAGCTTGGAGATAGACATCTCCTTGAGTTCGCTGATGTCTAGCAGTCCATCGGTTAATTCTTCTTCAGCCATAGTTGTTGTGATTTCCTTTTCGGTTTCGGGTACGCGACGAGCCAAACCACTGTGGCCGACGCGACGAGATCGGGTTGCGGAAGCATAGGCGAACACTTTCCATTCTTGGAAAGGGTGCGCCGCAAGTTTTCAAGTGAGGGTAGAGTAATTGTCGAACCGTTAAACTGATGTTTGTGATTTTCTACCTGAATTGTAACGGTTGATCGCTTGCCATATGATTTTCCACAATCGGTCAGCTCCCCTCCGCGTGACCGCTGAGTATGGGACGATCTCTTCTGTTGTCACCCTCGCTGATGCGCGTTTGAGTTTCGTTCGCAATTGATTGCTGCTGAGTTTGTCCGACTTGGTTGCAGCAACGATGAACGGTTTCCCCTTTTCTGTTAGCCACTGAATCATTGAGAGGTCTAGTGGGGAAGGCTCATGACGCGAATCGGTGATAGCGATAGATAACACAAGGTTGGGGCGTGTGGCAAGATATTTCTCGGCCATCGGCCCCCATTCTTGTTTGATTTCGCGCGGCACTTTCGCATAGCCATAGCCGGGCAAATCGACGAAATAGAATTCGTCGTTGATGAGAAAGAAGTTAAGCAGTTGCGTACGTCCCGGCGTCGAACTGGTGCGCGCCAGCCCTTTGACGCCCAACAGGCTGTTGATCAAACTGGATTTGCCGACGTTGGAACGTCCTAAGAAAGCGATCTCCGGTCGTCCGTCCTGAGGATAATGCTCCGGCTTGGTGGCGCTCTTGATGAAAACTGCGCTCTTAATCTTCATAGGGCTGCGGGCTGAGCCGTAAGTCGTGCGCGCACGCGATCTTCAGTCTTCAGCTCGAATTATTCGACGATCCGGTTCGAAGTGGGAGCATCGCTCGCCGGTTGTTGCCCCCAGATTGGCACTTCAGGAGCCGCCACGTCGGATTTCAGGATCGGTGTATCGAAGGCGAGGTTCCAGACCGCCTCGACATCTTCGACCGCGTGAATCGACAACTCGTCTTTGATCTCGCGCGGGATTTCGACCAAATCTTTTTCGTTCTCTTTCGGCAGAATGACCAGCCGGATGCCAGCGCGATGGGCGGCGAGGAGTTTCTCTTTGACCCCGCCGATGGGCAAGACTTTGCCGCGCAGGGTAATCTCGCCGGTCATGGCCACATCATTGCGAATCGCTTGGCCGGTTAAGACCGAAACCAGCGCCGTCGAGATGGCAATGCCTGCCGATGGGCCATCTTTGGGAATCGCGCCTTCGGGAACATGCAAGTGGAGGTCAAATTTCTTGTAGAAATCCTGTTCGATGCCCAGGTGTTTAGCGCGGGAACGGACACAGGTGAGCGCTGCGCGCGCCGACTCCTGCATCACCTCGCCGAGTTTGCCGGTGAGCGTGATGTTGCCGCGACCTTTCAGCAAGGTGGCTTCGATGTGCAGGACTTCGCCTCCGACTTCCGTCCACGCCAGCCCGGTCGCCAAGCCGATTTCATGGGTTTCGCCGATTAGCTGACGGCGGAACTTGATCGGGCCAAGTAGCTCTTGAACCAACTCAGCCGTAATGGTTTCGCGGAAATTGTCGCTGTCTTCGCTGGTCAGCAAACGGCGCGCGACTTTTCTGAGGACGCTGGCAATTTCGCGTTCCAGATTTCGTACGCCCGCTTCGCGGGTGTAGTTTTGCGTCAGGGTGCGCAACCCCTCATCTTGAAAATCGATCTGTTCGGCCTTCAGCCCAGTCGCTTCCAACTGTTTGGGCAACAGGTGGCGCTTGGCTATCTCTAGTTTTTCGATCTCCGTGTAACCGGGAATGCGAATGATCTCCAAACGATCTTGCAAGGCGGGCGGTATGGTATGCAAGACATTGGCGGTGGCGATGAACATCACATTCGACAGATCATACTCTACATCAAGGTAGTGATCGTGAAAGGAGCTGTTTTGTTCCGGGTCTAAGACTTCGAGCAAAGCGGCTGACGGGTCGCCGCGAAAGTCCATGCCGAGTTTGTCCACTTCATCAAGCATAATGAGCGGGTTGACGGTTCCGGCCTTCTTCATCATCTGAATGATCTGTCCCGGAAGCGCGCCGATATAGGTGCGGCGGTGGCCGCGAATTTCGGCTTCATCGCGCACCCCGCCTAAGCTGAGGCGGACGAACTTGCGTCCGGTAGCGCGGGCGATGGAGCGACCGAGGCTGGTTTTGCCAACCCCGGGCGGGCCGACGAAACAGAGAATCGAGCCTTTGGGATTTTCGACCAACTGGCGCACGGCTAGGTATTCAAGGATGCGATCTTTGACCTTCTCAAGTCCGTAATGATCTTCGTCAAGGATGGTCTGCGCGGCTTTGACATCGCGCACCTCTTCGGTCTTTTCCTGCCAGGGAACCATCAACAGCCAATCGAGATAATTGCGCGAGACGGTGCTTTCGGCAGACATCGGCGGCATCTGTTCGAGGCGGCGCAATTCTGCCAGAGCCTTTTCGTACGCATCTTTTGGCATCCCTGCCTGCTCGATCTTCTGTTTGAGCTCTTCGAGCTCGGCCTTTTCGTCTTTGCGACCGAGTTCTTTGTGAATGGCTTTGATCTTTTCGTTCAGATAATACTCTTTTTGGGCGCGTTCCATCTGCCGTTTGACGCGATTGTGAATGGAACGATCCATCTGAATCTTTTCGAGTTCGATTTCGAGGATTTCAATCAGGCGATTGAGTCGGTCGGCCACCGAAAAGATTTCCAAGAGTCCCTGTTTATCTTCGACTTGAATCTTTAAGTTCGAGGCGACGAGGTCGCACAGCCGCGAAGGGTCATCGTTGCGCAGGGCTGCGGTCAGAGCTTCGGGATTGGCAAGCTCGGCGGACTGACGCACATATTGGTCTACCAGCGATCCGATGCGGCTGACCGCCGAATTAGTGCGCGAGCGCGATTCGACCGGTTCGGCAGCTTTGCGCAAAGTTGCCAGCCAATACTCGCCGCTGTTATCAATCCGCATGACGCGAGCCCGTTGTTGCCCTTCGACCATCACTTTGATGTTGCCTTCCGGCTGGCGCGCGTTATGGGTGATGCGGGCGATAGTGCCGACGGAATAGACCTGTTCGGGCGTTGGTTCGTCCACCGTAGCATCATGCTGCGTAGCCAGAAAGATCATCTTATCGCCACGCAAAGCGGTTTCCAGCGCGCGCACGCTGGTTGGCCTGCCGATGACGAAGGCGACCATCGTATAAGGAAAGACGACCACATCCCGGATGGGAACCATCGGGCAGGTAATCACATCGCTCGGAGTGCTGTCAGTGAATTCATTCATGGCGTAATCTGAAGAAAAGTTTTGAGGACTCGGCATTCGGAAATCCGAACCCGCAGCCTCAAAAGAAACATTATCAATGCTCCGGCGAATCCAGAGCCTTATCCGGCCTTTTCAAGAATGGGAAATGTGGCGCGCCGACTTTCGACCATATCGCGCGTCACGGCAAACTCTTTGATCTTTTTGTTTGAGGGGAGTTGATACATCGCATCGAGCATCAATTCTTCGAGAATCATGCGCAGTCCGCGCGCTCCGACCTTACGTTGACAGGCGAGGTGCGCGACCGCTTCGAGGGCATCATCGGCAAAGCGCAGTTTCACGCCTTCATACTCGAACAGCTTTTGATACTGTTTGACCAGCGCGTTCTTCGGCTGCGTGAGAATTTCAATCAGCGCCGCTTCGTCAAGTTCGTGTAGAGTAGCGACCACTGGCAGTCGCCCGACGAATTCCGGGATGAGTCCGAATTTGATGAGGTCTTCGGGCTCGACCTGCGACAAGGTTTCACTCAACCGTTGTTTGCGCGCGGCTTTGACATTGGCATTGAAACCGAGAGCCTTCTTGCCAATCCGTTTTTCGACTACCTTTTCGAGGCCGACAAAGGCACCGCCGCAAACGAACAAGATGTTGGTGGTGTCAACCGGAAAGAATTCTTGATGCGGATGCTTGCGTCCCCCTTGCGGAGGCACATTGGCCACCGTGCCTTCGAGAATCTTCAACAAGGCTTGCTGCACGCCTTCGCCCGATACGTCGCGGGTGATCGAAGGGTTCTCATCTTTGCGGCAAATCTTATCAATCTCGTCAATATAGATGATGCCGGTCTGGGCGCGCTCGATGTCGCCGTTGGCCGCTTGCAACAGTTTGAGGATGATGTTTTCGACATCTTCGCCGACATAGCCCGCTTCCGTCAGCGTCGTCGCATCGACGATGGTGAACGGCACATTGAGCATGCGCGCGAGGGTCTGCGCAAGCAGGGTCTTTCCGGTTCCGGTCGGGCCGATGAGCATGATATTCGATTTTTGAATCTCGATGTCGGAGGCCCGGCGTTTGATCATATCAATGCGTTTGTAGTGCTGATAGACGGCGACCGCGAGCTTCTTTTTGCTCTCATCTTGCCCGATGACGTAATCATCAAGGAAGGCTTTGATCTCTACGGGTTTGGGTAGAGTCGGGCGGCGTGCGGAGGTCTCCTGTTGCTGGTCGTCGCTAATGATCTCGTTGCAGATATCGATGCACTCATTGCAGATATAAACGGTCGGCCCGGCAATCAGCTTTTTCACTTCGTTTTGCGACTTGCCGCAAAACGAGCAGCGTAATGTATCATCGCCTCGTCTCATCCACTCTCCCATCTCGAATAAACTCTGCTTTCAGGGGCAAGGAGAACCATCACGGTGCCGAACGGATGACGATAGAGGAATCGCTCTGCCGCCATCGGTTTTCAGTCACCCTTGATCGTCCTATTCTCGGTGTGTAATGACGTGATCAATTAAACCATACTCTTTCGCCTGTTGTGCGCTCATGATGCGGTCGCGCTCGACATCGCGTTCGATGACTTCGAGCGATTGCCCCGTATGTCTGGCCAGAATGTCACTGGTCAACTGGCGCATTCGCATAATCTCTTCCGCATGAATTTTAATGTCGGTGGCCTGTCCACTGATGCCGCCAATCGAAGGCTGATGAATCAAGATGCGCGAATTCGGCAGCGCATAGCGTTTGCCGGTCGCTCCGGCGGCCAACAGCAACGCGCCCATCGAGGCGCACTGGCCGAGACCGAAGGTGATGACGTCCGGCTTGATGAATTGCATGGTGTCATAAATGGCCATGCCCGCAGTGATCGAACCGCCGGGGCTGTTGATATAGAGCGAAATATCGCGGTCTGGGTCTTCCGCTTCCAAAAATAAGAGCTGCGCGACCACCAGATTGGCAATCGTATCGTCAATCGGGGTGCCGATGAAGATGATGTTGTCTTTGAGTAAGCGAGAATAGATATCGAATGCGCGTTCACCGCGTGCCGTCTGTTCGACCACCATTGGCACTAAGGCCATTCGTTCGCCTGCATGCTTCATTGAATCATCCATATTTCGCATTATACTTTTCTTTCCTGAGTGCCGAAAGCTTCTTTTTGCTTTCGTCCGGCTATCAGGAAAAGAGCGGGTAAGAAATGCTTAGCCCTACTGATCGTTTTCGTCAACCACTTCTGCGTCTGCCGCTTCCTCTTCGGCTTCATCTGCCGCCGACAACTCTTCCTCCGGGACACCGCCTTCAATCTCTTCCACTTCAAGAGTAGCCGATGCGACGACCAAATCAAGGGCTTTGCGCGTCTTGATCTGTCCGGCGATGGAATCAATCGTGCCTTCTTCGGTAAAGCGTGCTTTCAACTCCGCTGGTGAGCGTTTGACCATAGCCGCCAGCGAGGTGATCTCTTGATCAATCTCTTCTTCGGAGACTTCGACCTGTTCCGCTTCGGCGATGCGGTCAAGGATGAAATCGGCGCGCACTTCGCTTTCGGCAGATTCGCGCATCATCTCGCGCAATTTGGAAAAGTCCATGTTGTTGAGAAAATCCGGCGAGCCGTAGTAGGACATCTCATGGGCAAAGCGTTCCATCTTCAGGTTCAGGCGGCGTTCTAAAACGCCGTGTGGCACCTCAAAGCTGTGACTTTCGACAAGCGCTTTGGCCGCAGCTTTCCGCAACTCCGCGTCGGCGGATTGGGAGACGCGGCCTTCGATGGATTCGCGTGTCTCTTTGCGGAGGTCTTCCATAGTTTGATACTTATCGTTGACGACTTGGGCAAACTGGTCGTTAAGTTCGGGCAACTCCTTGAACTGCACATTGACGACCGAGGCTCGATACTGCACGCGCCGTCCGGCATAAGTTTGGCTGTTGTAATCCTCCGGGTAGGCGATAACGAATTCGCGCTGATCTCCGGCTTGCGCGCCCGCTAGCGCCGCCGTGAATTGTTGATTGACACCCTCATTGCTCAACTGAATCTCCAC
>CAYXVU010000053.1:26669-30774 GCA_964468725.1 uncultured Clostridia bacterium
TGTGCGCCGCGGTCTTCGACGGTGACCAGTTCGGCGTGTTCTTCGCGTAAAGCTTCGATAGCCTTATGAACGTCTTCCTCGCGGACTTTGTAGACGCGCTTTTTGAGCGCAATGCCGCGATACGAAGCCAGTTCAAATTCGGGCGCGGTTTCGATGGCAAAGGTCGCATCGAGCGATTCGTCAGCCGCAAACTTGAATTCGAGCAACGCCGGTTGGCCAACGACTTTCAACTGGTTTTCCGTAACCGCTAGTTGCAGCGCATCGGGCAACAGTTGCGAAGCGACCTGATCGCGCAGTTCTTTGCGAAAGCGGGATTTGACGACCGAAACCGGCACGCGCCCCGGACGAAATCCCGGAACCATCACTTGCCGAGCCAGTTCGGTGGCGGTCTTATCGGTTTCTTTGCGGACGACATCGGCAGGGATTTCGAGCCGCACTTCTTTCTTACAGTTCTCTTGCGGTGTGATCGTTACGTTCATAATGTCTGTTTTATCGTCGGAATGGGTGCGAACAAAGAATCGTTCTCATGCGAAAGGGGGGACTCGAACCCCCACACCTCACGGTACCAGATCCTAAGTCTGGCGCGTCTGCCAGTTCCGCCACTTTCGCCCTGTCAAGTCAGATACCATAATCGAAAAGTCCGAGCCTTTGCAACTAAGCAGCGCGCGCGCGAAGCAGTTGCTTGACAAGGCCGAGAGGCAAAACTAAGATGTCGTCGCTGCAAGGCATAGAGAATCTGAATGCAACCCGATCAGGTGAATAGCATGACTCAACTCTTGATGTTATGGTTTCAGTCGTCTACGTCTACGAGCCGCCCGCCGATTTATGGCTACATTCCCATCATCATCTTCTTTTTGATTGCGGTCTTGCTGCCCATCATCCTATTGACGGCCTCCCGCTTGTTGCAGCGCCGCGTCTTTGAAAAGAATAAGCTGTCGCCTTATGAATGCGGCGTAGACCCCATCGGCGATGCGCGCGAGCGCTTTTCGGTGCGCTTCTATATCATCGCCATGCTCTTTTTGGTATTCGACGTAGAGGTCGTCTTTCTATTTCCTTGGGCGGTGATCTATGACCGATTGGCGCTCTTCGGTTTGATCGAAATGCTCGTCTTTATCGGCATCCTGATCGTCGGATATTTCTATGCTTGGCGCAAGGGCGCGTTGGAGTGGGCTTAACTGAAGTTTGAGCTTGCGATGTAGCAGCAAAAGACCGAACCCATAAGGTTTGAGGGACTATGGCAAAAGAAGAGATTATTGAATCATCCAGCGGCGTCATCACCTCAACGGTAGACTTCGTATTCAACTGGGCGCGCAAATCGGCGCTCTGGCCGATGACCTTCGGGTTGGCTTGCTGCGCCATTGAGATGATGGCAGCGGGCGCATCCCGCTTCGACCTGGATCGCTTCGGAGCGGGCGTCTTTCGCCCCAGCCCGCGACAATCCGACTTGATGATTGTTGCCGGTACGCCGACCTTGAAGATGGCACCCATCATTCGGCGCGTGTGGGATCAGATGCCGGAACCCAAATGGTGCATCGCGATGGGCGCCTGCGCCTCGACGGGCGGACCCTTTCCGACCTATTCGACTTTGCAAGGGGTTGATCGCATCGTTCCGGTAGATGTCTATATTCCCGGTTGCCCGCCGCGACCGGAAGCCTTGATCTATGGCTTGATGCGTTTGCAAGACAAGATCATGCAAGAGCATCCAACACGCTTTATCTTCGGACGCGGCAATGTGAGCCGCAGTGATGTCGAAGGCTCAGAGAGTGCAGCCGAGGCGGCATCAGAGGCTCAAGGCACAAACGACGATGCGGCTGCATAGGAACGCTTCGATCTCTAAGGATCGCCAAGCTAGCGCAGGGTGACGAACCCCCTGCGCTTTTTCTTTCTTGAAACCAGCGCATCTCATCATGACCGAGTTGGAACGCAGACTCATCGCCCGCATCCGCAGCACCGGCGCGATGACCTTTCGTGACTTTATGAAAGCCGCGCTCTATGACGAAGAGCTCGGCTACTACAACACCGAACGGCTTAAGATCGGTGCGGCGGGCGACTATTACACCTCTAGCAACGTGCATCCGGCATTCGGCGCTGTATTGGCGCGGGCTTTCATTGATTTGTGGAAGGAGATGCGACTCGCACCCGGCAATGGCGAAGCCCCATCTTGGCTCCAACCTTTGACCTTGATTGAAGCCGGTGCAGGAACCGGACAACTGGCGCAAGATATTTTGACGGCATTTGGTGAGCGCAACCCCGAATGGTTTTCAAGGTTGCGCTATATTATCGTTGAAACCAGTGCGGCGAGGCGCCGCTTGCAACAGCAGAGGCTCGCCGCCTTCGCCGACCGGATCATATGGCAATCATTGGATGACTTTGCCGATGGAGCGGTAGATGGAATCCTCTTCTCCAACGAACTGCTTGATGCCTTGCCGGTTCATTGCGTGCGGCTGCATCAAAACCACTTGCAAGAAGCTTACGTAACGGTAGCCGAGAGGGAAGGGAAATTGTCCGAGCGGTTGACCCGCCTATGGGCTGAGCCTTCTTCGCCGCGCCTGTGCGAATATGTGCAGCAGCTACCAGTGAAAATACCAGACGGCTTCCTCTTCGAAGTTGGCTTAGATGCAATTGAATGGCTCGCGCAGGCTTCCCGCATTCTGGCACAAGGTTATCTGGTGACGATTGATTACGGCGACGAGGCCGGGCATCTGTATGGGGCTGACCGTCGCCGGGGCACGCTACGTTCTTTTTACCGACATCGGTTGGTTGATTCGCCGCTCGAACAAGCCGGAGAGCAAGATATCACGGCGAGCGTGAATTTTACTGCGCTGATTGAATACGGGCGAGAGGGTGGCCTCGAAAAAGTCAGTTATGAGCGGCAGAGCGGATTTCTACTGCGCAACGGCTTGCTCGACATCGTTGCCGCCTTGCCGTCACACGCTGAGAATTTGGATGACTTGAAGGCGCGACTGGCGATGAAGAACCTCTTTGTCCCCGGCGGCGTGAGCGACAACTTTCGCGTTCTCATCCAGCGTAAGCGATGACGATCTGCGCCGTACTGCTTTCACGACTTCTCCGGCGCTGATCTTTGCCGCAACAACGCGATGTAGGGTAGATTGCGATAGCGCTGTTGGTAGTCCATACCATAGCCGACGACAAACGCATCCGGAATATCGAATCCCCGAAAGGCGATGGGCAAGTCGAGTAAGCGCCGGGCAGATTTGTCGAGCAACGCACAGATTTCCAAACTGGCCGGGCGGCGCTGACGAAAGACCCGCATCAAATAGTTAGCCGTCAATCCCGTATCAATAATATCCTCGACGACTAACACGTCTCGACCGGCGATGCTCTCCTCTAAATCTTTCGTAATGCGCACGACTCCCGAACTGGGTTGGCCTGCGTAACTGGAGATCGCCATAAAATCGATGGTGACCGGAATGGTAATGGCACGCAGCAGATCGCTGGCGAACATAAACGAGCCTTTCAGGATGGCGATGAGGGCGAGGTCTTTCTCTCGGTAGGTGAGAGAGATTTCCTGTCCGAGTTCTGAAACCCGCTCCTGAAGCCGTTCCTGCGTTATCAGTGTTTTTCCAAGTTCAAATTCGTCTGTCATAAACTTCTTCTGAAAAATTTTTTACGAGGCTGCATTTTTTAGTTGACATAAATGTTTCTTGTGTTAATATCCTCCCCGCTCGGTTGGCAACAATCGGGTGACACCCCGAGAGGTTTTGGTTGAAATCTTTCGGCTCACGTGGAGAGCGAGGCTTCGCAAGGAGCCACGAAGGAAACGTGGAACTTTAGGGCAACATCTGGGAATCGCAAGAGACTCAGACACAGAAACTCACAAGGTTTCAGTGGTTCGGGATTCGCAAGGGTTCTGGAATGAGCGCTAAAGGCCGGGAGAGGAAGGCTAAGGTCACTCGGGGTTGTTCTTTTTTTGCCGCTCTTTTGACTCAACATTCACCTCTCTTCTTCATTCAAATCTGGGTGATTACCTATCTTCAGATTCACTTGATTCGCTATCAGGTTTGGCGTAGCCGCTGACAACAAATTTTTCAATTAGTTTCCGATAGTCCGACGCGTAAAGTAGCTTGATGTTGACTTCCGGGTA
>CAYXVU010000054.1:0-13496 GCA_964468725.1 uncultured Clostridia bacterium
TTTGGAGTGCGGCGGCTTGACGCCGCTTTGGCCGACCTTCCGCGAGCGAGAAATTAAGCGAAAAGAGAAAGCGGCGCGAAGTTGGCTTGCTTTTCGTAAGCGGGCGTTATGAGAATCGGGAAAGCGGCGTCAAGCCGCCGCACTCCAAAGGCTGCGCCACATCGGGAGGAGTCGTTTATGCCCGAATTCAATCCGTTTGAAAAAGACTGGCCGCACGCACCCGTGCATCGTCTCGACGCGGATGGCGTTTATATGGTCACCGGAGCGACGCTCGAAAAAGCGCGCCTCTTCGAAAGCCCTGATAAACTGACGCTGCTGGAAACCTCCCTGCTCTCGCTAGCGAAACAATACAACTGGCAACTGGAAGCGTGGGCAGTCTTTGCCAATCATTATCATTTCGTGGCGCGCAGTTTGTCGGAAGCCGGAAAGCTGCAAACTCTCTTATCACACTTGCACACGGAAACGGCGCGTGAACTGAATCAAATGGACGATAGACGTGGGCGCAAGGTCTGGTTCAATTTTTGGGATACGAAGCTGACCTATCAGCGTTCCTATTTGGCGCGATTGAATTACGTGCATCAGAATGCCGTCAAGCATGGCTTGGTTCGCGTCGCTAATCAATATCGTTGGTGTTCAGCGGCTTGGTTGGAACGCACAGCGGCTGCAAGCATAGTCAAAACCATTTACCGTTTCAACATAGACAAGCTGGAAATTCCAGACGATTACTGAAATCGCCAGGCGTTTGGAGTGCGGCGGCTCGACGCCGCTTTGGCCGACCTTCGGCGAGCGAGACGCTACGCGAAAAGGGAAAGCGACGTGAAGGCGGCTATCTTTTCGTAAGCAAAGATTATGAGAATCGGGAAAGCGGCGCGGGGCCCCGCACTCCAAAGGCTGCGCCAACCGTAAGCTGTAGGTTTCTCTCTACGAGTCTGCTGACAGAATTTTTTTGCTGGTGGCGGCTCGACACCGCTTTCCCGCCTTACGAATCGCGTCATCAAAGAGGGAAAAACAGCGGCACGATGCCGCTTTCCCCGCTTCCGACAGGCGCTCTATTAAAGAGTGAAAGCAGCGGCTTGATGCGGCCATCTCCCTTTATAAAACGAGCCCCATGCAAGGGGGAGAAGCGGCGTCGAGCCATCACCGGCGTAGGCTGCCCCCGCCTCACAGCCGCAAGGTGAAGACCAGCGAGATGCGCCCGTCTTTGTCTATGACCTTGATTGCGTTATCTCCGGCGCGCAGGTTGAGCACAGGCATCTTGCCTTTGAGCAAGATCGAGATGTCAGAGGCCTTCTTGATGCGGCTGGTAATCTCGACATCGTTGGCGAAGACTTTTGGGGTGGTGGTGAAGCGTTCGCCTGTTAGAGTGAATTTCTTATTGACCAGCGTCGCGTTGTTGATAACCGGCAGCAGGTCAGGGTTGGGGACATCGCCTTTGATGAGCCGATACGCGCCGCGCCCATAGGTCGCCAGTTGAATCTCGCCGTTTTGGTTGGTGGCAAAGGCGGTGACAACAGTCGGCGGCAGGCCGTTGTTGAAGGTCGTCCAGCTATTGCCGCCGGTGTCGGAGCGAAAGACGCCGAGGTCGGTTCCAACATATAAAACATTGGCATCTTCCGGGTCAATGAGCAAAGCCTGCGTGGGAATGTCGGGCAGATTGCTGCTGATGTTCGTCCACGTCGCTCCCATATCGGTGGTCTTAAAGACGTGCCCCGCGCCAAACCCGGAGAAGGTGATATAGGCAATGGCCGGATTGGCATTGTCCACAACGATGTCGGTAGGAGTGCGGGTAGGCAGCCCTGCGCTTACCTCCGTCCAAGTCGTTCCGGCATCGGTCGTGCGCATCACGCGCCCTAATGCCGAGCCGGTGTAGAGGATGTTTTGTGTCGTCGTCGCAACCCCGATCACATTTAATATATCGGTGAATTGGCCGGGAACCGCGCCTTTCGTCAGATCGAACGTGCCTGCCGGGGCTGTCCAATTGCTGCCAAAATTGTCGCTGACAAAGAGCCGCCAGGTGCCGAAATAGATGCGGCTGTTGTTGCCATAGGCCTTTTCCATCGGCGCTAAGAACCCGACCCGCGCGCCGGTTTCCGGCTCGCCAAAGATGGCATTCGAGCCAACTACTGCATCACCTGTATTGCCGCTATCCCGAAACCGGAAGATCGTTGTGCCGATGTAGTTCGAAACGATGCGCGTCGGGTTCGCGCCATCGAGCAAGATAGAGCGGTAATCGCCCGTGACGATTTCATCCCAATCGTCTGTGCCGCCGCCGCGTCGTCGCAACCAGCCGTTGTCTTGCGTGCCGCCATAAGAAGTATTGGAATCGGTCGGGTGTATCGTCAGCCCATAAAATTGCACCAGCGACAAGGTTTCGTTGAGCGAGGCATAGGTGTTGCCATTGTTGGCGGATTTGTAGATGCCGCCATCACTGCCCAGAAAATGGGTTGACGGGTCGTGTGGCGAAATGGAAAGCACGTGCATATCCGCGTGGGCATTCGCTTGGTCGGGGCGAAAGGGCAGATTCGAGCCAACGCCGGGGAAGTTGCCATTGAGGTTGACGAAAGTTCTGCCGCCGTCGGTGCTGCGATGCACATCGCGCGCGCCGAGAAAGACGGTGTCGGGGTTCGTCGGATGCGCGACCACGAAGGTGTTATAACCGAATTGCCCCGTATCCCATCCATCCGCGTTGCGAAATTGAAAGGTCGCGCCGCCGTCGGTGCTGACTTCGACGCGCGCCGAGAAGACGCCATTTGTCCGCCCGCCGGAATAAAGATAAATCAACTGCGGGTTGGCTGGGGTGACCGCCAACTGGATATCGAAGAGGACCTGATGTGAAGGTTGATAGAGCAGATTCCATGTCACTCCGGCGTCGGTCGAGCGATAGACAGCGGGCACGCCTCCGGGCATGTCGGTTCTCGCCATCGCTGCGTACAGGATTTGCGGGTTGTTGACCGCCATCACCAGATCGCGCGGCAAGCCGATGAGCCGTCTTTGCCAAGTGATGCCGCCATCGGTCGAACGATAAACGCCATCGGAGAAGGTCGCTCCGGTTGTGACTCTCACTGCGTAACGCGCTAGATAGACGCGATTCGGGTCATTGGGGTCAACGACAATCTTCGCGGTTATGTTGGAGCCGGTTAGCCCCGTATCCACCCGCGCCCAAGTCAATCCGGCATCGGTCGATTTGAGAATGCCGGTTCCGAAAAAGCCGACTAGATCGCCCATCCCCGCATAGACGATGGCCGGGTTGCTCTTTGAGAAGGCGATGGAGCCGACGGCCATATCAATATGTCCGTCGGTGACCGGAACAAAGGAGTTGCCGCCATCAGTGGAGCGCCAGATGCCGCCGAGGGCGCTGCCAAGCAGAATTAACTGCGGGTCGGCGGGCGAAGGCGCAATCGTTGTAATGCGCCCGCTGGTTTTACCCCAGTTATTGATGAATCGTGCGAAGGTCGGTTTCGGCCCGATGCTTTCCCACATCGAAGCGGCTGCCGGATGAATGCCTTCGACCTGCCCGAAATCCGGCGGGCGATTCTCCCATGCGCGTTGGCGTGCGCCTTCGGGAACCTCGTCAAAGGGGTAGGTACGTTGAAACCAGAACCACTCTTGGCGCTTTTTGGCGATCCCTTCTTCTTCGAAAATTTCGCCGGAGGCCAGTTCTTGACCCGGACTCGGAGGCGGCAGCCGTGAGCTTACCGAACGAGTGCAGGCGGTGAGGGAAAGCGCAAAGATAGATAAGAGGCACAGCGCAATCGGCATGCGCGCGCGTGGTGATAACATAATCTCTCTCCTTTGTACTGGATCCAAACATATTGCGTTCAAGCTTGAACGAAAGCCGAACTCGAAACTTCAGGCTTGCTATCTAACGCGGTGTGCAAGTTTTTCTTGCAAGTTGTTGATTCTTCGTTCGGGCTTTCTGGAATTCGAGAAGATTTCGCAAAAGCCACTATCGAAAACAAAGAACCTAAAAAAACTTGCACATTGCGTTATCTACATATGACCGTCAGCGCGGAAACATTACAGAGGGTTGTGAAAAATAGTAGCCAGGTTATGCATGAAAGGGATCAGGGGTTCTTTTTGGGGCCAGAAACCTTTTCTTCAAGGTTGGAGCGCTCTGTTTGGCTGATCTTTTTGGCGGCGTCGAACTCTTTGCGCGCCTCTGCGCGTCGGCCAATGGCTTGATAAGCGCGGCCTAATAACACCCGCACATCTGGCCAGTTGGGATCGAGTTTGACGGCGCGTTCGAGCGGCGCAATGGCGCGCGCCGCTTGGCCTTTTCGCATCAAGGCTTGTCCGAGAGCTTCCAGCGCCGGTCGAAAATCGGGCGAGGCGATGGTCACTTCTTCCAATCGCTGCACCGCTTCATCCAAACGATTGAGGTCGAGGTAGGCTTTGCCCAGTTGGTACTTGGCTAGGGTGTAAGTGGGATTGATGATTAATTCGCTTTCGAAGGCGGCAACCGCCTCTTCTACATCGCCTTTGCGAAACAGGAGGTAGCCAAGCGCGTAATGGGCTTCGGGCAGTTGGGCATCGGCTTCAAGGGCGCGACGAAAGGCGGCAAGGGCGTGTTCGGCTTGGTTGGCATTGTCAAAGGCTTCGCCGAGCAGGAGATGCGCTTTGGCCGAGTCGGGCGCGAGGCGCGTGAGGGCTGTGAGCCGCTCGATGGCGTTGTCATACTGTTTGAGCCGCAAATAGCACTGACCGAGGGCGAGCAAGATCGCACCGTCTTCGGGGCTGGCGGCGCGCAAGGTTTCGAGTTGCTCGGCGGCTTCGGTGAAACTCTCCGCCCCGATCAGGGCGAGGGCGAATAGTTGCCGCGCCTGCCGGTTGGCGGGTTCGATGCCGATGGCGTGACGAAGCGGCGCGGCGGCTTCGCCAAAGCGATTGAGGCGAAAATAGGTGACCCCCAAATTGAGAAAAGCAGCCGTCAGTTTCGGATTGATCTCCGCTGCGCGTGCGAAGGTTTTAATGGCGTCATCAGGTCTGTTCTGCCGATTGAAGACGACGCCGAGATTGACCATCGCTTCCGCCCACTGCGGGGCGAGGGCGAGAGCTTGTTGGTAATGGGTGGCTGCGCTTTGCCAGTCGCCGCGCGCTTCGGCGCTACGCGCTTGATTGAAGAAGGTGATGGCTTCGGGAGGGAGGGGTTGTTGCGCAGTTGCCGGTTGAGAGAGGAGTAGCGCGAGGAGCAAAACGAAAACGCCAAGCCGCAAAGACGCGAAGTCGCAATAAGATCGGACGTTGCTTCTGAAGGCTGGCTCATCCCGTTGTGTCTTTATGGGAGAAGAAGTCATCGCGCTAATCCCACTTGGTAATGTAGCCTTGCGCCGCCGAGCGTTTGCCCGACGTTTCGTAGCTCGGCATATCCTGTACGCCGGTAGCGTCAACCCATCGGTTGTAAAAGTTGAACAAGGCGCAGACGGTGATGGCATAATACAACTCTTCTTCCGACCAGCCCAGTTGCCGTAAGGCTTCGATGTCATCGGCGGTGATGGCGGTCGAGTGGCGATTGACCTTCTCGATGAAGGTGAAGAGAGCCTTCTCCGCATCGGATATGGGGGCGGAGAGATGGTCAGCTAAAACCGCTTGCACCAGATTTATATCGCCTAACAGTTCGGCTGCGACCGCAGCATGCGAGCCGATTCAGAACGGGCAATCATTGCGTCGTGAGGTGAAGGCGGCAATCAACTCGCGCAGGCCGGGAGAGAGCGGCGAGGGGCCGCGCATAATCTCTTGGGTGAATTGCGCCAGATGATTTGTGGCGCTCGGTTTGAATTTGAACAGGTGCCAAATTTGCGGCGTCGGCATGCCGTGTGCGTGCATCATCTCAACTTTTTCCACGACCGCGCCAGTGAAAGGCTGTTCTTCGATCTCTTTGAGAAACATGGGTTTCATGTCATTTGCTCCTGATTGGAATGTGAAGAGCATAGTACCTGAAGCCGTGAGGTCTTGCTACCGCAATTGACCCTTGCTAAGGGCTCGCCTAGAATGCGCTGCGACGGCACCGAATTGTCAACGTCGAAAGGTTGTCGCGTTTGCTCAAGCTTTCCACACCGTTATACGAACTGCATTTGCGAGAGATTCCGCGCGTTTCGATCAAAGTGGCAAAGAAACTGGCGCAAGGCATCAGCGCGACGATTGCCGCCGACAACCTGCTGCACGCAACAGTTGAAGACCTGCTGCACTACCTACCCATGCGCTATGAAGATCGCTCGAATCTGGCGCGCATCGCCGACCTCGAACACGGCTTGTTTGCCACCATCGAAGTCGAAGTTCGGGTTGCCGGAACTTATGCCGTCAAGGGCGGCAAACTGCGCATCTTCGAATTCTCTGCGGTAGATGAGAGCGGACAGATTCGCGCTTACTGGTGGAATCAGCCGTATCTGCAAAACTCGTTTCCGCGCGGACGGCGCGTCTTGCTCTATGGGCAATGGAAACGCGGGCGGCGCGGCTTTTTCGAAGTCGAAAATCCCGATTATGAATTTTTAGCTGACGATGAAGACTCGCTTGATGCGATTCATACAGGGCGGCGCGTGCCGGTCTATCGCAAACTCGGCGAAGTGCGCACCAAACAACTGCGCTCGATTATGCACCACCTGATCGAGCGACTGGATTTCTCCGAAGTCGAAGAGCACTTGCCGCAAGAGTTGCTGGCGCGCAATCGCCTGATTGGCCGTAGCGAAGCTCTCAAACAGATTCACTTTCCGTCGGATGATGTCGCCATCGAACTCTACAACCGCAATGAATCACCGGCGCACCGGCGGTTGATCTTTGAAGAGTTTTTTTGGTTGGGGTTGGCGCTCGGTCTTCGTCGGCAGGGGCGCGAACAGTCGCCCAAAGGGACGGTCATCGAAATCAACGACCGCGTGCGCGAAGCGGTGCGCCGCATTCTGCCATTCAAACCGACCGATGCACAAAAGCGTGTGCTGCGCGAAATCGTTGACGATCTGGCGGGCGCGCAGCCGATGAATCGCTTGCTGCAAGGCGATGTCGGCGCGGGCAAAACCATCGTCGCCGTGCAGGCTGCGATTGTGGCGATGGAGAATAGTTATCAATCCGCCTTGATGGTGCCGACCGAGATTCTCGCCGAGCAGCACGCCAAAAATATCAAACGCTTGTTGGCAAAGACCGATTATCGCGCCGAGTTGCTGACCGGCTCGCTCACCCCGGCGCGCAAACGCGAGCTCCACGCGGCAATCGCTTCCGGCGAAGTTGATTTCGTCATCGGCACGCATGCGCTGATCCAAGAAGGCGTCAACTTTCCCAAACTCGGATTCGTGGTCATTGACGAGCAGCATCGCTTCGGCGTCTTGCAACGCGCGGAGCTGATGAGTCGCGGTTACAACCCCGATGTGTTGGTGATGACCGCGACCCCGATTCCGCGTTCGCTGGCGATGACCGCCTATGGCGATTTGGACGTTTCGGTCATTGACGAACTGCCGCCGGGCAGAAAGCCGGTCATTACTAAAGTGCGCGGAGAAGAAGCGCGCACGAAAATCTATCACTTCCTCGACACGATCATTCGACAAGGGCGACAAGTCTATGTCGTCTATCCGCTGGTTGAAGAATCGGAAAAACTCGATCTGCTTAACGCCACGCAGATGGCCGAGCATTTGCAGACCGCCGTCTTCCCGAACTTTCGCATCGGCCTGCTGCACGGGCGCATGAAACAGGAAGAGAAGGATGCGGTGATGGAAGAGTTCCGGCGTGGCGAGTTGCAGATTTTGGTGGCAACGACAGTGATTGAAGTCGGCGTGGATGTGCCGAATGCCAGCGTGATGGTGATTGAACATGCCGAACGCTTCGGACTTTCGCAACTGCATCAACTGCGCGGCAGAGTCGGGCGCGGCGATGAGCAATCGTACTGTATCTTGCTGGCGGGCGTGAAGCGCAGCGCCGAAGCGCGCGAACGATTGAAGATAATGGAAGAGACAAATGACGGGTTCAAGATTGCCGAAAAGGATTTGGAGATTCGCGGGCCTGGTGAAGTGATGGGCACGCGGCAATCGGGGATTCCGGCCTTTCGTTTGGGCAATCTGGTGCGCGATCAAAAGATTCTGGAAGCCGCAAGGCGCGAAGCCGATCACCTATTGATCGAACGACGCAACACCCGCGAAACGGCAGAGCTGATTGCCATCGTGCGCGCCCAGCCGAAATTCGGATTAGCCTCGGTGGGGTGAAGGCATCTTCGATCTGCTCAGATGATTGACTGAATGAGCCTTTGCTCTGCGCTAATGATCGCGCTCATTTGCTTCATCCGGTCGCGCTCACGGCCTGCCTGTAGTGTTAAATCGGAATGCGCGTCTCGACATAATAATCGGTAGCATCCCGACTGAACCCTCTGGGGTCATCTTCGGGCTTATCGCTGCGCGCGATTTTGCCGCGTTTGTCTTTGAGCGCCTTCATCAGTTCGGGTTTCGGGATATGTTTGAAGCGCGCGATGTAGCGCACAGAGGCCATTGCCTTGAAACTCTTCGCCAAAACTTCGAAGACGAACTCTTTGGGCGTCGCGTTATGACTGCCGTGATGGCCGATCTTGTAGAAATTGGTCTTGGCTAACAACTCGCGCCATTCTTCGTCCTGTAACGCCTCTTTCCATGTTCCATTTTGAGCATCGCCGGGAAAGAGCAAGAAGGCTTTGCCCATCTCGAACATCAGCATCAGACTCGTACCATTAACGGCTTGTTCCAGTTGCACGGCCACGCTTAGTTCAGTGCCGTCAGCAATGTTCTCTATGGCGGCGCGCTCGCTCGAACTGAGCAGCGAGAGCAGCGGGTCATCGGGTGCGAGCATCTCAAGGCTCTGCGCCCAGTCTGCGTGAAATGGGCGATGCGGCTCGTAATCGGGCGCTGCCATGCTATCCATCAAGCGCAGCCATTGCTCGTTGCTGCTCGGGTTCATATCGCGTATGACGTCGGGGTCGCGCGAGGGCCCCATGACGTGCACCGTGACGCCGGGCAGGAGTTTCGGCTCAAAGGAGTTATCGTTGCGCGTTTTGAAGGGCAGGTAGTTGCGTTTGATATTTTTGCCGCCTTTGAAACCAGCGTGCAGAGTAGCCATGGCTTCGGTGTTAGAGAGCGAGTTTTCCGAGAAGGCTTTGAGGAGTCGCAATTCATCAAGGCGCTTTTTGCTCAAGCCGAAGCGAGTGGGGGCAGCGATCATCTTTTCCAGCACCAGATTCAGTTTCTTCGCTTTTGCGCTTTGAGTCTCCAAAATTTTTCGCGCTTCCGGGTCTTTATAGTTTTCCGTCCAAGGCAACCACACTTCGCCGACTTCGACCCCTGCCCACAGATCATTGGCGAACCCTTCGACGTGATCTTGATGGCGATGCGTAACGATGACCAGATCAATGCGCGGGATGTCGTCTTCGGTGACATCGGCGATGATTCGCTTGACGACTTCGGCCATCGGCGCGTTCGGGTTGCGCCCGGAAAAATGTACACCGCAATCAATCAGCACTTTGCGCGGGCGCTCACCGGGCACGGGAAAAAACAACAAAAAGGCATCGCCGAATCCGACGTTGTACATGCGCACGGTGATGTGTTTGTTGCTGATCTTTTTCGCTGCTGCCTTTGGGGCAGCCGGTTTTTTCGCTGCTGGACTCATCGCCGCACCTCGCTGTGGATAGCTTTGAAGTTCATCTGCAGCGCCAACCGCTGGCGGTAATACTTATCATCCGACCACGCCAGACGGGCGTCGCGGCTATCGCAATCTTCGACAAACGCCTCTTGTTGTTGGCGACGCAGCTTGGCTTCGCGCTGTTTCGCTTCGCTGATATGTTTCGATTCCAACGGCTTGGAGATTACATAGCGAACGTCGCCATTGGCCGCCGCAATGACCGTCGTCCCGCCGCGTAAGGGGAGGCCGCCGGAACGATGAATGTCGGATTCAAACTCGCGGTCGCGCTGTGCGAATTGGAGGACCATCTCGACGAGGAGTTGGCCGCGCGGCGCGACGCGAAAGACCGGATGAAACCCTAAGACCGCAATCGGGCGTGTCGGGTCGAGGTGAAGCTTTTTGGCGTTATCCTTATTGCTGGCATATTGACGCAAACTGGCAACGATGCCGCCGTGCAAATCGCTGTCGTAATCGCCCCGATTCGACACCGTTACCGCGTGGCGGCTCATCTGCGCAACCTCGCGGACATCGCGTTCGTCGAAAGGCGTGGCCTCCGTTCCGGGGTTCTGACTGAACTCGTAGACGTTCTTCAAAATCTCGCGGAAGATATAGCCCTTCTGTTCGATGAGAGGAATGCGCGGCAACTCGTTCGGTTCATAGCTCTCCCAGAGCAGCGAATCTTCGGCCAGCGACGAAACATTGTTCAAGGCGACGCCGCGAGCGCGAAAGGCTTCGATCATCGCTGCCCGCTGTCCGACTTCATCATTCGGCGACAACTCGAAATCCGCTGTCACCAAGGCGCGCAGGTAGTCGCCGAAGGTCACATCCACCGGCGGCAAATACTCGAAAGCGCGGATGCACATATTCAAAATGTTCTGTGCCGTGCGCGAGGCTTCGTTAGCGATGCGATTGACCAGATCGGGCAGCAGATCGCCTTCGGGCAATCGGCCTGTGCCCCCAGTCGCAATCCGCACCAAATCGTTGATGCGATTTTGATAGGTCTTAAAGAACGCATCAAAGACCGCCGCGACCAGAATCGAGCCGCGATCATGCGGCTCATAGACGGTTTGATAGAGTTTCGGGTCTGGCGGCTTGCCGTCCGAGTTATCTACAGCCGAACGCAGGGCACGGCCTTGGCCGGTTGTATAGCCGAACTCGCTCGCCAATTCGATGAGGTTGTTGGGCGAGCGCAAATCACCGCGCGTCTCCTGAATGTGATCGCGCAGGATGGCCGGAAACGAGAAGTGTTGAAAGATGGCGACGATGTCGGAAAAGCCTTCGTGAAAAGCCGCCACATCGCGGTTGCTCGGTTCGATGAAGAAATGGCGCAGCCGGTCTACAACGGCGTGGGTCATTTCATGAGCAATGATGTCATGCGATAAACAGGTGAAGACCGTTTGACCGGGCAGGTTCGGGCCGGGGTTGGTTTCATCGGCGCGAAAGTAGCCGAAGAACAAGGCGCGCATCTTGGGGTCGGGATCATAGAAGGCATTCTCTCCTTGAAAGGCGTGCGGAAAGATGCGCAGCGGCTTCTTGTACCGAAAATAGAGTTTGCGCCCCAACGCCGTATCGAAATTCTCCAACACCTTCATAGCGACGGCGTAGACCATCTGCTGATGAAAGCGCGGGTCGGATTCGGTCGGCTCCAACCCATCCTGCATCAGAATCGCCTCGTCATTCAGGTTGACGGGCGCGTAAAAACATTTATTCACGCCGTCGTAATCAATGACTTCGACGCGCTCGCCGCGAGGACCGGGTTTCAGGTCTGACTCGTTGGGTATATCAATCGTAATCCGACCTGCCGAACGTCGCCCCAACATCGGATCAAAGGCGTAGATTTTTAACGGACGACGGGTCGAGGGAGGCTGTTTATAATGAAAAGCTCGTTTCATAGCGGCGGACAGATGAACGATATGATTATGAAACTGAGCGCGGTTATATCATGTCTGTTTACTCATTACAATTACTTTATCGCAGAGCTAGCCCTGTGATTCGCAAGAATATGATACCTGTCTGTTTTGTTTGCGGTGGTCGGCTCGTTGCTCAGGGTTTCTGATAGACCACCTTGCCGCCGACGATGGTGTAGACCGTCTCGGTTTGCAAAATCTCCGGGGGCGCAATTTTGAGCAGATTCTTTGACAGCACGGTCAAGTCCGCAAGCTTGCCGACCGCAATCGAACCTTTGCTTGCTTCTTCAAAGTTTGCATAGGCTGTGTTGTAGGTGTAGGCGCGAATGGCATCTTCAATAGAGAGGCGCTGTTCAGGAAACCAGCCGCCCGCCGGTTCGCCGCGCACTGTCTGCCGCGTCACCGCCGCATATAATCCGAGCATCGGATTGATCGGGTACTCAGAAGCCGATGTGCCCGGCCAATCTGTACCGAAACAGAGAATCGCGCCGCTCTCTTGAATGCTCTTGAAGGCATAAGCGCCGGTGCAGCGCGCTTTGCCAATGCGTTCCTCCATCCAGCGCATATCGTCGCTGAGATGAAATGGCTGCACTTCGGCGACCACGCCCAACAGGCCAAGCCGCTTGAAATCCGCCGCCGCAATCACCTGTGCATGTACCAGGCGAAACCGCCGGTCGCGTTTGCCGTTCGTGCGATTCAACTCTTCCAGATAATTGAGCAACACATGGTTGGCTTCGTCGCCAATTGCATGCACGGTGATTTGCAATCCAGCGCGGTCGGCATCGAGCATATAGCGCAGAAACTTGCCTTCAACAAAATTGCCTTTGTCATCCACCATCAAGGGTCGCCAACGCCCGCGATTGTTGGCATCGTTCGTATAGGGGTCGAAAAAACGCGCGCTGCTCGTCCCCATAATTCCGTCAATATGCCCTTTGAGCGCGCCGAGCCGTATCCATTCGTCGCCCGACCCGACTTTGATCTGGCGGTCGGCCAACTCTCTCCAACGATCCAAACCGGGGCGAAAATGCACACGCACCGTCAACTCCCCCGCTTGATGCAGTTCGCGGTAGATGTCCAACTGTTCGTCATCCGACATATCGCTGACGTTGGTGACGCCGTAGTGGCGAATCTCGGCCAGCGCCTTCTTGGTCTGCTGAATGCGCCGCGCATGCGAGAAGCGGCGCGGGATGACATTGGCAAAGAGCCTGCTTACGCCGCGTCCGCGCAGTCGCCCGGTGAACCGCCCTTTGTCGTCTTTGACGAAGGTAATCTCGCCGAGCTCGCCGTTCCCGGTCATCGGCTTCGTTGCCTCTAGCCCTGCGGCTTTGAGCGCGGCAGCGTTGGCCGCAAATTCCGAATCATCAAATTTGCGAATGAACATCGGATGCTCTGCGGTGAGGGCGGCGATGCGGTTCATATCGGGCGCGAACGGCGTGCGCCGCGTGCTGCCCACGCTGCCAATCGTCCATTGATCGTATGCTCCCCAATAGCCGCCGACGATCCACTCGCCTTTGGGCAACGTCGCTGTGACCTCTTTGACGCGACGCGCGAACTCGTCTTGTGACGAAACGGCCATGATGTTGAATTCCAGAAACTGCGCCGCCGATTGAAAGTGAACATGGTTGTCATTGAACCCCGGCACGACGAATTGGCCGCGCAGATTCAAGACTCTCGTATTCGCGCTGCGTCGGCGGAGAACATCTTGATTCGCGCCGACCGCGATAAACTTGCCGTCTTTGATGGCGACCGCTTGCGCGACGCGATTTCTTTCGTCAACCGTATAGATCACGCCATTGTGCAAAATCAGGTCAGCCGCTTGCGGTTGTGGCATCGCCTGACTGATGCCTTTGGATGAACAGGCCGCCACCAACGCCAACGCGATGGCATAAGTCGTAAGCCGCCGCACTGCAAAGATTCTTTTCATCCTTGTCTCCTGAAAGATCATGAGCGCCGCTGATTGCGCGCCCTGAT
>CAYXVU010000054.1:13596-30224 GCA_964468725.1 uncultured Clostridia bacterium
CCCATCGCTGCCGACCTCTTCAATCACCCATCACGGTTCGCGCCTGCTGCCAGCGTCCGCGCGTGAAGTCGGGGAACTTTACCGGCTGACTGCCTTTGGCCACCGACTGTTCGCTGAGCGGCCCCGCCGCGCTCCACGCCGCTGCATCGTAAACATCCATGTCCGGCTCCAACCCGTTGCGCAGACATTCGATCAGACGGTAACACATCAAGTAATCCATGCCGCCGTGCCCGCCCATCTTGCGCGCCGTCTCGCCCACCTCTCGCCATAACCGATGCTCGTACTTTTCTTTGTAAGCATCGAGCGTCGCCCAACGATGTCCGCCCGCTTGCCCGTCAATGAAGATGCGTTCCGGGTAATCCCGAAAGATGCCTTTCGTCCCTTGAATCAGATTGATGCGATCATACGGTCGCGGCGTGCTGACATTGTGTTGCAGCATGATGGTGCGCCCTTTCGCCGTCTTGATGAGGCTGGTGTTGTAATCGCCGCACTTGTAGACTTCGCGCCATTTCGCATCGTCTTTCGGCACCTGGGCGCTGCGATACTCCTCCAGTCCGAGATGCAGCGAACTCATCGAGACCAGATAATCGAACCTGTCGCCGCGATTGATTTGCAGGTAATTGGCCACCGGGCCGAGTCCATGCGTGGTGTAGAGGTTGGCATCGCGCAAGGTGTGATGCCGCCTGCGCCACAAGCCTTCGTCTCTGTTCTCGAATAGAATCGCGCGCAGGTCGTGATTGTAGGCGCACTCGCCATGCACCAACTCGCCGAGCAGCCCGGCGCGCACCATATTCAACACCATCAGTTCGCTGTGATCGTAGCAGCAATTTTCCAACATCATGCAGTGACGGCGATACTTTTCGGAGGCGTCAATCAGCCGCCAGCAGTCTTCGAGCGTGTAGGCGGCAGGCACTTCCGTGCCGCAATGATGGCCGCCAGCGAGCGCCGCCAAACACATCGGCACGTGCCACTCCCAAGGCGTTGCGATGTAAATGTAATCGAGGTCTTCGCGTTTGCAGAGGTTTTCGAAATCGCGCTCGCCTTTGGTGTAGAGCGCCGGAGCCGATTGTCCGACCTTCTCTACCATCGCTTTGGCCTGCAAACACTTCTCTTCGACGATGTCGCACAGCGCCGTCACCTTGACCGTCTCAAGCGCCAGAAATTCGCCGAGAACGCTGCGCCCGCGCAGCCCTGTGCCGATGATGCCGATGCGCACCGTATCGTGCTTCTCAAACTTCATTCCCATCACCGACTCATAGCGCGCCGCCGGTTCCGGCACTGTGTCAACCGCCGCGCCGCGCGTGTGCGAAGCCAACCCGATTCCTACGCCTGCAAGCCCGGCGGATTTGAGCAAATCTCTGCGCGATACCTTTGAGCTTTTCTTTTTTGCCATACCCATTCCTCGATCTGAATCGGCAGCGAACAATCGGCACCACTTGTCGCGCCGCACCAGTCAACCCTTTCTTGCTGCCATCAGTTCATCGCTTCGTCACCTCTCAGGAGGCAGGATTTTCAGCGCATTATCACGATAAACCTTTTTGAGCACATCGTCCGGCAGATGTAAGCCGTAAATCTGCCAACGCCCTTGTCGGGAGGCGTGCGACGGGTAATCGAAATACTCGTCCGCCGTCTCCAAAAAACGAAAGTGCAAACGATACATCTCGACATCCGGCACAAGGTCTGTGCCGAACAAGATGCGCTCCGCGTGGCGCAGAAAGAACGCCCGCGCCGTGTAGGGCTGACGCCCCAGTTCGGCAACCCGCGCGCCGAGGTCTACGAAGACATTGGGCTGTGCTTCAAGCAAGCGGCTGACATCGGCCAGATGCTCGGCTCGTTCGGCCAAGTGGGCGGCGACAAAAGTCGTTTTGGGGTGGCGCGCAAAGACCCGGTCGCGTTGCGCGAGCAGATCGGCTTTCGCGTAGTGTGAGCCTTGAAAACTCCAATCGGGATGGGCGGCGAGCTCTTCGTAGCGTTCATTGTAGCGATCAACCGGCAAGAAGAAAGCATCCGGGTCGGCAGTATGAAACATCACGAAAGCGCCCATCTCGGCGGCTTTCTCAAACAGCGGCGCGAGGCGTTCGTCATCTATGCGCAGCCATTCGCCGTTGTGATCGCGCAATCGCAGCCCTAAATCTTTCCAGATTTTGATGCCGCACGCCCCGCTCTCAATCAGACGCTCGAGCCGCTCGACCGCGCGGACGAAAAATCCCTCTGTGTGCAAATCCGTCCAATCCATCCAGCCAATGGTTGCGAAGCGTTCCGGCGCGGCGCGGTGAAACCGTTTGATGACGGCCAACGCTTCCTCACCGACTCGCATGGTGATATTGACCAGGCGTTCGAGGTTGCAAGCGTCCATGATCTTCAACAGCGCATCGGGACTCTGCGCATCGAGGTGATTATGAAAATCAATGGTCGGAAACTTAGCGTGCTCAATGTGGTGTTCGGGAGTGACGAGCATCGAACGCGGCGCAAAATCGCTCAACCGCAATGCTACATCCGCCTTCGCTCTGACCATTGCGATGAATTGATCGTGCGGCTCTTCTGACAACTGGTCGCTCATGGTTGGCTCGCGTCATGGGTGCAACACATTGTGCCCGTCGGCATCGGGGAGTTTGATGCCGAGCAATGCGGCCAGCGTCGGCGCGATGTCGCGCATGTCCATCTGGCCTAAATTCTTACGAGCAGGAATGCCGGGGCCTGCGATGATGAAGGTCGAATTCATGTCGGCAAATTCGGCTAAAAAACCATGCCCGCCGCCGACTCTGCGATTGGCCACAACCGGCGCTTCAAAGCTGCCGCTGAAATAAAACTCCGCTTTCGCGCCGACGACGAAGGCGGCATCGGGAAAGCCACCCATCTTTTGTGCCTCCGCTTGTTCGATGACGCGGTGAATGCCGGTTGCAGAGTCCGCCGCAAGGCGTTGCAACAAGGCTCTGACTTTTTCTTTGGCCTCCGCATCTTGCGCATCGCGCAGCATAATGGCCGTCACTCCGCCCGATGTGCGGCAGATCGCGCGCCAGGTCTTCAGCTTGCCTTGCGCGTCGAGTTCGAGAAGCCCCGCCTCTTTGAGCGCGTAATTGAGACGAATATCTTTTTGAATGCGAAAGAACCCATGATCGGATACTACGGCAACGTAAGCGCGACCGTTGCCCGCTTTGAGAGCCGCTGCGCGCACCTCGCCGATCATGCGGTCAAGCTCTTCAAGGGTTTCGAAAACGCTCTTCGCATACGGCCCTTTGGCGTGCTGCTCTTCATCAAGCGCGGAGAAGTAGGCCAAATGGAGATGCGGTTTTTTCGTTTCGATCAGATAGGCATTGAAGCGGGCGCGCCGACCTTCGCCGACCAGCGTGTAATCATAACCGTCAACATAATTGCCCACCGCACGTTCGATTTCATCGAGTAGTCCTTTGGTAGCCAAAGCGCGTACCAGTTTGCGATCATCCGGGGTCGAAGCCCGCCAAATTTGCGGAATGTTGTAGGTGATATTTGCGCCTACCGTGACCGGCCAATCTACGCTTGCCGTCGTCAATCCCGCTTGCTCTGCCGCATCCCACAGGGTCAAGGCTTTGATGTCTTCGGTGTACCACATCCAGCCGCCTTGATTCTTGCCGAAGGGGTCGAAAGGCGCGTTGGCATGGATGCCATGCTTGATGGGCGCAACGCCTGTGACCATCGTCGTATGACTCGGATAGGTGACGGTCGGCAGGATGCCGGTTACGCCCATTGCATACGCGCCTTCGGCTAGCAGGCGACGCAGATTCGGAATCTTCAGACCGTGCTTGTCAGCTTCGAGCAGGTAGTCGGGCTTGAGTCCGTCAACCGAAATCAAAACGACCGGCACATAGGGGCGTTGTCCGGCGGTCGGCTTGGCGACCAAAACAGCGACGATCACTAACAGGCTGAAGGCAGTGAGCAGTATGCGGTTCATCGTCGCGCATACTACATCAAGCGCGGTGCTGCCGCCACTGAGAAAACAAGGCTACAAGGGCAATGCGCATCAGTCACGGGCGCTGCAAAACGCATAACCGGCGACATCCGCTCTGTAGGCAACAATGAAATTGCACAATCGCCCATTGCGTGATTGAATAGGCGCGCATTTGATGTTTCTCGCAATCCGCAGCAGTGAGGATTGGCAACCCGTATCACAAGCAGAGCGGTTGGCAGCCTGCCCGATTCATCGGACAAGGTTTTTCGCCAACGCAGGCTTTTGAGAAGAAAGGGCGGAAACCGCGTGACCCATTTCAATTGGTTACTTGATGGCAGCATCGTGGGCATCTACCTGCTGATTACCATGGCGGCGGGGCTGATGGTTCGTAAGTATGTCGGCAAGGTCGAACATTTTCTGGTCGCCGGTCGTGAGATGAATGTTTATCTCGGCATCGCTTCGCTGGCGGCGACGGAATTCGGCATCGTCACCTGCATGTACACGGCGCAGAATGGCTACGAGAAAGGGTTCGCAGGCGCGACGCCTGGCATCCTCATGGCGCTGGCGATGCTGGTTGTCGGCATGACCGGATTTTGTATCAAACCATTGCGCGATTCGGGAGTCATCACCATTCCCGAACTCATTGAAAGGCAGTTCGGCTCCCGCATTCGTTGGGCGGCAGGCGTGGTGATCGTATTGGGCGGTTTGCTCAACATGGGCGTCTTTTTGCGCACTGGCGGCGAATTTCTCGTCTTAGTTTCGGGGCTGGATGTCAAGTATCTGGAGATCATGATGACAGTGCTGCTGGTTGGCGTTGCGGTCTATACGATTCTCGGCGGCATGCTCTCGGTATTGGTGACAGACTTTCTGCAATTCATCGTGATGAGCGCCGGTCTGATCGTCGTGACGCTGCTCATTTTTCAGAATGTGGGATGGGAGAATTTGGTGGGCGCAGTGGAGACTCATTACGGAGCCGGTGGATTCAATCCGTTCGTCAATCCGACGATGGGTTGGCAATATGTGTTGTTCAATGCGCTGTTGAACACCGCCGCCGTGCTCACTTGGCAAACCACGATTGCGCGGGTACTAGCGGCCAAAGATACGGAGACTGGACGCAAGGTGTACACGCGCACCAGTTTCTTCTTCGTGTGCCGGTTTTTAATCCCCTGCATTTGGGGCATCGCCGCGCTCGCCACCTTGGGAACCCTGACGAACACGCTCGAAGCGATGCCCCGATATTTGAGCACGGCGGTGCCTGCCGGTTTGATGGGGTTGTTGATTGCGGCGATGTTGGCCGCCGATATGTCTACGGACTCTTCTTACATGCTGACCTGGGGCAGCGTGATTTATAACGACATCCTCGCTCCGTTTCGCAAGACCCGATGGTCAGAGAAGAAGGGCTTGTTGTGGAATCGCTCAATCGTTGCGGGGATCGGAATCTTTCTCCTGCTTTACGGATTATGGTATCCGCTCAAAGGCGATTTATGGACTTATTTGGGGCTGACGGGGACGATCTATCTGGCGAGCATCTCGGCGCTGTTGATCGCCTGTTGTTATTGGAGACGCGCCAATAGTTGGGGGGCGGCGGCTTCGATTCTGACAAGCGCCGTCATTCCCGTCGCCTATTTGGTGATGGAACAGGTGCCGTCAACGACGCAACTGGCTAAACAGATCGGCCCCTATTATTCGGGCATCGCCGCCTACGCGCTTTCGGGGGTAGCGATGGTCGTCGGATCGTTGCTCAAACCACAGGCGAAAGCGAACGGCTGAAAGGAATCGGCTATGGGGGAACATTGGTTCTGGTGGCTGCTGACGATGGCTTGCCTCGCCTGGTATGCGACGGTGACGGTCTATGTTGCCATCAAGGGCGCAGCCGACATCAAAGGCATGCTCAAACGCTTGTCGGAAAGCATTACCGAGACAGATCAGCCCTCCGAATGACGCCGTTCATTTCGTCAATGAATGGTTATTTCGTCGCGGCAGGCGGGCGCGTGGCTTTCCACAAATCGGGGTAATCGGTGAAGCCGCCGTCAATGCCAAAGGCAAGGAAATGTTCGATGTCGGCAATGATCGTCTCTCTCAGCGTTGCGCCGTTGGCTTGTACGGTTTCGAGGGGGTGGCGTAGCGCCGCGCTCGTCGAACCCCGAAAGGTGTAGGGATGCACCAGCAACTTGGCGGCGTGCAGAAGGGCGACCTCTGCGGCGCTCGTAATCATGGTCTTGCTCGGCCCCGCTCCGGCAGCATAAGCGGCAATCTCTTTGGCTAACTCCGGCGTGATCGTTGCCGTCTCGCTTCTGCGCCCTTGGTCTTCCATTGGCAGGAGTTGCACGCGCGGGTAGCGCGGCGCGCGGTCGCGCAAGTGCAGCAAACAGGCTTTCGAAAAGGACTGAATGAAGATGCGACTCTCCCGACCGCGATGATTGAACCCTGCTTTCTGCAATTCGTCTGCCAGTTTGGCTGCAATATCGTGGCCGAGCGAACGATAAAAGTCGAAATGTTTGATCTCGATGTACAAGCCCGCACGGTTGCCGATGAATTTGATGGTTTCGGCAAGCGTCGGCACGCGCTCGCCCGCGAATTTCGGATTGGCGGCAAAGGCGTTGTTGCGATTAAACCATGAACCGGCATCCAGTCGTTTGATCTCCGCCAGCGTGAAATCCGCGACGTACCAACCGCGATGCTCGCGCCCGCTGCCATCGGGGTCGCGGTTTGTCGCGCGGTCGGGAAAGAGTTCGCTGGCATTGGTTGTGCGCGCCAGATCGGCATCGTGCAGACAGACAAGCACGCCATCTTTGGTGACTTGCAAGTCTTGTTCAACGAAATCCGCACCTTGTTCAATCGCCAGTTGATAGGCAGCTAATGTGTGTTCCGGCGCATAGGCGGAGGCTCCGCGATGCGCGATCAGAAGCGTTTTGGTCGCGGGTTGTCGCATCAGGCGCGCACCGGCAAGAGAGAACGCGGCAGTGCTGCTAACCAACATAGTCAGACAGAGAGTAATTCCAACCCAAGTGTGATACGAGCGAAGCGGAATTTTCATGCGCGTCCTGCTGTTGGTGAAATGTGCAGCGCGAGATTATACCGCACCGCGCGCTTGTGCAAGGCGAGAGGCACGTGGTTCAACCTCCTATTGGCAGCGGCAACCAGGAAGTAAAGGCCGGATTCCTAACCGATCAATTCGATTCCTGCTTGGCGCGCGGCTTGGCCTCTTCAAAAAATTGCGTCGTATGCTCGGTCACGCTCGGCGGCGTGTCGAACAACGAAGGGGGCGGCTCGGCCAGGCTCGGCTGGGTGATCGGGCCGGTGTTGCGTTGCTCGGCTGGCGGCGTCTCTTTCGGCATGAAGCGCTCGGCCAGCGTTGCCATAGACTCGCCGAAGAAGGCCGCGTAGATGATTTGCGCGATGCCTTTGAGGACGGAGGGCAAGCCCAGAAGCCATAGCAGGTTGGCGAGAATCTCCAAGCCGCGAATTTGATGACGGGCAGCCTCTTCAATGTCGGTGATCGTGCCATTATCAATCGCGGCTCTGCCGATGTAATAGAAGAGGGCGATCAACCCAGCGCCGGAAAAGAGGCTGATCAGCCCATTGCGCAGATTGTGTTGCCACGAATAGGCCATCCACTCTTTCGGTCGGGGCAGTTGCCGTTGCTTTTGGCGTTCGAGCCGCCGCTCTTGCGCGCGCGTTTTGCGTTCGAGGTCGCGTTGGATTTTGGTGGTCGCCTCTGTGCCGTACGGTTTGTTGCACGCGGTTGCGCCGATGCCGCTCAACCCGCTTTTGATGCTTTTGGCAAAATCCATGGCGTTGCGTTTGAGCGCTTCAACATCTATGCCCAGTTGCCAGAGGGTGTCATCGCTGCGATTGATAGCGCTTTGCACAAGCTGGATATTGGTGCCGCACAATTTGCAAAACTTCTGCTCTTCCAATACTGCCGCTCCGCATTTCGGACAAAACATAACGCCTCCACTCCCCCTAAGTTTTTCCGTCGCTCTCCGCAACAGGTTACAACTGAGGCTTGCTGCTGACAAGCAACCGTGTAAGCCGCCGCGTAGCGTTATACGGAAAGTGTAGCGCGAGAGTTTGAACTCAGTTACTCTATCGGCGAAGCGAGCAAACCATGGGGGCGCGCATTTTTAACAATCGGATCGAAAAGAGATGGCTGGCCGGTGCTGTCTTTCTGCTATTGCTCGGCGGCGGCAGTTGGCTGGCGCTCTTCTTCTATGCCAACCTGACGGCTCGACCCGCTCCGTCGCCGACCGTTGTGAGCGCGCATCGCAGCCCGCTTGAAGAGGCCATCAGTAAAGTCGAAGAAGCGCGTGGCGAGGCGACCGGCAGAGAGGTTGATCTGCCAACGCCTGCACCCTTGCAACACTACGCAGACCGCCGTCGCTTTCTGGCCGTTCAAACCGCCGAAGCCCTCGAACAGAAGCTCGCCGTGCCGCACGATTATGCGGAACTCATGCGCTTTATCCTCAGCCAGCAACTCGTCGAACTCGACGTAGTAGGCGAAAGCTATCTCCTATACGGCGTTGGAGAATCGGCCAGCGAAGATGCCTTCACACATTATGACCGCGAAAGCGGATGTGACCTGCCGCTCTTCTCCGATGACGCAGAGTATCACGCCGAACAGGCGCGATTGACCGAAGCCATCAACGAACAGAGAGCCGCGATGGTCGAAGTCAGCAATCAACTGAAGCAGATTGCCAAATCCGACCGCGAGCAACGCCAAACCTTACAGGCGCAAATCGCCGAACATGGCCGGTTGCGTGCCGCGCTCGACAAACAACGTGTGGCTTTCGAAATGGTTTACAAAAATGTGGCACGGCGACAGTTGATGATGGCTGAGTCGAAATTGGTGGCGGCCTTCGCCGCCGATTTTGGCGGCCAATCTTACAACCTCAGCGACCCCGTTGAACGGCGCAAGTTGAAGATGCGCTTGCTCAGTTTTTTGCGCCCCGCCGCCCGCGCTGTGCTCGTCGAAATCGCGCGCGCCTATCAAGAGAAATTCGCGCGCCCCTTGCCTGTAACCTCGCTCGTCCGCACCGAGCAGTACCAACGCCATTTGAGCGAAACCAATCCGAACGCTACCCGTCAGCCGTTGCCGCCACATGCGACGGGGCTGGCTTTTGATGTCTACAACGGCAATATGACCGCCGCCGAACAAGAGTTCCTGATGCAGGAAATCGCGCGCCTCGAAGCGGCAGGTCGTGTCGAAGCCCTGCGCGAAAACCGCGACCACATACACGTCTTCGCCTTCGCCGATGGTCAGCCGCCAAACGAAGCGTTGATTCGCCGCGCGCTGACCGGCAGACGATGAAGGGATGCCAAAAGAGCGACTCGACAAATTGATCGTCGAACGCGGCTTAGCTGAATCTCGCACTCGCGCACAAGCGATGATTCTGGCCGGACAGGTTCTGGTCGCCAATCAGCGCGCTGAAAAACCCGGACAACCTGTTGATCGGGATGCCGAGATTCGCATCAAAGGCGAATCCTTGCGTTATGCCAGTCGCGGCGGCCTCAAACTCGAAGCCGCGCTCGCGGCCTTTCACCTTGACCCGACAGGCCGCCTTTGCCTCGACATCGGCGCATCAACCGGCGGCTTCACCGACTGTTTGTTGCAACATCAGGCCGCGCGCGTGTGGGCTGTGGATGTCGGCCATAACCAACTGGCCTGGCGAGTGCGCCAAGACGCGCGCGTCGAAGTGCGAGAAGGGGTCAACGCCCGCAACCTGAAGGCAGAAGATTTTCCGGTCGCTTTTTCGCTAGTGACCATAGATGTGTCCTTCATCTCGCTGGCGAAGATTTTTCCGGCGGTCGCCCCTGTTCTGGCCAATCCGGGCGACGTGATCGCGCTGGTTAAACCGCAGTTCGAAGTGGGCAAAGGCGAAGTCGGGCGCGGCGGCATCGTCACCGACCCGACAAAGCATCGCCGCGTTTTGCAATCTGCGGTTGCTGCCGCCGCCAAGTGCGGGCTGTTTGCGGTCGCCCTCATCGCTTCACCAATATACGGAGCCGAAGGGAACCGCGAATTTCTCCTGCATCTGACCAATGCGCCGAAGGCAGTGCCGCCCGCCACCATCGAGGCGCAGATCGAAGCTCTCACAACTCCCTAATTCGCATCTTGTGCCAAGTCATTCGATGAATTACAGTAGCTCAGAGTTGAGAAGATAGACGACCGAATGCAGGAGGCGGAAGGGATTCAGAGGGCCTGCGTCGAACCCCTCTTTTATACGTGAATCCTGTCTTGCGAATGCGGAATCCCAGGTTTACTTTGGCTCTCGTCTTCTGAATTCTGTATTCTCAATTCCGCATTCCCGTCTTGTTTATGCGCGCAATTTTTACTCATCTGGCAGGTTCGAAAAAAGGCGAGGCCGACACCTTTGAAGAAGAACGCATTCTCATTGGTCGCGCGCTCGACAATACCCTCATCTTCAGCGATGCGGATCGCCGCGTATCGGCGCATCACGCCGAAGTGATCTGCAAAGACGAACAGTACATCATTCGTGATCTTGGCTCGACCAACGGCACGATGGTCAACGGTCGCCGGGTGATGACCACTGAACTCCGGCAAGACGACTTGATCGAATTCGGCGCAGGCGGCCCGCTGGCGCGGTTCGGCATTGAGCATGACCACACGGTTGCGACGACCGAGCAGGTCGAATTGCCCGCCGAATTGCTGCGCGCCTACGATACAGCTTGGCCGGAAGCGCGCACGAGCGGCGCGATGAACCGGATTACGGCATCGCAAAAGCTCGCGCGTCCGCGCGGGCGCGCAACCAATACGCGATTGATCGTCTTGCTGGTTGTTGCCATGGTCATTGGCGCGGCGGGCGGCTTGGCCTTGTCGTCGCGTCTCTCCTCCAGTCGCAGCTTTGCCAGCATTGCCGAACGGAATAGTCCGGCAGTGGTCTTCATTCGAGTCGAATTCGTGCTCACCGACGCGACTGGGCAGCCGATTGTCAGCGATGCGCGCACCGGCACTGGCTTCGTCGTTTCGCGCGAAGGGCTGATCGTCACCAACCGCCACTTGATCCGCGATTGGGAATACAGCCCATCCGGCTTGATGATGGCCGGGCGTACCACGAAGATCGAAATCATGTTTCCCGGCAACCGCCGCGAAGATGCCATTGTGGCGAGCGAGTATCGGTTGTCGGCCAGTAAAGAGATTGATGTTGCCATTCTGAAAATCAATCCGCCCGATGATCTGATTGCCGTGCAGGCGATGGAGACCGAGCCGCAACGCATCAATCAAGGCGATGATGTCGCCGTCATTGGCTACCCTCTCGGTTTGGACTTGTTGCAACTGACGGGCGCGCAAAGCATCAACACCTCGCTCTTCACGGGCGTTGTCAGTCGCATAGACGAAAGCGTCGTGCAACTCAATCTGCGCGCCTATCAAGGCAATAGTGGCGGCCCGGTCTTCAGCCGCCAGGGGCGGGTGATCGGCATCCTGACGGCCAATGTCGGCAGCGCGCAAGACATCACCCTCTGCACCCCCATCGAGCAAGCAATTCGGTTGATAGATTCTTCAGGCGGCTTTAGCATTAGCCGGTGAGCAATATCATCAACCAGTAAGAGTGACTACGACTATGCCAAAACAGATTCAAAAGACCGACAACCGTAAAACCTACGAACCTTTTCACCCACCGGCGCGCCTGCCGCTCGGCCCCGGCCCGAGCCCTGTGGATGAGCGCGTCTTGCAAGCCATGACCGCACCTGTGCTCGGCCATCTCGACCCCATCTTTTTGCAGTGCATGACCGATATTCAAGAATTGCTGCGCTATGTCTTCGAAACCGAAAACCGCGTCACCATTCCGGTTTCGGCGACCGGCAGCGGCGGCATGGAAGCGGCGCTTGTCAATGCCATCGAACCGGGCGATGAAGTCATTGTCTGCGTACATGGCGTCTTTAGCGACCGCATGTTGCAGATCGTCGAACGCACGGGCGCGCGTCCGGTCATCTTGCGCCGCGAGTGGGGCGAAGCCTTTGAACTCGATCAAATTGCCGACGCCTTCAAAACGGGCAAGCCGCGCGTGTTGGCAATGGTGCACGCCGAGACTTCGACCGGCGTGTTGCAAGACCTCGCGGGATTTGCTGAACTCGCGCACGCTCACGATGCCTTATTCGTTGTGGATACGGTGGCCTCGCTTGGCGGCCAATCGGTCGGTGTTGATCGTCATCAGATTGACGTTTGCTACTCCGGCTCGCAAAAATGTTTGAGCGCCCCGCCGGGACTTGCCCCCATCACCTTTTCGGAGCGCGCCATCGAACGCCTGCGCGCCCGCACCATGAAGGTGCAAAGCTGGTACTTCGACATTGCCATGATCGAACGCTACTGGGGCGAAGAACGAACCTATCACCACACTGCGCCGATCTCGATGAATTATGCCTTGCGGGAAGCCTTGCGTCTGATTTATGAGGAGGGGTTGGAAGCCTGTTGGCAACGCCACGAATTGAATCACCGCGCGCTGGTCGCCGGAGTCGAAGCGATGGGACTCCGGCTGCGTGTGCCCGAAGCGCGACGCGCCTGGGCAGTCAATGTCGTCTGTGTGCCGGAAGGCGTCGAAGACGGGCGTATTCGCGGCAGGCTGCTCAACGACTTCAATATCGAGATTGCCGGAGGATTGGGGCCGCTGAAAGGCAAAATCTGGCGCATCGGTTTGATGGGGTCGGGCAGTCGGCGCGCCAACGTCTTGCGGCTGCTGGAAGCCTTGCATACCGCTTTGCAGGCGGAAGGCTACTCCTGCCCGTCAGGCGAAGAAGCCGCCGAGCGCGTCTATGAGGGATAACGGGATGAAGGAATTCAGGGAATTCAGAAGGAATTGGGAAGCGGCGCGAGGCGTACTCGCCGAGCCGCCTCATTTCCCTTTCTGAATTCTTGAATGCTGAATTCCTGAATTCCCTCATCCCCGCATCCCGTCAGTCGTACGAGGAGCGAATGTATGAGGGATCCGATCAAACAATCGTTTCGTGAAGATCGGCGCAGCGATGCGCTCAACGTTACCCTGCCGCCGACCCTCTATTTGAACACCCAGATGTTATTCAATCGGGAATTGAGTTGGCTCGAATTCAATCGCCGCGTCTTGGAAGAGGCGTTAGACACCTCGCACCCGTTGTTGGAACGTTTGAAGTTTCTGGCGATCTTTTCGACCAATCTCGACGAGTTTTTCATGATACGGGTTTCAGGTTTGAAGGAGCAGATTGACGAAGGCGTAACCGATCTATCGCCCGACGGACTGACTGCTCACATGCAGCTCAAACAGATATGCGAACGCTTGCGCCCCATCCTTGATGAGCAGGTGCGCTGCCTGCAACAAGATGTGCTGCCGCAACTGGCCGACAATGGCATCGTCATCACTCCGTATCGCGCGCTCTCGGACCGACAACGCCGCACGCTCGATGAATATTTTCACGATAACGTCTATCCGGTGCTCACGCCGCAGGCCGTTGATCCGAGCCACCCATTTCCTTACATCTCGAACTTGAGTCTAAACCTCGGCGTGATGATCGAGCCGACGACGATGACCGGCATCAGCTTTGAGACGCCATTTTTACAACCGCGATTCGCGCGCGTCAAAGTGCCGCCGCTGGTTCCGCGATTGGTTCCGGTCGGCGATTCGGGAACTGAATTCACGCTGCTTGATGAACTGATCGCCGCCAATATCCAAACCCTGTTTCCGGGTATGAAGGTCGGCGCTCCCTACACCTTTCGCGTCACCCGCGATGCGGATATCGAAATCCGCGAAGACGAAGCCAATGACCTGCTTCGCATGATGGAGATGGAATTGCGCCGTCGGCGCTTTGGAACCGCCGTACGGCTGGAAGTCTCGACCACCATGCCGGGCGAGATGGTACGCTATTTGGCGGGATCGCTGCATCTGACAGCAGACGATGTTTACACAATTGACGGGCCACTTAATGTGCCGGATTTGATGGCGCTTTACAAACTCGACCGCCCGGAACTCAAGGACAAGCCCTTTGTGATTTCAGTGCCGCCGCCGCTCCGCACCAATGAACTGATCTTCGATGTCATCAAGCGGCAAGACATTCTCGTGCATCATCCCTACAACTCGTTTTCGACCGTAGTGGACTTCATCAACACGGCGGCGGTTGACCCGGACGTGCTGGCCATCAAAATGACCCTCTATCGCACCGGATCGGATTCGCCCATCGTGCGCGCCTTGATTGACGCCAGCGAGCGCGGCAAACAGGTGGCCGTGCTGGTTGAATTAAAAGCGCGATTCGACGAAGAGAACAACATCGAGTGGGCGCGCCGGTTGGAACGCGCAGGCGTACACGTGGTCTACGGTTTGTTAGGGTTGAAGACGCACTGCAAACTGGCGCTAGTTGTGCGGCGCGAAGGCAACTCCTTGCGTCGCTACCTGCACATCGGCACGGGCAACTACAACCCGACGACGGCGCGCATCTACACCGATTTGGGAATCTTCACCGCCCATCAGCAACTCGGCGCGGATGCCACAGACCTGTTCAACTATTTGACCGGATTTTCGCGGCAGACCGACTATCGCAAACTCTTCGTCGCGCCGGTCAATCTGCGCGAGCGCACCGCCAAGCTAATCGAACGCGAAATCGAGCACCACAAAGCCGGACGCGAGGCGCGCATCATTGTCAAGATCAACAGTCTGACCGATACCAAAGTGATTCGCGTACTCTATGAAGCTTCGCAGGCGGGTGTGCCGATTGATTTGATCGTGCGCGGCATCTGTTCGCTCAGACCGGGGCTGGCAGGGCTATCGGAAAACATTCGCGTTCGCAGCATTGTCGGGCGTTTCCTCGAACACAGTCGCATCTTTTACTTCGCCAATGGCGGCGAAGACGATATTTATATCGGCAGCGCCGATTGGATGCTTCGTAATCTGGATCGCCGCGTCGAAGTGCTCGCGCCCATCGAAGACCCGCGCTTGAAGAAGTATCTTAAAGAAGAGTTGCTTGACCTCTATCTACGCGACAATGTGAAAGCCCGCGTGCTGTTGCCCGATGGCCATTACGAGCGCGTGCGCGCAGCAACCGGCGAAGAGCGCGTGGATAGCCAATCGTTGCTGATGAACTCCTACAGTTTAGCGTGAACCGCCAACTTGAAAAAGCTTGTCGCCTTATTACCGAACCGGCGGAAGATGACCAGGATGAGCTTCGGATGACACCGCAATTGCTAAGCGTCTGCCGGAGCAGAGAGAAACGATGCCTCACCCTCAGCAAATGATTCGTTCCTTTATCTGCTTCGAAATTCCCGCCGCGATCAAAGAATGCTTGCGCGAGGTGCAATCGTCGTTGCGCCAACTCGACGCGCAGATCAGTTGGGTCAAGCCGGAAAATATCCACTTGACTCTGAAGTTTCTCGGCGATGTGTCGGCATCACGCTTGCCCTCGGTGACTGCTGCAATCGAACGGGCTGCCGCCTCGATTGCGCCGTTTGAACTTGAAGTGAGCGGCGCAGGCTGTTTCCCTTCCGCGCGCAGCCCGCGCGTATTGTGGGTCGGACTGAGCGATCTGCCGCCGTCGCTCGCCGAGTTGCACAAAGCGATGGAAGCCGAACTCGCAAGCGTCGGCTTCGCGCGCGAGTCAAAAAAGTTTTCGCCTCACCTCACCATCGGACGGGTGCGCGCGCCGCGCAATGCCGCGCTCGTTGCCGAACAGTTGCTTGCTGGCGGCTTCGCTGCACAGCGATTTACGGCGCGCGAAGTCATCCTCATGCGCAGCGACCTCAATCCCGCAGGCTCGATCTACACCCCGCAAGCCGCTATCAAGTTATCTTTATAACCGATCTGCCTCGATGGGATTTGATAACGTCTTCAGCTTCCATTTGGGTAACCGATGGCTAACGGCTGTGTTAGAATCCGACCTGTTTGGCCTTGCAAACCTGTAAGCGAGAGTAAAACGGCAGCCCGGTTTTACAAGTTGTTGTCATCTACCATTCGAACGAGCGCATCATCGTGAAAGAGAACCGCTACGAGACGAAGAGCGAGGCGAGCGATGAAGACGCCAAGCGTCGTGATGCAGACTTGGAACACGCGGATGCCGGGGTTCGTCGGCAAGCGGCGGAAGCGCGCTTGCAGCGCCGCCTTGATCGCTTTGTAAAGATTGATGAGTGGCGGGAAATAGACCCAACCTATCTGACCTGCGCCGAGTATCAACTCTTTCTGGATGCCATGCGACAGCAAAAGATTTATCGTCAGCCCGACCATTGGACTCAATATGACTTTCCTCGCGGTCAAGCGACTGAGCCGGTGCGCGGACTACGTGGAGAAGACGCGGAGGCTTTCTGCGAATGGCTGAACAAAAAAGAGAGTGCCTCCTATCGCTATCGCCTGCCGCGCGCGGATGAAGTGAAGAAGTTTCTCAGGCTCACAAAAGGTTTGGGAATCTGGTGCAACGATGGCGTCAGCGTGCAACTCGTTCTCGATAGCGGAGCAGAACAAGAGATCAAAGCGCAACTGACGCAACTGTCAACGATCAATTTGCCTTTGCTGCAATCCTCTCTTGACCTATTTGCCTATCCTAGGTTTTACGCCCTCGACCTCGCCCGCGCCCGCGCCCGCGCCCTCGACCTCGCCCTCGACCTCGACCTCGACCGCACCCTCGCCCTCGACCTCGCCCGCGCCCGCGCCCTCGCCCCTGTTCAATGGTTAGTCGCTAACCTTCATAAGAAACTGAGCGTAGACTTGAGTCTTGCTCGTGACCTCATACGGGG
>CAYXVU010000055.1:0-30139 GCA_964468725.1 uncultured Clostridia bacterium
CGCTCGGGACCGCCGCAGGTGGCTTCGGCCAGCGCCCAGCGCGGCCCGTCGCGCCGCGAGCCGCGCGCCAGCGGCAGCAGGCTGCGCCCCTGCATCGCGCGCGGCGCGCCGATCGCGAGCCAGTCGAGCAGCGTCGGGGCCACGTCCACCAGGCTGACCTGCTCGCGCACCACGCCGCGCGGCCCGCCGGGCAGGCGCGCGATCAGCGGCACGCGCAGCAGCTCGTCGTAGAGCGTCAGGCAGTGCGCGTCCCAGAAGCGCGCCGGGTCGTGCTCGCCGAACTCCTCGCCGTGGTCGCTCGTGACCACCACCGCCGTGCGCTCCGCGAGCCCCAGCCGGGCGAGCTCGTCGAGCAGCTCGCCCACGAAGGCGTCGGCCGCGCGCACGCCGCCGTCGTAGAGGTCCGAGGCGCTGCGCGCGTCCCACAGGCCGAGGCGCCGGAGGAAGCCGGGGATGCCTTCGCGCAGCGGCCCCGACATGACGGACTGCCACCACAACCTCGCCGGCCCGTGCAGCGGCGCCTCCGGCTCGAGCGCGCGCCGCCCGTGACGCTGCAGCCACTCGAGGTCGAAGCGCGCGGCCCACTCCTCGCGCGCCGCCGGGCTCAGGCGCCCTTCGACGTAGCGCGTGCGCACGTAGGGCGCGTGGGCCTCGAAGCTGTGCACGAAGAGGAAGAACGGCGCGCCCTTCAGCGCGCGCAGCCGCTCGCGCACGGCTGTAAGAGTGTAGGCGACAACATTCTCACCATACCCATCAGGAGAACCAAATGATTCGACGCAGAATGCTCACCACGTTATTGCTGACGCTGACGCTTTCAACAATGTTAGTAGCTGCCCCGCCGCAGGCAACTTCACCACCTACCGCAGGCTACATCCCGCAACGTGTCTATCATGCCAAAGAGAAAAAGTTTATTGATTTTGAAATGCTGCTCGTCGAGCTGGCGCGCGCCGATGTCGTCTTCGTCGGAGAACAGCATGACGATTTCGCTACACACCGATTAGAACTTGCCATACTCGAAGGTATCGCACGGCGACGTTCATCCGTCACTGTCGCATTGGAGATGTTCGAACGCGATGTTCAGACTCCGTTGAATGATTATCTAGCAGGCAAAATCAGCGAAGCCGACTTTTTGAAAGCCTCGCGCCCATGGCCGAACTACCCGACCGATTATCGCCCGTTGATCGAATTCGCCAAATTCAAAAGTTGGCCAGTGATTGCAGGCAATGTGCCACGACGCTACGCGTCACAAGTTTCGAGGAACGGTCTTGCGGCGCTCGATGCACTGCCATCAAATGAACGCCAGATGATCGCCCGCAACCTCGAATGCCCGCGCGATGATTACTTCAATAAGTTTGCTGAGACGATGAAATCTCACCCTGTGCCCCCCGGACCGAACGCAGAAAAAGAGATGGCGGCACTGACTGAACGATTCTACTTTGCACAATGCGTCAAAGACGAAACGATGGCTGAATCTATCGCCACAGCCCATGCCGGAACAACGCCACAGAAGCCCATAGTCGTGCATTTCAACGGCGCGTTTCACAGCGATTACCACCTCGGAGCAGCCGCACGCACCAAGCGACGGCTAGAAAAAGCCAATATCCGAGTTGTGTCTATCTTGCCGGTCGAAAACCTCGACAATCTGAAGGCCGAAGAACAGCGCAAGCGTGGCGACTACTTGATCTTCACATTGAAGTTTGGAAAGTCACAGCAGTAAGGGGCGGTCGTCAGGCAATCTCAACCGCGCTTTGAAAAAGAGAGCCAATCAATGAATCACACCAAAGCAGGAGCCTCGCTCCCGTTAAAGAGTAATAGAATTGCAATCGAAAACGGTTAGCCGGTGAAGACGTTGCGGAACAATGCAATCATATCGGCAAAGGCCTGATCGGTCGCTTCCGGGTCGTACCGTGCGCCTTCATCACGCATGAAGGCATGCTCCGCAGGATAGAGCCGAACGGAATGCTTCACCTTCGCGTCAACGAGGGCGTCGGCAATCTTTCTGCGCCCGTCTTCAGGGATATGAGGATCCATGTCGCCGAAGATCATCAGCAAATGCCCGCGAATTTCGCCAGCCCGCTCAAGTGAACCGGCGTCTACGTCCTGTCCGAGTTTGCCATTATGAATGCCCGTCCCGTAAAAGCAGACCGTCGCTTTGACATCGGGTTGCAAGGCAGCGCGAAAAGAGAGATGGCCGCCGAGACAAAAGCCTGCCGCTCCGAGTTTTCCTTCCGCCACTTTGGGGTGCTGAGCTAAATAATTGAGCGTCGCCCGACAATCGGCATCAAAATCGGCAACCGGAGTTTGCATTGCATCATTCAAGCCTTGCGTTCGGCCTGCATCATCGAAAGGAATCACCGTTCCAAGCGGTTCAATGCGATGGTAAATTTCCGGCGCTGCGACAACAAACCCATACCCCGCCAGCCGCACACACGAACGAATCATTGTGCCGGTCAGTTGAAAAATATCAGAGTAAAAAAGAACGCCGGGGTACTTCCCTTCCCGCTTAGGAGTTGCGACAAACATTCGCATCGGGCTATCACTCACAGCGATGTCTACATAATCAGAGATTACAACCATATCATCTCACCTCTCGGTATTCTCGGCTGGTAAAGGGCGGAGGGGAACCTCCTGTCCCCCTTCTTTTCTTTAGAGCTATGGTCGGGTGTAAGAAAAATCCGGCGTAAACTCGCCCGTCGAACGGCGCACGCTAATGATGACCGTATCACCTTGTCTGATATTCTTCCCCGCCTTCTTGCCAATAATATTGGTCGAAACGTTGGCCGCATCAATCTTGGTTTTCTGCTCGATGCCATTAACAAAGACCTTCGACCCGCTATCGAAATTCTGCCCGTGAATCAACAGCTTCTTTCCCGAAACCGAAGCCGCCAGAATCTTCAGCGGCGCTGCGCCAAGTGGCACTCGCCAAACCCCTCTGCCGTGTGTGAAGGCATAGAGCGTTTGATTGCCGCTAAACGTTCCGATTGCCAAACCGTAAGTCGGGACATTAGCAAACCCTGAATTTTCACGCATCCAATTCGCTCCGCCATCACGGGTAGAAAAAACGCCGATGTCCGTCCCGATATAAAGCCGTTGAGAATTATTTGGATCAACGACGATTGCATTTACCGGAATATCGGGAATACCGGTGTTGCCTGCTCCATCAATACTCACCCACGATGCTCCTCCATCGGTACTCTTGAAGACATGATTGCTGTCAAAAGTTGAATAGGTTGCATACGCGATATTCGAATCCGCAGGGTCAAAAGCTATGGCCGATACAAATCCGAATTCCGGTAATGCAGATGGCCAAGTCGTGTTGGCATTCGAGGTTAGGGCGGAATCGGTGCGATAGATGATGCCGGAACTTGTGCCCACCAAGAGACGATTGGAATCGCTTGGCGAAACCGCTATGGCGCTAACTCGTCCGGTGACGCCGCTGTTGGCTTGTGTCCAAAAATTGCCGGAATCATTGGTGCGCCATACCGTTCTGCCACCCGTCCACAAACGTTGTGGGATGCGCGGGTCCATCACAAAAGAATTGATGAAGAGAAAGTTGCTGTTCGGTTCATTGATACCGCTGATGGCAGATTGAAACGATGCTCCATTGTCATCGGTACGCCGGATTGAAAGTCGCGTCGTTTCGACAAAGAAGGTATTGGGATTGGTCGGGTCAATCGCTACCCAACCGCCATCGCCACCGAAGACTTCATTCCACCCGTTGATGCCAGCGGCATCCGTGCCGCGCAAGGTGCCGTTGTCTTGCGTGCCGCCGAGGTAAGTCGAACCATTAGGATAGGGCAATCCGAAATAGAATTGCGTTACCGCATAGTGATTACTCAACCCGCGCCACCGAACAGCCGAATTGGCCGTAGAGCACGGTGCCGTACTGCCTGTTGCGGTCGCCGCTCTCGCGTTATCAGTTCGAAAGACGCCGCCATCACTGCCGACGAACATGACGCGGTTGGTTGTGCCGTCAAATTGGGGGTGAAAAACGATGGTGTGATTATCGGCATGGGCATAGCGCGAATTGCTTCGGTCCGCCCACCAGTAAGAGGCCAGCCCCCAACTCTGACCGCCATCATCTGAACGAAAGAGATCAATGCCGCCTACCCAAACGCGGTTTGGGTCTACAGGGTCAACCGCAATCACATTGTCATACCAACCTTGATTGGCGAAGGAATTCGTGTTGTTGTTGCATTCCGATTGATGTGCAATAAGCGGATTGGTCAGTAGTACGGTATTGAGTTTCGTCGGGTTGGTGTTTCGCACCCTCGCCGTCCACGTATTTACCTCACCGCTGTCATCAGAACGAAAAACCGCCAACAGACCATCCTGAAACCTCCCGCTCTCGTTACTCGCCGCCAATGCGTAAACAATATTTTGATTCGAAGGAGCAATGGCCAACGAAGTCCGCCCCATGTTAGCTTCACTCAGCACCGCCTCCCAGGTATCGTTACTACCAGCATTGGCATTGCGATACACCGTCGCTTGATCAAATGTCCCGCAAGAGGCAAACAGATAATCAGTCGCTTGATCGGTTCGAATCGCCAGATCGAGGCAGCCGCCGATAATCGTTTCACCGAACCCATCGAGGGGGTCAAGAATCTTCGTCCAACTCAAGCCTCCGTCTTCGCTGCGCCACACGCCGGTGCGCGTCCCCGCATACACACAGAGTGCGTTGTTGTGGCTGACAATCAAATCATTGACGAAATGAAAATCTTCCGTTTCTGTGCTTTGTAACAATGACCAGGTCGTGCCCGCGTCGGTGGTTTTGAAGATACCCATACCCCGCGTGGCATCCCCATTGAAGAAGCCTTCTCCGGTTCCGGCATAAATGACCGATGAATTTTTCGGGTCAAAGGCAAGAGAAGCGAAAGCGATGTTTGGTAACAGATCGGCGAGTGCCGTCCACGCCATTCCCCCATCGGTGGTCTTCCAGACGCCGCCGCCCACCCCTGCTGCATACATCGTGTCGGGGACATTGGGATCAACCAGCAGAGCGCGCGTGCGTCCACCGATATTGCCGGGGCCGAGTTGTGTCCATGCGCCGAGCGCCATGTATGACTTGGCTTGCTTCGATAATTGTTTTTTCGGGGGATAGAAAGCGTTCAGCGCCGTTGAATACTGCGGCATCTGGTCAGCTCGTTCAATGGCCTCCACGATTCGTTGTGGAGAAATGGGGCTGACGCCATCGCGTGAACGCCGAAGATGATAAAACTCTTGCGCCTCAGCCGGTTCATCATAGCTTGATCCTTTTTGCCCGAGCTTTTTGACCACCCGCGCTCTTTCGTCCGGGCTTAGACTTTCGAACCATCTATCCTGATTTCGTTTCGCTTCGGGAAGTTGAAACAACGATAAAAAGATGACTGCGCCGGTAAGCAGAAAAAGCTTCCTCTGCATGTGTACCTCCGTAATAAAACCGGTTGCGGCGTGGACAGTAAAGACCTGCTGACTGCAAAACTCTCACGCTGCATAGTGGCCGCCGCCCTGCTGTCAGCATCGTTGTTAAGCAGCCGATTCAATCGCTTGCAGGCAGCGTCCTTTAGCCTGTTACCTCAAAAGCGATGGGGCATTCGATTTCGCCTTCGAAGTTTGAAAGGGAGAGAATGCTCAAACTCATTTCCGAAACGTTTTTCGCAACCACCCTGAGAACCATCTCAGGGCTGTTCGAAAAAATCCATGTTTGGGCGGTGGCTCCGACTCCGGGGTTTGCGATTCGGCCTCGATTGCTGTAAAGAATTGCGACGCCATCATTTTGGCTGCGCCTTGAATCATCCGCTGACCGACGCTTGCCAACGTGCCGCCAACTTGCACATCGCCTGCATAGGTAACGACGGTCACGCCTCCTTGTTCATCAAGTCGCAAATCGCCCGAACCTTTTAGAAATCCGGGTTGCCCCTTACCGCTCACAATCATGCGAAACTGTGTGGGAGGCTGTATGTTTTCAAGCTGTACGTTGCCGGTAAACATTCCCTTGATCGAACCTACCCCGGCTTTCAACGTTGCAGAGTAGGCATTTTCACCTGTTTGCTCCAACTTCTCACAACCGGGAATACAGCGTTGCAAAACAGTGGAGTCGGTCAAGGCCTGAAAAACGCGTGGGCGTGAGGCGAGCAATTCGTGTGTACCTTCGATCTTCATAAAACTGAGGGTTGCAAGCTGAAGGCTGAGTGAAAAAGGGTAAGAGAATAACCCATTGGTTGATGAAGGCTGTTCACTCCGAGCCTCCAATCCGTTCCCCTATTCCAACCTCCGACTTGATTAGGCTCTGGCTATCGCCGTTTCGAGCGCGCGACGTGTATAAATGGCAGCGAGGTGGCGGCGATAATCGGCAGAAGCGTAAATATCGCCATTGGCATCAATCCCGTCCGTTGCGTGCGTAGCCGCATCCGCAACGAGTTGCGGATTGAGCGTCTGACCGACCAGCATCTGCTCGACTGCGGCTGCCCGATAGGCTTTTGAAGCAACCCCAGTAATGCCTACGCTCACCGCTTCGCAAGCGCCGGAGCTATCAAGCGATAGGTGGACAGCAACGCCGACCACAGCGAAACCGGAGGCTGGCTGCGCGGCTTTGACGTAGGCTTGCCCGTATTTGCCTGTCGGTCTTTGCAAGCGAATCTCGCGCAAGATTTCATGGCCATCGAGCGCCGACGTAAGCAAGTCAACAAAGAAATCGTCCGCAGCAATCGTGCGTTCGCCGCTGCCATTGACAGCCACCATTGTAGCTTTGAGCGCGATCATGACAGCAGGCCAATCGGCTGCCGGGTCGGCATGTGCCAGACTGCCGCCGATGGTGCCTCGATTTCGAACCTGTACATCGCCTATCGTCGCAGCCGCTTCTGCAAGCATCGGACAAGCCGTCTTGAGCAGATCGGATGATTCGATTTGGTAATGCGTCGTCATTGCCCCGAGGTGCAACTCGTTACCTTCTTCTTTTATGTAAGAGAGGTCTTTGATGCGTCCGATGTCAATGAGAACCTGCGGATTGGCAAGTCGCAATTTCATCGCCGGAATCAAACTGTGGCCGCCCGCCAAGAGTTTCGCATCGTCGGCATGTTCGGCAAGCAACGCCACCGCTTCCGTAAGCGTTGCGGGGGTCAAGTAATCGAACTGTGCTGGAATCATATTCTCTCTCCTTCAGTTTGCACTACTGTGCACCAGTAATGATTCGCCAGATGGTTTCCGGCTTGGCTGGCATATCAATATGCCGCACACCGAGCGGCGAGAGCGCATCCACGATGGCATTGACCACAGCGGGCGTTGCGCCGATGGTTCCGGCTTCGCCAACGCCTTTGGCTCCAAGCGGATTGACCGGCGATGGCGTCTCGGTGCGATCCAATTCGAGGCGCGGAATCATTGCGGCTTTAGGCAAAGCGTAATCCATCAGCGTGCCGGTGAGGAGTTGACCGTTTTCGTCATAAATCACCTCTTCGTACATCGCCTGTCCGATGGATTGAACAATGCCGCCATGCACCTGACCTTCAACCAAGAGGGGGTTGATAACCTTGCCGCAATCATCCACCGCTACATATTTCTGAAACTGAATGTCTCCGGTCTCTTTGTCAATTTCGACGACAGCAATGTGAGTGCCGAAGGGAAAGGTGAAGTTCGCCGGTTCATAAAAGTTCGTAGCTGACAGCCCCGGCTCCATGCCCGGAGGAATGGTGCGCGCCAGATGCGCAGCCAATGCGATTTCCTGAATGGTCAGACTCGTCGGCGGAGCCTCTTGTGTTCCGCCCTCGCCGGTTGCTGCCATTGCCGCCTCGGTCGTGAATTTTCCTTCTTTGAAAGCGACTGCCGAAGCGTCCACTCCCATCATGTGCGCGGCGATCTTTGTCGCCTTCTCCTTCAACGACTGGGTTGCGTTGAAGACCGCTGTACCGCCAACGGCCAATCCACGAGAACCGAACGTGCCAATGCCGTATTGCACAATCGAAGTGTCGCCATGAATGACCGTCACATCTTCGAGTTGAATCCCTAGCTCTTCGGCAACAATCTGCGCGAAGGCGGTCTCTTCGCCCTGCCCGTGCGGCGATACGCCGGTCAAGACCGTCGCTTTGCACGTCGGTTCGATTCTCACCGTTGCGCTCTCCCATCCGCCTGCGGGCATTGCTTGAGACGGGCCGAGCGCGCAAATCTCCACATAGGTCGAAACGCCGATGCCGACCAACCGACCTTGCTCGCGCGCCTTCTTTTGCTCGGCGCGCAGGTGCTGATAGTCGGCATTCTTCAACGCTTTATCGAGAGCGATTTCGTAATCGCCGCTGTCATAAAACAGCCCGGTTGCGGTCTTGAACGGAAACTCATCCGGTTTGGGGAAATTCTTACGCCGCACGTCAACCGTGTCCATACCGAGTTCAGCCGCTACTAAATCGAGCGCCCGTTCAATGACATACGTCGCTTCAGGTCGCCCCGCGCCACGATAGGCATCAGTCGCCATCTTATTGGTGAAGCAAGCGGTCACATTCATCTGAATGGCAGGGATTTTGTAGCACCCCGAAAGCATCAAGCCGGTTAGCGTCGGAATCGCCGGGGTGAGCAACTGATGATACGCACCCATATCGGCAATGACGTTGTATCGCAGTCCGGTAATCGTCCCATCGTCTTTACAACCGATTTCAACCGTACCAACTTGGCCGCGCCCGTGAATGGTCGCCTGCATGTTTTCGCGTCGTGTCTCAATCCATTTGACCGGTTTCGCAAGCTGCATGCTAATCCAACCGAGCAGAGCCTCTTCGGCATAGACATTGAGCTTCGATCCGAACCCGCCGCCGACTTCCGGCGCAATGACGCGCAATCTGTTTTCGGGTATGCCGATCATCAGGGCAACTTGCGTCCGCATGAGATGGGGAATCTGAGTTGACGACCAAAGGGTGAGTTCCTCTTCACCGGGCAAGTAACGCGCCAGTACGCCGCGCGGCTCCATCGCGATGGGGGCAAGACGTTGATTGACGAGGCGCTGTTTAATAACGCGGTCTGCCGAAGCGAGCGCTGCTTCGATATCGCCTTCACCGGCAGTGAGGCGATAGGCGATGTTATCGCCATACTCTTCATAGATGACTGCGCCGCCACTGGCCGCCGCTTCGACATCAACGACCGGGGTGAGTTCTTCGTAGTCCACCATAATCAAATCAACAGCGTCGCGCGCCGCGTAGCGGTCAGTCGCAACAACCGCCGCAATCGGTTGACCGACGAACACCACTTTATCGTTAGCCAGTACGCGAAAGTCGGGAACTCGCAAATCCGGCAAGGCTCCGGCGGTCGGAACCGCGCCGATTTTGCCTGCCACATCCGCTCCCGTATAGACCGCGACCACGCCCGGCGCGTTGCGAGCTTCGCTGGTATCAATGCCGTTTAGGCGCGCGTGTGCATACATCGAACGCAGGAAGGCGACATAGAGCGTATCGGGCAATTTAATATCGTCAACATAGTGCGCAAGACCTTTGATGAGTCGCGGGTCTTCCGTGCGTTTGATCTTCTCTCCGACATATTTGGCCATAATTCCTCCTTGAACCGACGGGCGACGAACGCCTCTTGCTTGCGCTTTCGTCCTAAGCTCAGCAGTTGGCGGGTCGGGGCAACGTTAATCACCGCTGGCGGCTTGTGACTTTTTGGCGGCGTACTGAACGGCATCAACAATGTTTTGGTAGCCTGTGCAGCGGCAAAGATTGCCTTCCAATCCCTGACGAATATCGGCATCACTTGGGCTGGCGTTGCGGTCGAGAAGCTGAGCCGCCGCGATGATCATACCCGGCGTGCAATAGCCACACTGCAAACCATGTTGTTGCCAAAAGCCTTCTTGCACGGGATGCAACTGGCCGTTTGCGGCCAGCCCTTCGATGGTGGTTATGTTTGCACCATTCGCTTGTACCGTCAGCAGGGTGCAGGATTTGACCGCTTGCCCATCGAGCAGCACCGTACAAGCTCCGCAGATTGAGGTCTCGCAACCAACGTGCGTGCCCGTCAGATTGAGAACATCGCGCAGGTAATGAACGAGCAACAAACGCGGCTCGACTTCGCTCTGTTGTGGCGTACCGTTCACCGTAATGTTGACTGTCTTTTTCATGAGTGTCACCTCGTTGGCTTCTCAACCTCGGCCACCGATCAAGGCATCGAATCGGGTCGCCGAAGTCTTGTAAACGAAAGACCGTGAGCGCGTTGGGCGCGCTGCGCCTGTCAAACCGGTCACCTTTGACGTGTTTGTCAACGCGAATGAAACGCAGAATGATTGCTGTTGATGCGTACCAAACGGGCTGCTTTTTCGCGCCACAGATTGCTCCAGTAAATCCCGTTGATACTGTTGAGCCTTATATCATCGCTGTCCGCATACGCGCAACTCTATGAGAAAAATCGGAACCGCCTGTGATAACCGGCGGTTGAACATTTTGCTCAACTACCTTGCTATCGCAGACGGTTCTGAGGCCACAGAAGAAGTAGAATCTTACTTCGCGTAATAGCCCCGACGCGTGCGTACGGCAACATCGCCGCGCTTCACTTTGACCTGCACGCGGCGATAGGTACCATCGCGTTCAGGGTTTTTCGGGTAATACCCAACGCTGTAGATCGTTCGCAATGCCGCGGCGACTTGTTTATAAACGCCTGACAGGTCGCTCGCCTGTTGCGCTTCGAATTTCTGCCCCCCAGTCAGTTCGGCTAAGCGCTCAAGCTGCACGCGGGCTACGGCATAGGCTTCGGCTTTGCTATACCCGACGTTGAATACTTCGTCGTATTCGGTATCCAGATAGATGGGGAAGACCAACGCATCGGCTTCTTCAAACTTCGCGGCCAATTGATCGTAGGAGACACGCGTCGGAGCAGGGTCATAGCGATCCAACGAACTATCAACGCCATCGGTCATCACGACAATGGCGTTTCGTTGTCCGCGAGTGCCGCGCAAGGTATCGACCAGGCTAAACCACATCGCTTCATAAAACGCCGTGCCGCCATCCGAGCGTTCAATTGCTTTGACGCGCTTTTTCAGCACGTCATGATTGTTGGTCAACTGAGAGATGACGCGGACTTGATCGGTAAAGGTTACAACCGCGACTTTATCCTGTGAACTCACAGCATCAATGAACCGCAGAGCCGCAGACTTTACGACATCAATTTTATCCTTGATCGAACCCGATAGATCGAGCACCAATACAAGATTGAACGGCGCATTGGTCGGCGCGAAAAATTCGACTTCTTGCGCCTCGCCATTTTCATAGACTTCAAAATCTTCCTTCTTCAAATTCGCAACCGATGAACCAGATCGTAACATAGCGCTGACATTCAGATTCACCAATGCCGTGTTCAACGTGATGGTGTCATCTTCTTCGCCATCGGCGTTCTTCTTGGGCTCAGCAGATGGTTCCGCGCTTGGCTCAGCGTCCCGGTTGCGATGCAAAACCGGAGGGGCTGTCGGTCGCGGAGCGTTTGTTGAGCTGCCGTATTGAGTGTCTCGACCATCGCGCGGCGAGCGGCTGTCGGGATAAATGGACTGATCGTCTTGAGCGGATTGCTGACGGCTGTTGCCATAACCGCGTGACGGAGCCGGATTCTGCTGGTTCTGCGATTGATCAGGATTTTGATAACGGGTGTCATCAGCGTACACCGACGGGTTTTGCGCGCGCGTTCCGCCAGATGGCGGATAAGCAGGGATGATGCGAACACTCAATCCGGCGGAACCAACTGATTCCTCTTGTTGTTTGCGTTCGCGTGAAAGCGGCCCGGATTTGGCGGTCGTCGAATTGTCGCTGTCGCGCCCTGCACCGCCGATGTTAATTCCGCCATTCCCGGCTGGCGGAGCGGGCGCTGGCGGATAACCGGCAGAGGGTTGCGAATTGGTTTGCGGCGCACGCACATAAGGCGAATTGGCGATACTGTTTGAATCTTCTTCATCCCCGGCTGAACGAGCGCCGCGTGACATTGCATCATCGCGGTTGGTTTGCGATGGGCGAGGAGAGGAGCCGGGTTGGCGATCAAAAGGCGCTGAGTCATTCCCTTGATTGACGGCTTGCGAGTTAGCAGGATCACTCGGTGAAGATACGGAGGCAACGGCGTTCACCAGATTGGCAGCCGGAAGCAGCGAGATATTACCGCTTTGAGAATTGACAAAAACCTCGTTTGCTCCGCCACCGAGTTGCCCTTGCAAACTACGAGTCCCATCACGTTGCGAAATAACCAGCGGCACGGAGGATTTGACAAGACCACGCGCTGACCGCATGGCTACCCGCGCATTATCATTCCCTGGCATCTTGTAGGTCACGTTGCCGCTCGTCGTTTCAACGACTGATGACGCGAGCGAGCCACTAACTTCAACCGGCCAACTGCCGCCCATAATTTGAAGATGCGTGAAACGCGGCACATAGACCATAAGGTTGAGCCGTGCAGGCTGAGCCGACTCTTTGCATTCGATCAACACCGTATTTTGCGCGGACATGAGCGCGAGTTCAGAGGGTTGAATGGCGCTATTTTGTTTGGCGACCTTTTCGGCCACAATCCTCACTGTCCGACTGTCCCAAACTTCAACCGTTGTGCTGCCGCGCGCGTTTTCAATTCGCACTTCGCCGTTCGGCCTGAGCGGAAAGGATTCGACGCGTAATGACGAACCTTGCGCTTGCAGGGTAACAGCCGGAATCAATGCCGTGAAAGCGAAAATGAGGCTCAGCGACAGACTGAACCACCGGCCTAGGTTTTTCATGATATTTTGTCGAAGCATGGGAGCACTCGTTTTCATACTGACCTCCGCTTTGAAATCCGCGAGATGTTACGTCGTTGGCATTCGCCAAAACGAAACCGACGACAACGATCAGACAATGATGGAATTTTCATACAGCCACGAATGAGCGTCAAACGCAGGTCATGTGCCCTATTCAGGGAAACCGGCGAAGCGGGCGACCCATGAACTAAAAAGAGAGAAAACCGAGGAAGAATGATGGATCAAGGAAGAAAAATAGCAGCGATTTGAACGACTCTTGTCATAACTCGTCCGCTAATCCTACTTTTTGTCTATGAGAGCAATGGGCTGCTGTTTGCGAACTGAGTTGATGAGATAAAGACGAGAGGCAGTCTGGAGTTCCGCGATGGGGATGACGCGCTCCTTGATCTGCCCTTGTTCCAACCTCCATTGGCGATAGACGCCCGCGAGCAAGCCGCAATGAATTGGCGGCGTAAAGAGATCGCCATCCAGTTCGACAACAAGGTTGGCAAAACAGGATTCCGTGGCTTCGCCGCGCTCGTTCCACAAAATCACGTCATCACAGTCAGCGTGTTCAGCAAGAATCGTTTTGTACACCTCTCGATAGGTAGTCTTGTGATAGAGAAACCGATCCGACGAATCAATTGCACGTTTTGCCAGACAGACTTTCGGCGCTGGCAAGAGAGAAATATCTCCTTGCCAATTGGTTTCGCAACTAACGCGCCCTTCTTCATCCATTGTTAGTCGAACGCGGCTTGGCGAATTCAAGCCAGCAACAAACCGATCAAGTCGTTCACGAATCGAATCTTCAGGCATTCTAAAATCGAAATAGTTGGCCGACCTTCGCAGTCGCGCTAAATGCAGATCGAGCAAAAAGAAGCCCTCCGCAGGCGTCCACAACATGGTTTCGAGCAAGCAAAATTCAGGTGGCTGGCGATTGAGGACGGCTGTCTTCGTTCGGCATTCGTCAAACTCAACCTGTGTATCCGAGTCCCAAACAATGCCGGAACCGACTCCATACTCAGCTTCGTTATTCTTCTTATCTATCAAAACGGTACGAATCGCTACATTGAATTGTGCGCGACGGTCCGGCGCGAAGAACCCGATTGCGCCGGTGTAGAGCTTACGCGGAGAGGATTCGAGGGTTTCAATAAGCGACATGGTGCTGGCTTTCGGCGCGCCGGTTATCGAAGCCGGAGGAAAGAGCGCGCGCATCAATTCGCAGAGTCCAGCTTGCGTTCGCGCCTGCACAGTCGAGGTCATCTGCCAAAGAGTGAAGTACTTTTCTACTTCGAATAATTGCGGGACCGTTACGCTGCCGACCTCTGCAATGCGCCCCAAATCATTCCGCACCATATCAACGATCATCAAATTTTCCGCACGATTCTTTTCGGAATGCTTCAGCCACTCGGCTTGCAGCGAATCCTCTTCACAAGTGCGCCCGCGCGCGGCTGTCCCCTTCATCGGCTTGCAGATGAGAGTCTCTCCCTCAAGCTGAAAGAAGAGTTCGGGCGAAGCAGAACAGATTGCCCACTCTTCGGTTTCAAGAAAGGCCGCGTAGGTTGCCGGTCGCAGGCGATTCAAGCGAAGAAAATACTGCCAAGCATCGGCATTGAACGATGCCCGAAGGCGAAATGTGAAGTTGGTTTGATAGGTATCCCCAGCGGCAATCGCTTCTTTGATCCGCGAGAGCGCTTCTTCGTATTCATTTTCAGCAAGCGTAGCCTGCCAATCCAATTGCAGCGTTGGTTCTTGATGGGGGAAAAGGGAGATGCTCGTTACCTGTGGGGATGCGTAAATGCCAAACCAAAGAAGGGGAAAAGTCAGACAGGGTTTGGTTATCAACGCTCTATCAAAAGCACTGGCTGCTTCATAAGCCAACCATCCGGCGGCATGCTTTTTCTGCTCAACCACGCACGCCTCGACCCGACGAAGGGCGGGCAAGACTTCCTCCGGCGTGCGGGCGACAATAATCTCTAGCGGGTTGCGAAAGATCAGCCAACGTCCGCTCTGGCTGTCGCGGATGACCGGTTCATGAAACTGCGGCGGCGAACTCATCGCCTCGAATCATAACCAATCAATTGAGCGAGTGGCAAAAACCGATGCTTTGTGGCTGAAAACCGGGAAAGACTGTTTGCATATCTTTTACACCAAAACGCGCGGATAAGACCTCCGCAAGCACAGAGCGATAATCAATTTTGACGGATAAGCCGCTCGGGCCAAGCGTGCCGCTCGTCTCTTCCGCAAGCCCCGGCCATTGGCCATGGATTTTACCGCCTTTGATCCCCTCACCAATCACGAGCATGGCAAAGCCGCGCCCATGATCGGTTCCCAACGAACCGTTTTCATAGATTCGTCTACCAAATTCCGTCATTACGAGGGTCACGACGCGATTGCGATGCTCGCCTAAATCCGCATCGAAGGCTGCCAGTCCGCCAGCGAGATGGTCAATGCTCTCTGCTTGCAAACCATCTGTCGTTCCCTGAAAGAAATGGGTGTCCCATCCGCCGAGATCAAGGCAAGCAGCTTCGATTCCGACCTCCGCTTTGACGAGTCGAGCAATCTCGCACAGCCCTTTGGCAAAATCATGTGGCGGATACTCGAAAGTCCCTTCATGGCTTGCACTGTGTAAGCTTTCAACGCGAGCCAGCAATTGCAGCGTCGTCCTTCCGGGCTGACCGAGCATTCCCATCTCTGCTTGATAGAGTTGTGCCAGTGTCTCGCTCACCGCTTGAATCTTATGGGGGGGCGTTTTGATTCGCACCTCATCGAGCGAGGAGAAGGCAGTGGCGGTCGGCGCGCTGCGTAGTGATTCAGGAAGGGTTGCTCCGATGGCAACGGCTGAAAGCGGGGTCGCCCCAGTTGTCAAACGGGTGCGCAGATAGCGCCCTACCCAACCGCCGCCGAGCGTCTTTCCATACGCTTCGCCGTGTTCAATTTGGTCTTGCGCCTCAAAGTGTGAGCCGGTGCTGTTGTCCGAACCGACCGCCTGGATAATGGCCAACCGTCCGCTGTCAAACAAAGAATAGATCGGTCTGAGTTTTGGGTGAAGACCATAGAAATCATCAAGTCGCACAGCCGCATCGGCGCTATTGGCAGTCGGGGGCTTGATGGCGAGGTTGGGGCGTAAGCGATAGTACTGTTCGTCGCCATAGGGCACAATCAGGTTCAGCGTATCGGCTCCTCCGCGTAAGAAAATGCAAACCAGGGTCTTTCCTGCACTGTGCGAGTGCCCTTCCTCAGCGCGAAAGAGCAACTGTCGAATGAATGCGCGTCTGCTTGCTTTTCTCATGTTCAACACCTCTGAAAAGCCGGTGAAGCGAGCATTAAACCGATCAATTCGGCTTGGCTTTCCGGTGCAATGGTTGGCGAATTGACGTACCGATCAAAAGCCGCCAATTCAACCGCAGTGGCCGCGCGACCGACAAAATGAGGGAAGAGTTTTGCGGCAGTGATTGGCTCTGTCCCCTGTCCGCCGATTGCATCAATCAATTGTCTAAGCGGCACGCTGACCGCAGGCGTCTGTTCCGACACTAACGCAAATGCGAAATTCCATCGCCAGAGCAGTGTGCCAAGCCAAGGCTGCGCCTCATCCGGGTAACCGTCCGGGGTCGGATGTTGAAACAAGCCCTGCCCCATGCGGTTAAGGTATTCAATCAACGGTTGGTGGGCATGGGTATCCGCTCCGACCAAACGCAGACTGCTAACGACAAAATGAAAAGGCCTCTTCAATTTTTGCCCGCGTGAGGCGCTGAATTCATTCGATAGCAGAATCGCTCGCAATAACGATTTGATGTCGCCATCCGTTTCAGTGAAGACGGTTGCCACTCGATCAACCAACGAAGAGGGCGGCGCGTCGGCAACGAAGCGCCGCACCAATTTCAAAGCGATATTCCGCGCTGTCGCAGGATGGGTGCAGACTCGATCAATCACCTCTTCCAGATCACGCTCGCCGCCGCCCGCTGTAATCGTATGGCCGAGCACCTGCTTCTCTCCGTCATCGTGTAGTTGAGGGTCAAAGTAGACCGTTCCTTTGCGCCAACGGGTGCGCAGACGCCACCCTGTCAAACAGCGAGCAACTTCGTAAACATCGCTCTGCGTGTAGCCGCCATGGACGCCGAGTGTATGAAGTTCTAATAACTCGCGGGCATAATTTTCGTTGGGCACATCGTCCGGCGAAGCCTTCTTATTTTCCGTGCCGTCTAAGTACACCAGCATGGCAGGAGATGTAGCAGATGCGCGTATTAAGTCCCGAAATTTTCCGAGCGCGTGAGCCCGAATCACTTGCCGATCATCTGAGGGTTTGAGGTAGATGCAATCGCCTTTTTCAAGATTGATATTGAGATGGTCCGTCCAAAAATTGACCATCACTTCAAAGAGTTGGCGTCGGCTGTAGACGGCTCGTAATAGAGTGTGGCGGGCAATCTCTTCACGCAACACAGTTTTTTTGTATTCGTAACAGGTGCCCGGTGCGTGCCAGATGGTTTCGAAGCGACGAGCGCGCAAATCGCACAAGCTATCATCAATCGTCTCGGGAGAAAGCTGTTGAGTGATCCACTGTTCTGCCCCAATGGATTTCACCTCTTCCAACTCGCCCGGCCATCCGCCATAAGCGGCTCGCGATAAAAGGTGAAACTCGTCATCAATCTCCATCTGATTGGCTGTTTGTAGGCTGTCGGGAATGGTTTGCCCAAACTCTTTGCTAACCTCACTGATGAGCTTTTCACAACCAAGTAGCGGCAGACTGCTGCCAACCAAGACGCCAGTTTTGAGCAAGGTTCGTCGTGAAAATCGCATGTCCTACCTCGATGCGCTATACGAATTCAAAAGCGAATTTGCTCGGCTTTTCTTTCTTGCAGCGCACAGATGCGCCTGAAGATTGAGATATTCACAGGGGAATTGACTGTTTCCGTGAACCTTTTCAGATGGTCAACGAATCGTCAAAAGTGATTGAATTGCTCATCAAAATAACCGCATAACAACTCGGCATCAAAGGAAGCATCTCCGTGAGGGTGACGTTCGGGGTCGAACGTGTATAATTGGTCTTCCGAGTTGAACAACTCGAATCCCTCACGGATTTTCAAATGAAGGAATGGTTATGGCTGAAGCTGATAAATCAGAAAAACGCTCGACGCGATCTGCCAAAAGAACAGCAACCCAAGAGAGCGGTGAGGCGTCGCCAGAGAAAAAAAGGCGCAGCGCATCTTCGCCTGCTGCTGAGACCGATACATCGCAAGACGACGCAGCAACCAAACAGGCGCGTGTGACTATGAGCAAGAAGAAGAGCGATGCAGTTACCGAAGAAATACAGACCACGGGCGAGGCGACGCACGAAGAGCCCGTCGCCGCCGCGTCACCAAAACCACTTGCGGTAGTTACACCTCCGCCGATCTCATCGGCAACTTCGCAGGGTGAGACTCCGGCGGCGAACGAAGAGCCGAAAGAGGCGGATGTAGGGGACAACTCCTTATTACCGGCGCAGCGCGGCAAAGCCGGACAGTTCGGCGGGCCGAAAGATCGCAGCGTCAGACCGGATGATAAATTGGCTCTGCCAACCGGCAAACATTTCACCTATGAGCGCGTGCGTTCGTTGAATCCGAAGGGTTTTTATTGCGCCATGCGATGGAACCTCAAGCTGGCGCACAAAAGCCCGGAAGAGTCGCGCCGATGGTGGGCTAACAAAAAGATCCATGTCACCCACAAGAACACAGGGAAATCGGTGATTGTTCGCGCAGTTGAAGTTGGTCCCCATGAGAATTCCGGCCTCGACATTCTGCTTTCGCCGGGAGCCCTCGAAGCGCTCGGATTGGAAATCGGTCAGGAAGTCGAAATCGCCTTTGCCGATCAGAAGCTCCCTACCGGAATCGTAAATTGACACACAGGTTGAAAGGCCCAGCAATCAAGTAAGAGCCATTTCAACTTGTCCCAATCATTCATAACCCGACCATGATTCGTTATCCCGCATTCGATCCGCCCGAATATATTGACTGGAAACCGGACGCAGAGGTCTTTGCCTCCTATCAAGCTACGCTCAGCCGTATCCCCGAACGTCAAGAACAAATCGCAACATTGGATGCCGCCAAACTCATCGCCCTGTATGAAGGGCTGCTACGCAATCGTTTGCACGACATCTGTCTCAAACGATGGGTCAAACAAGGAGTAATCTCGAAAGCCTGGCTTGGCACAGGGGAAGAGGCAGCAACCGTCGGCGCGGTTCATGCGCTCAATCGCTCCCCGTTTGGCGATCAGCTTTCGACCGATTTCGTCGCGCCGATGATTCGCAATTCCGGCGCTTGTCACGAGATGGGCATGCCGCTTACGGATATGCTGCGCGGTTATCTCGGAACGGCTGATTCGCCGACGCGCGGACGCGACCTGCACATCGGCGATTTTCCCCGAGGCGTGATTGCGCCAATCAGTCATGTTGGAGACATCTTTGCGGTAATGGGTGGAATGGCTCTTTCCTTCAAGTTAAAGAGCGAGCCGCGTGTTGCCTTGACTTGGGTGGGGGATGGGTCAACCAAAACGGGAATTTTTCATGAAGCGATGAATTTTGCAGCGGTTCAGCACTTACCAATCATCGTCATTATTCAAAACAATCAAGTCGCGCTTGGCACACGCCTCGATCAACATCATCGGTCAAGTTTTGCCGACTGGCCTGCCGCTTATGGCACGGTCGGGGGGGTGTTTGATGGGAACAATGTTTTGGATGCGTACGCGGCAACCCGGCTGGCTGCTGGCGCTTGTCGAAGCGGTCGTGGCCCCGTGTTATTGATTGCTGAAACTTTTCGCATGGGAGGCCACGCGACCCATGATGAGCGCGAAGCTCGGCAGACCTTCGCGCCCGATCTGTTTGAATTTTGGGGCAAACGCGACCCCATCGGACTCTATGAATCTTATTTATTGGCAAGCAATTTCGATTTCGAGAAAGGGCAGCGCGAAGAATCTTCTGTGACGCTACGCGAGCGCAACGAACTCTATTTACAGCGCCTTGAAGCCCGTGTGATAGAGGAAGTCGAACAGGCCGCCAATGATGCGCTAGACAGCCGCCGGGACCGCAATCCGTTGCCGGAGACGGCTGCCGAAGGCGTCTTTGCCGAAGAGCAGTCGGCGCGCGCTTTCGTTTGACGATCCGGTGATCGGCAACGAGGATAAACCAACAGGTCACTAACGGTTTCAAGTTTCCTCGTTGTCAATCTCCCATTCGTTTATGAGGTAAGAAGTATGAAATTGTTGATTGCTCCTTTGATCGTCAGCCTTATCTTGATACCTGCCGAAGCAGCACAACGCCGCAAACGACCGGTTCCGAAAAAGAAGCCAACCCCTCCTGCTGAAACCATTGCGCCGCGCATAGCCGGTACGCCCGTAACGGTCGTAGATAAGAATGGTAATGAATTGCGTGGGCAGGTCCTTGACATCAACGCTTATAGCCTGAAGATCAATTCTGCTGGGCTCGTCTCAACGATTGCCTTCGAGACGATTCATTCGCTCACCTTTGGAGTTGTGCCGCAAGAAGCCGCTAAACCGGCTGCCACCTTGCCGCGTCTGGATTTTCAACGCGACCTCGACAATTTAATGCGAACGATTCACTCGCTCACCGCGGTTACCAAAGGGTCGCCCGACTATACCAACTACGGCAACTTGCTGATTGAGTTGCGCCGCCAAGCTGAGCGCTTCATCAATAAACACAGCAACACGGAGAATGTTACCGAAGCGATGGCGGTGGCACTTATTGCAGGGGCGCTGGCCGATTATACATGGGCGCGCATGATATGGACGCTCAAACTGGGTAGCACCGGCAACACATTGGTAAGCGATAACGAATCAGCGGCAGTGGCAGATGCTTTTGCTCTCTACCCGGAACTCCGTTCTTCAGCCGATAATCAGAATCGTGTCTCTGCCGATCTCATCATCGGGACATTGTGGAAGAAGGCAGGGGAAAAGATTGAACGCATTCGCACGTTACAGAGTAAGAATTGATCAGATTAGCTCATCCGCGAAAGTCCGAAATCTTATTGCATTGAGGCTCTAAGAGTTTGAAGGTACGAAACCTCCTGTGCATTTTGTAGCAAGTTGTTTGCACAGCACTCAATCAAGCGGAAGGTTGCTTATCAACCTTTGTCCTCCTGTCAACCGCCCAGTCGGTTCAGGCGTTCCTCAAAATCAGCAAGCCGATATACCCCTTCGCCTAAACGTTCGGCATACCCTTCTTTGACCAATGCCTGATTGCCCTTTCCGGCATCGGCGCGTGACAGCCCGGTTAATCTGGCCAGTTCACCGCGAAGGGTCATTCCTGCGCCATCCAGAAAGGCGCGCGCAATCTCCCGCAAAGCGACATCGCGTTTGACCTTGACGCGCAACTCATCAGCGAAGCGCCCTTCGGCCAACATCCAGATGTAGGTAAACCAGGGCTCATACAATACGTCTGCGGGAACGACTTTTAGAGTTTGCTGCAACTCATCCATTGCCTGGGTAAATCGCTTGCGGTCGGTGAGGCCGGACTCTTGTCGTAAATCCGCCGTCGCCATCTCCCATTCGCGGCGCAATACTTTGAGGATCGCCCGTGCATCGGTTGAAAGATGAGCCGCCTCTTCTTTACGGGCGATTCCAAAACAGGCGTTGAAGTGCGGAACCAGACGACGTGCGACAAAGGTCGCACGATTCTTTCTGAGTTTGGCGTAGTAGACACGCCCGCGTTTCATGACATCGTCTTTAATGAACCACGCGAGGCTCGCTTCAGGGTCTTTTTGAACCGTGCGCGGCATGTGAGCATCACGCCGACCGCAGACGGCGACATAAAGTGAAGCGCCGCCGCGCCGAGAATCGGTCAACGCCGAACAGAAACCCGCAACTTCAATAAGGGATTCGGCCTCTTCTGCCGATTCGACATGCTGTTCGGGCGCACGCCGCCACATCAGATCGCGGTAGAGTTCCACCTCTTCGGGAATGGGCTGGAGCATCAGTTTTTTTGGACGGCATCTGACGAGCTAAGCCGATCAGCAACGTGACTCAAGATGGACAATTGCCTCTCAAGCTTTCTTAAATTTGCGCTGTTCGTCCGCTGCAGTCGAAGTTTCGACAACGTCCGACTTATTTTCGGTCAATCGCCGAGTGTCAGCCTGTTGATCCATGCGAATCGTACCGTTAAAGATCGCGCCCTCTTCAACCAGCAGAACCGGTGCAATCACATTGCCTTGCAGACGGCCTGTGCGACGAATCTCGACGCGCGATTTGGCAATCAAATCTCCAACCAACGTGCCATGAATGACGCACACACCAACTTGAACGTGCGCCTCCAGTTGTCCGGTTTCGCCAATCGTCAAAGTGCCGCTTTCTGACAACAGTTTGCCAGTCACTTTACCTTCAACGTTGATCTGATTATTAAAGGTGATGTCGCCATTGATGTGAATGCCGCGTCCGATGAGTCCGAAATCCGAGCCGCTGCCGCTATCCGTCTTTATTAGCTTCATTTTTTCTGATCCCCACATAGCGTTCTTTCGTATTTGCAGTCAACGTCCGCTCCCGTGAGGGTCGGCTGGAAACCAACGTGACAGCTTGAAAAGGTTAAACTGAAGATGCCGCCAGCGTTATACGATTTTCATACGGGCATCGTCAAGCGTTTGCACAAACAAAGAGCCGCTGTGATGTCAACAGCGGCTCTTTGAACGGCTTTCGGTTAGTGGATTCAGGTCAATTTCACTCTTAGCTGACGTTGACTTCGATCTGCTTCGGTTTGGCCTCTTCCTTTTTGGGCAACGTCAGACGCAAGATGCCATCTTTGAACTGCGCGTTGATCGCCTCACCATTGACATTGGGAGGTAGCGCAAACGAGCGATAGAACTGTCCGTAGCTGCGCTCAACCCGATGGTAGCCTTCGCGCTTCTCTTCATTCTCAAAACGACGCTCTCCGCTAATGGCAAGTTTGTTGTCATCCAGATGCACTTTGACATCTTCGCGGCTGACCTCCGGCAACTCCACCTTGATCAAAAAAGCTTCTGCGTCTTCATAGATGTCCACCGCAGGCGTCCAGGTATTGAGGGCGGTCTCTGCCGTCTTGCCTTCACTGTTGGCGTCAAACATGAGGCTGAACTCTCTCTGCAATTCAAACAGTTCGCGGAAGGGATCCCTCACCAACCCTCGAAAGGCTCTAACAGGCGCCATTTGAGTTCCAGTCTTCATAACCTTACCTCCTGATAAATTCTCTCTTGTCGGTTTTCATTTCTGCGTCTCTCACTGAAACGCAAAGTCATAATAAAATCTGAGTGTTATCTTGTCAAGAAATTTCTCTCTTTTTACGAAGATTTTTCTCTTCAAAGAGAGGCATTCAGGGTACACCGTTTCGCACCTCATTTCAAAAAGCTATTAACCGCAACTATATTCGAATTTAGGGGTAATAGAGGGGTGAAGTAATACTTATCGTCACTGACAATTGGGGGTGACACGGAGCGGATATCTATGCGCCTCTGCGATGAATCCTTTTCCGATTACAGCCAGTTGCAAACTGCTGCGGCTACCCAATCAATCTGAGATGGTTGAGGGAAATCTTTAACCGCCGCCTCTCGCACCCGATACCGGTGGTTTCTCATTTTGTTGAGCAATTCGATAAAAGGCGGGAACTCCGATTGCTTTATGGCCGAACCTGTAGATCTTCCAGCGCGCGTTGAACGTAGGGTTTCACCATCTGTTTACGCCAATTCATCAGGAAATCTGTGTTATCAAGCGGGCGCGCCTTCAAATAACATACGTCCGCCGCTGCGCGGATTTCATCCGTACTCAAGCCCTTTCCAACTAACATCTGTTCGGCTTCTGTGACGCGAATAGGTGATGGAGCGACGCCGCCCAATACTAATCGCGCCTCTTTGATGGCTCCGCTGTTTTCCCGTACGAGCGCAACCGCAACGCCGAGTACGGGAAAATCGAAAGTGCCCCGCCTTCGCAGTTTTTTGTAAGTCGCGGTTACGCCATTGACCGGCGGCAGATGAATCTCCGTCAACAATTCGTCGGGTCTTTTATGGAGATAGTTGATCCCGTCGTGGTTGTACAGACCTGCGGCATCCACCAGGCGCTCGCCCAACGTCGAGACCAGTTTCACACGTGCCCCTAAGGCAACCATAACCGGCACGAGGTCGCTCGATTGCACTGCCCAGCATTTGGAGCTGCTCGGCGCAACCCAGCAGGTGTCGCCGTCCTTTTTCATGCAGAAGTTGATGCCCCGCCGCCACTCATAATTTTGATCGTAATAATTGCAGCGTGTATCGAGGAGTAGGTTACCGCCGATTGTTCCCATATTTCTGAGCAGGGGAGTTGAAATGAGTTTGGCGGATTCGGCAACGACCGGATAATCGCGCTTGACGATTTCATGCTCATGAAGATCGGTCAAAATCACGGCTGCGCCAATAACCAATCCCGTCTTGCCATCGCCGCGAATCTCCCGCAACGCGTTGATGTGGTTGATCGAAATAACGGTCTTTGGTGTCTGTTGTCGGCGCTTCATGTTGGGATAGAGGTCTGTTCCACCTGCAACGAACATCGCATCCGGGCCTTGATCGGCCATCATCTTCACTGCCTCGCGTACCTCTTTCGGCATGCGGTAGGAAAATTTCGGTAGTCTCATCATAACGCGATAATTCCTCTGTTGTGTGTCCGTATGAAATTGAACTATTGCGAAGTCTCGCCGGAGTACTTCATCACCATCTCCGGCACAACCGGTTCGCCGGTGAAGAAGCTGCGCTCAACGCCTCGCGTAATCGCCCAACGATGCAGCCACGATATCCCTGCCGCACCGGTGAAGGTATCCGGCGATTGATGGGCTTTATCGGTCAAAGCTTCTTCCAAAGTGATGAATTGATAACCTCGCTTTTTGTACATACGAAACAGGTCGTCGAGATAATCGGCATTGATCGAGTTCGCATGGATCAGCAAGATTTGCTTCATCTCGTAGCCGAAGAGCGCGACGGATTGCTTTTCATAATACTCAGTCACTGCTTCCATGTAGGGAACGTAAGCGGCTCCGATCTGTTTAAGCATGGCTTGATCGTTGCTCACTATTGCTTTGTCGTAGGCGCGCGCAAAAATCCAATCCGAGTTATCAATGGTCACCGGCGCAATCGTATAGCCACGCCCTTTCAAGAAAGCTTCGAATTGATGTTTGATCGCCAATTCCCTCCCCGTGTGTAAAAACGGATGGCGAAAATAATGTAGCGACTTCCCTTTCGTTGCCAGCAACGCCTTCGTCACCTCTTCGCCGCGCATCACGGTCTCTTGAAACTCGGCAAGGGGCGTGCGATTGAGCGAGGGATGCGAATAGGTGTGATTGCCAAGCTCTAACCCGGCCTCCACCCATTTTCGCAGCACAGCAACGCGCGCCTCATTGCGCTGGTTATCATCCAGCAACTTATTTTCGTTGACAAAGCCGATGGCCGGAACTCGGTCTGCGCGAATATGGCGAAGCAACTTATCGGTGATGTCATTCCAAGTCTTCAAATCCCTGCGGCTCGAAGCTACCGGCAAGTCATCAATCGTGATGGCGACGACGCGCTGCGGCTTCGGGTTTGCAGTTGAAGGTTGCGCCCTCACACTATCAAGCAGCGGAGCGAGAACAAAGCAAACCAGCATCATTGTTAAGAGTGAAATTCGCCACATCTTCTCCAATCTCTTTCCCATAAAATCGTCTTTCTTCCTCGCTCAATCTTCTTTGCACCTCACGGTGTCATAAATTACCGCCAGTTTCCCCCAACAGATCGTAAGCTAGAGGATAGGCTTTGCTTTTCCCTGCCGTCGGTTAGGCGATTCCGTCATCAATCTTTCACATGCACGGCGACACGCGGCATCTCTCGACCGTCGCCGCCTTCGGCGGGCGTCAGCATACGGAGCGGCTCAGGCCATTCGACTTCGGGAATCGCTTTCGGCCCGTAGCGCCCCTCTTTGCCCTGCGCTTTGGCGCGCAAGGCTGCCAATACCTTCTCCGGCGTTGCTGGCACTTCATCAATTCGCACGCCGACAGCATCGTAAATGGCATTGACGACGACCGGCGGAATCGGCAGTAGCGGCCCTTGCCCAACCTCTTTCGCACCGAACGGGCCATTCGGGTCGGGGTCTTCGATCAAGTAGGTCTTCACATCACACATCTCTAACGTCGTCGGACTCTTATACTCCAACATCGAAGGGATTTTATGCACCACGTTGCGATTGGTACGATAAGCCATCTCTTCCATCAACGCTTCGCCGAGTCCCATATAGACGCTGCCTTCGACCTGCCCCATCACCAGCACAGGATTGATGGATTTACCGATGTCGTGCGCGATCCAAATGCGTTCGACCATGACGATGCCGGTTTCGGGATCAACATCCACTTCGGCAACCGCAGCCGAATAGCTATAGGCAGGCGAAGGGCCGACGCCCGCGCCTTTGAATCTACCCGGCGAACGCGGCGGCGTATAAGAACCGACAGTGCCAATCGTTCCGAATTTCGCTTCGGCGATTTGCACCGCTTCGGCGAAACTCATGCCGATCTCCGGGTTCTCAACATCGAAGGCGCGGCGCTCAGCAAAAGCGATGTTCTCAATCGGCACATTCAGCTTCTCTGCCACCGCCATTGTCAACAACTCGCGCGCCCGTTCCGCCGCTTGCAAGGCGGCATTACCCGTCATCAAGGTAACGCGGCTCGAATAACTGCCGAGGTCAACCGGCGTCAAGTCAGTGTCTGCCGTCAGCACGCGAATATCGAACGGGTCAATGCCCAACACTTCGGCAACGATGTAGGCCAACACCGAATCCGAACCTTGCCCGACATCCGTCGAGCCACACATCACGCAGACGCCGCCTTGTCGGTCGAGCCGCAACTGCACTCCCGAATGCGGCATATTGTTCCAATAGATGGGCAAGCCTGCGCCGGATAAGTACGAGCCGCAGGCAATGCCAATGCCCTTGCCATACGGCAGCTTGCGAAACTTATTCTTCCAATCCGAGCCTTCGACCACCTTATCAATGCATCGCCCCAACCCCATGCTGCCGACGCGCAGGTAGTTTGCAGTCACCGTATGAGCCGGTGCGAGGTGCTCTTTCCGCATCTCCGCCGGGTCGAGTCCGAGCCGTTCGGCGATCTTGTCGAGATGAACTTCCAAAGCGAAGCGCGGTTGCGGCGTGCCATGCCCGCGTTTCGGGCCGCACGGCGGTTTGTTGGTAAAAGCGCGCAGCCCTTCGAATTTATAGCGCGGCACTTCGTAGGTCACGGTCTGCAACGCGCCGGTGTAAAAGGTGCTGGCCACGCCATAGCTGCCATACGCGCCGCCGTCGAGCAACGAGCGAAAGTGCAGAGCCGTAATCGAGCCGTCTTTTTTCACCCCTGTCTTCACCCACATCAAGACGGGATGGCGACCGCGATGGCAATAGAAGACCTCTTCGCGCGTCAGGGTGATCTTCACAGGTCGCCCGGTCAACATGGCTAATTTGGAAACCGCGACTTCGTGATTGAAAGGGTCGGTTTTGCCGCCGAAGCCGCCGCCGTTGGGTGTCGCAATGACGCGTATATGACTGGCAGGCAACTCCAGCGTCTTCGCAAGAGCGCGATGCACATAATGCGGCGTCTGCGTCGAAGACCAAATCGTCAGCTTACCATCGTGATCGAAGTGCGCCACCGCCGCATGCTGCTCCATCGGCAAGTGGGTGTTGCCTTCGTAAAAGTAGAGGCCTTCGTCAATGGCATCAGCTTCGGCGAAGCCTTCATCAAGGTCGCCAAATTCGAGAGCGACTTTTTTGTGGATATTGCCGCCGTCTCCGTAATCGTGAATGCGTGGCTCCTGCGTGTTGATCGCATCTTTGATGTCGGTGATGGTTTCGAGCGGTTCATATTCGACTTCGATCAAATCCATCGCTTCGAAAGCCGTGTCTTCGTCAATCGCGGCAATCGCGGCAACCGGGTCGCCGATGAATCGCACTTTCTCGATGCAGAGCGCGTGTTCGTCCTGGCTGACGGGCAGGATGCCATAGGGGATGGGCAAATCTTTGCCGGTGATGACGGCGACGACGCCGGGCAGCGCGAGGGCTTTCGACACATCGAGCCGCTTGATGAGCGCGTGCGGCACATGGCTGCGAAGCATCTTGCTGTAGAGCATGCGCGGCAGAGCGATGTCATCGGCAAACTTCGTCTGCCCGGTGCATTTCATTCGCGCGTCAACTTTGCGAAAGGGTTTTCCAATAACCTTTGTCGGTTTTTCGTTGTTCATGGCCCGTTATTTCTTTCGAGATTTGTTGATCTTTTTCCGTTGTGACCGAGGCGGGGTTTGCGCTGACAAAGCATCGAGCGCTTCATCGGGGGTCGGTAAAAATCGGTTCGTCTTAGGGTTAAAGAGCCGCAGCGTCTTGCCGGTATCAACAATCTCCAATTCCAGAACTTCACTGCGAACGCGCCCCGCGTGTACCGCAATCTCGACGTATCGAGCCTCTTCCAAACGGTAGGCGATAAGGGGTTCGCTCAGGTAATCGTATTCCGGGTCGAAAATGAAATACTCTTGCACACCCAATTCGGCATAGAGTTGCCATTTGGTCTGTAAATCATCGCGCCAGGTCGCGCGCGATGATAACTCAAAAACCACAGCGGGAGGCTGCCCCTCTTCCCACAAGAGAAAAACGCGCCGGTTGGCCTTTTTCACGCCGCGAACGATGAAAACATCCGGGGCAATACATTTTTTCGGATTGCCTTTTTCGTAATAGATCAGCAGATTGCCGGTGACATACCATTCCGGCTCATCCCGAAAGTGAAATTTCAGCGCGCCAATCAGATTGACCATCAACTCACGATGCGTGTCGGATTCCGCCATCGGCTTGCCATCGCTTTCCGGATAGTACATTGCAGATTGGGGAGTGGTCATTTGCACGCTCATAGCTTACCTCGCTCAATCGCAGCCGTGAACCGCTTCGCGCGAAATTTCGATGGCTTCGCCGCGCAGACGTGCTGCCGCTAGTTCGACGGCTTCATAGATTTTGATGTAGCCGGTGCAGCGGCAGAGATTGCCCGCCAATGCTTCGCGGATTGTATCGCGGTCGGGGTGCGGGTTGCGTTCGAGCAGTTCTTTCGCGGTGAGCAAAAACCCCGGTGTGCAATAGCCGCATTGCGCTGCGCCGAGGTCTGCGAAAGCGATTTGCAGCGGGTGAAGTTCGGGGCCTTCGGCCATGCCTTCGATGGTGAGGACGCGGCGGCCTTCCATCTCCACTCCTAACGCCAGGCAGGAGAGAATCGGCACACCGTCTACCAACACGGCGCAGGTTCCGCATTCGCCGAGTTCGCAGCCGTGTTTGGTTCCGGTCAAGTTCATATCTTCGCGTAAGACTTCGAGCAGCGTTTTATGCGGCGCAAAAGCAACGTCGCACTCTTCGCCATTGACGTGCAGTCGGAGTAAGACTTTATCGGGTACGGGTTCTGCCATAGATTCGCTCTTTCAAAAGATGAATGCTTGCCTGAAGGATTCCGGGTCAGACGCGATCAGGCGGCCTCATGTAAACAGAGAGATTACATCAAAGGTCGGAGATTTCCCAAACCGGAACGTCACGCCGCGTGCGTCATTGAGGGAGAGGAACAGTGGCGCAATGCCGCAGGTGGAGAAATCCGGCGAGCAGTGGCAAGGCGACGGTAGCCCAATCTTTCAAGGTCGGGTTTAGCCGTGCCATCCGTGATCGCATCGAGGTAACGACGACGGAGCTTCGTTAGGAGTCGCCTGCCTCGTCAGGGTCATCGAGTTGTGCCAGCAGGTCTTTCATCTCTAATGTCTTGGCGAGGGTGCGAGCGGTTTCAAGGTGATTGGCTCTCTCTGTATCTGATGTGACGCGGACGAGTCGCCAATGCGTCCAAGCGATTGAGTAGCGATCAGAAATCTTCTCATACATCAGCATCGCGGTTGCATAACACCGCCTCGCCTCCTCATTGTCGGACTTGCGATAGGCCAAGTCGCCGAGGCTACGAATGCAGTTGGCCTCGCCTAACGCCGATCCCACTTTCTGATAGAGCGGCCTCGCCTCCTCATAACACCGCCTCGCCTCCTCATTGTCGGATTGAATGTAGGCCAAGTCGCCGAGGCTACGAATGCAGTTGGCCTCGCCTAACGCCGATCCCACTTTCTGATAGAGCGGCCTCGCCTCCTCATAACACCGCCTCGCCTCCTCATTGTCGGACTTGCGATAGGCCAAGTCGCCGAGGCTACGAATGCAGTTGGCCTCGCCTAACGCCGATCCCACTTTCTGATAGAGCGGCCTCGCCTCCTCATAACACCGCCTCGCCTCCTCATTGTCGGATTGAATGTAGGCCAAGTCGCCGAGGCTACGAATGCAATCGGCAGCATTTTTCTCCTCATTATTACTGCGAGCCTTCGTTATCGTTTGCTCAATGATTGCTTTGCTTCCTATGCCGGTAAGTAATCGGACGGAAATAGATTAAACTATGTTTTGTCATGGGCAAAATCAAAA
>CAYXVU010000056.1:0-29371 GCA_964468725.1 uncultured Clostridia bacterium
AACATTCGTGACGATCCGTTGCATCCGCGCGCCTCCGTATCCGATCTCTCCCTATTGCAAACCTGCTGACAGGAGAACGGGAGACCCCGCCTCTCCGTCTTCCGCATCACGCCGCAGCATCGTTGGCTCGGACGCTGCGTTTGTCCTTCATCGTCAGCCAGGCGATGACGCCCAATCCGTAGCCCGCCCAAAATAATGCCCGCAATTTGCGCACGAGGGCTAGCGCTACCCCCGCGCCTGCCGTCATATGAAGCGCCTTCAGGACTAAGGCATTGCCGCTTTCGTACACGCCTGCCCGCAGGGGTACGAAGAAGAAAACTAGGTTGATGACTTTGGTCACGGCTTCAATCACAAAGGCTGCGGAGACGCTGGCCGGTAGTCGCAGACAGACGAGAATGACGTAGACTTCGATGATGTTGAGCAGATGAGCAGACAGATTGAGCCAAAGAATCAGATAGAACGCGGGCTGCCGCTGCTCATAGAAAGCATAGACATTCTCTTCGAGTTCGCGCACCTGCACAGCGAGCGCGGTCAGGCGGTTGCCTCTCCCGAACCGCGAGACCAGTTGCACGCCGCGCGCCATCGCAAACCAGCGTTTGCGAATTGCCAGATAAGTCATCAGCATCATCAAGGTGAGCGCGATAGCGCCACAGTAGCCTGCGATTTTGAGGCGCGCGGGCACGCCTTCAAGCCAGACCAGCGCGGGCAGCCCCGCGAGCATAAAGAGAAAGACGGAGAGGTAATAGATCAGATTTTCGACCACCACCGATGAGAACCCTTTGAGCAGCGGCATCTGGCGACGCACCATCGCGGCTTTTGCCGGTTCGCTCAGAAACGGCCCCGTAGCCGTGAGGTATTTGATGGCTTCGCCTGCCAACATGATGTGGGTGAGCGCAAAAAAACCGACCCGGCGATGCTGCGGTTCGATGGCGAAAAACCATGACGCGGCGCGCGCGCCATTGCGCACGGCAGAGAGCAAGAGGACGATCAGGCTACCCCAACCGAGCAGTTGCAAATAGGTTGCCAGCGTCTCAAACCCCGTTTGGTAGATGAGCCAGACGAGCAATGCCAGCCCGATGATGAGGGCAGCAAGCTGTAATGTTTTCATGACCGACATCCCGATATCAGCGGCGGTAGACAGAAGCGAAGATTGCGGCAAGCGTAGGCGAGAAAGCTCGCGCACCCTCATCATAGCGCAGGCGTTGCAAGCGTGACAAACGGCCATTCAACAGCCATTTGGCTCATCGTTTGTAGCCGACTGCCGCTGCCGGTCTTTGTGCTAGCCAGCCCTGATGGGTTGTGCTATAACTTCTGCGCTTCAAACCAAGAAGCCCTAACTTCGATGATGCAGTACGACGATTATGAAGACCAACGGAGACGATTCGGATGCAGGAACAGCGCTTCAAGCTTTTGCTGGATTCTATCGGGCGGCTGGCGCGGCGCGGCGCGATGTCGCACGCACTCAACCTGCTGACGAAACTCCGTTCTGCTGACATCGCCTACATCCTCAACCAACTGCCACAACACGAACGTGAACCTCTCTTCGATGCACTGGTGCGTAGCGACTTGGCCAAAGCGGCCGAAGCCGTAGCGGAGATGGAGACAGTTCGGGCTGTCGAATTACTGACCACGCTCAAGAGCGAAGAGATTTCGAAACTGCTTCAAGAACTGCCGTCAGATGATGCGGCGTTGTTGATTGCTGCCATGCCGGAAGAGTTGCGCGATGAGTTGCTCGACACCATGACGATTGAAGAGTCAACCGACGTGCAAGAGTTGCTCGGCTTTGCCGATGAAACCGCCGGACGCATCATGACGCCGGATTTCTTCGCTCTGGACGAAGACCTCACCGTGTCGGAAGCCATCACCGCTCTGCAACGGCGCAGCGAAGATTTGGAGATGGTCTTCTATATTTATGTCGTGGATTCGCGCAATCATCTGCTTGGCGTCGTCAGCCTGCGTGAGTTGTTGCTCAACCCGCCTTCGACGCCGCTCAAAAAGATCATGATCTCCGACATCATCAAAGTGACGACCGGAACCGATCAGGAAGAAGTGGCGCGCATGGTGGCAACCTACAACCTGCTCGCCGTGCCGGTCGTCGATCAGGAGAATAAATTGGCGGGCATCATCACCGTAGATGATGTGATTGATGTGATGCGCGAAGAAGCGACCGAAGACATCTACGCGCTGGCCGGTGTGGATGCGGATGATCGCCCGCGCGGTTCAGCCTTGTACTCTGTGCGGCGGCGATTGCCTTGGCTGGTGTTGTCGCTCGGCGCAGCGTTATTAGCCGTCGGCATCGTGCAACTCTTCTTTGACACCATCAAGCAAGCCTGGTGGTTGGCGGCATTGATTCCCGTCGTGGCGACGATGGGAAGCACAGCGGCGACACAAACGATGACCGTTGTGGTGCGCGGCATCGGGCTTGGCGAAGTCGAACGCGGAACCATTCGCCGTGTGCTGACCAAAGAGTTGCTTGTCGGTTTAATCAACGGTCTGATTGTCGGTTTGATCGTTTGTTTGGTGGTGCTGGTGTGGTTTGGCTGGCGCGAAGGTGGAGTGCTGGCCGCGACCATGCTGTTGAGCATCTTTTTTGCTTGTCTGCTCGGCGTCTTAGTTCCGGTGGTGTTAAAGCGGTTGCGGGTTGACCCGGCGTTGGTCTCTTCGGTCTTCGTCGTAACCCTGACGGACGTTATCACCTTCTTCGTTTATCTTGGCATTGCCACGTTGCTCATCAAATACTCGCTTTTGTGATGGGGGTCTATGATGGATTCTCAACCCGAATTGCCGGACAGGGAAGCAGGCGAGAAGACCTTCTCGAAGCGGCGCATCAAAACGCTTCTCATCGGCGCGCTGGTCGCCATCGTTGTAGGCTTTGTGGCGGTCAACGCCTTCACCTATTTGCAATACGGCAGCACCCTCTTTGGCAGTCGCGCACCGCAGAGCACGGCACACGGCAAGATTGCTTATCGCAAAGGCACGGACATCTATCTAGGCGTCATTAAAGGAGAGGGCCGAACACCCGGTAAAGGCGCTGTCTATTTCATTGAAGGTGCGGGCGGGACGCTCTTCGAGATGGCCAAAGAGTTGGTGGAGTTGCGTGAACCGACAAAGCAATAGGGCGCAGAGATCAGCGACCAATTGATGCTTGTATCTGACGAATGGGTTTAGTAGTATGTCGCGTCGAAAGCACGAGACTTCAAATCCATGCTCAATGAAGGAGGAAGATACATGAGTAATCAGCCGCCGTATGGTTATCCGCCGCCGCCGGGAGGTTATCAGGGAGGCGGTTACCCGCCGCCGGGAGGCCAGCCGGGTGGCTATCCGCCGCCGCCGGGTGGTGGATATGGCTACACGCCACAAGGCCCTTCAGGCAAGACGAAGGTGATGAATCTGGATTACAACGTCGCCGGACTCCTCTGTTATGTTCCGTGCTGTATCGGCTTGATCTTTTCGATTCTCTTCGTCGCCACCGAGCCAAAAGAGAGCCGCTTCGTGCGTTTCCATGCTTTGCAAGGATTGTTTCTGATCGGGGTCAATGTCATTCTTGGCGTCATTTACAACATCCTTGGCGCGGGTCTCAGCGCAGCTCCGTCGGGCGCTGCGGCAGCCAGTGGGAGTATCTTGCTGCTGTTGGTTCAATTGGTCATTGGCTTGGGGCTCTTGATTCTGCACATTGTTGCGATGGTGAAAGCCTATCAGAATCAGATGTGGAAGATTCCGGTCATCGGCGATTTGGCGGAAAAGAATTCCTAAATCGCGTCGGACTGCGCCGCGTTCGGCTGACGCCAGCCGGTTTCTCAGCACTCCCCGACATCAGCAAAAGAGGCGCAAGTTACCCGCTTGCGCCTCTCGCCGTTTGGGAGGTGGGAAACTGATCTTAGGGATGGCTGACGGTAAAGCGTTCGGCGTGCGCGTAGGCGTGATAAACACGCAACAATAATTCGGCCAGTTTGCGCGGGTCATGGCGAACCACCCCGTTTTCGTTCAGCAAATCGCCGCAGACGATGCGAATCGGCGGTGCGGCTCCGGCGGCGACAAAGCGCGGCTGTTCGTTGGCCGCAAAAGACTCTCCCGCTTCAAACTCAACCGGCACGGCTCCGTCCGCAAGATACTTCTCGCGCAAGGAATCACCGATGGGTGTCGCATTGACGAGCGCGCAATCCAGCGTCAACTGAGAGCTATAGGCCAACAGGGTGCGCAAATGGTCTTCGACGTGAAAGCCTGCGGTTTCGCCCGGTTGCGTCATGATGTTGCAGATATAGACTTTCAGGGCGGGCGACCGGCGAATCGCTTCCGTTATGCCATCCACCAACAGATTCGGAATGATTGACGTATAGAGCGACCCCGGGCCAATGGTTATAAGGTCAGCTTGATGAAGGGCTTCCAACGTTTCGGGAAGCGGTTTGCAGAGGGTGCGCGATAGCCACAGTTTGTTGACTTTCGAACGCGCCCCGGTGATTTTGGATTCGCCGCGAATCACCCGCCCGTCTTCGAGTTCGGCAAGCAAGTCAACGTCTTCCATCGTCGCCGGAAAGATGCGCCCTTTGATGGCGAGGACTTCGCTGCTGACTCTGATGGCTTCCAGAAAATCGCCAGTGACCGATTGCAGAGCGGTAAGAAAGAGGTTGCCGAAACTGTGCCCCGATAGTTCGCCGCCGGATTGAAAGCGATATTGAAAGAGCTTGGTAAGCAACCGCTCGTCTTCGGCAAGCGCGACCATGCAGTTGCGAATATCGCCGGGCGGCAACATTTGAAACTCTTCACGCAGTCGCCCCGAACTGCCGCCGTCATCGCTGACCGTAACGACTGCCGTTAAGCTCTCGATGCCCGATTCGAACGCCCCGCTTGGGGCTGTATGGTCTTTCCCGACATAGCGCTTCAGCCCCGAAAGCAGGGTGGCAAGCCCCGTACCCCCGCCTATCGAAACGATGCGAACTCCCGAATGACCTTCTGAACCCATAATCAAGAAGAGATTAAGATTGAATGCGGGTTACTCTTCGCCCATATCCAATCCGAAGCCCGTCAGTTGTTGAAAGGCTTCGTTGCTTCTCAGGGAGGCGAAATCCAAATCATTGCGTGCGTGGGAGCGGTGCACAGGTTGCAGGAGGATGGCGCGGCGCAAGGTGTCGAGAGCTTTAGCATCATCGCTGGCGCGGGCATGAGCGGCGGCCAGCGAATAGAGGATATGATCGCCCTGCGAATCGGCTTTCAGCGCTTTGTCAAAGAGCGTGATGGCCTCTTCCACATTGCCCTTATTGAACTCAATAATGCCGCGATTGTAGAGCGCATCGGGGTTGCGCGGAACTGTTGGGCTGGCCGCTAAGCGTTGCGCGCAAATCGCCAGATAGGTACGCACCCTTGCGGCAATCTCCATTTGTTCGGGGAACTTTTCGAGGAGGCTTTCAAATGCGCTCTTCGCAGTGGCAAAGTCGTGCTTATTAAAAGCTTTGAGAGCTTGCTCAAAGGCGCGCACCGCAATCACCGCATTGGGAGTCGGAACCCTTTTTGGCGCAACGGGTTTGGTAATGACCTTCTTCTTACTCGCCGCGACGGGCTTCGGGCGCGAGGCTTTGGCAACCGATTTTTTGGCAGCTTTTACAGGCGCAGGTTTGGATACCTTTTTAACAATCGCTTTCTTCTTTACCGGCGCGGCTTTCTTCGCTGGGGCTGACGTTTTTTTTATCTTTCCGGCAGTTGGTGCAGGCTTCGATGCAGCAGCTACTTTCGGGCGTTTTGGAAGACTCTTCGGAGCGACTTTTTTGACCTTCTTAGTGCCAGATTTGCCAGCCTTTTTAGAGGCTTGCAGTCGCCCCTTGCTAGCTTTTGATAAAAGGCCGCTCATTTTGACCTCTTGGATTGAGAATGAACCAGCTATCGTCTGCAAACCACTTGAGCTAGTCTAGGTGTCTTTATATCAATAATTTATCGGCAAGTCAAGCAAATAGCTATGGCTTTAGGATGCCCTCAAAGCGTATGCTTGGAGCGACTGTTGGGTCATTTTGAGGCACGAAAAATGGAAGCATCTGAACCGACAACGGGGGTAAGCAGTGAAGCCGCACGACCACTCAAAGGTCGGACGGTCATTTTGACTCGACCACAAGGACAGCAAGATGAATTAGTTGCGGTGCTGAAGGGGTATGGCGCTCGTGTTATCTTGCTACCAACTATCGCCATTACAGCGCCAAGCAGTTGGGCAGCTCTTGACCAAGCGATTGACCGCTTGACCGACTTTGATTGGCTGGTCTTTACCAGCGCTAATGGCGTCCGCTTCTTCTTTCAACGGTTGAATGAACGGCAGGCGATTTTTCCCCAGTCCGGGCTAGCAACCTTTGCTATTGGTCCGGCAACGGCAGCGACTTTGCGAAACCATAAAGTGCAAGCCGACTTGGTAGCCGAAAATTCCAGAGCGGAAGGGGCGCTGGCTGCTTTCATCAAACAGGTCGGCGGCAAAGACAAACTTCGCGGGTTACGTTTTCTCATCCCACGCGCACGGCGCGCACGCGACTTGTTGCCGAAGGAACTGGCACGGCTTGGCGCACAAGTAGAGGTCGCTGAAACCTATCAAACGATAAAGCCTGACCTGAGCGCTGAAGGTATCTTGCGTCTTGTTAGAGCGCAACCGATAGATGCAATTACCTTTACAAGTTCGTCAACCGTCGCAAATTTTGCGGCGCTGGTTGGCCTGAGCGATTTGTCACAGCTCTTGAAAGGTATCCTCATCGCGTGCATTGGCCCGGTTACGGCACGTACCGCCCGGCAATACGGCCTATCAGACATCGTACAGCCGCAAACTTATACCACCTCGGCGCTGGCTGATGCGCTGGCCGATGCGCTGGCACGGCGCAAACCTGATTGAATTGCAATAAGCGATTGCGGCTGCGTTCTTCAGACTGTCAATCAAAAGAAGGTTAGCCGCCATCAAGTTGTTATGAAAGACCGATTTATCCCGTTCGTCGCCGCCATTTGCTGCGTCACACTCGCTCTGCTTCCTGCGCCACCCTTTGTGGCAAACGGAGGTGACGCTGCGTCGCAAGAGTCGCAAAAACGCAGCGACGACGAGCCGATTAAACTCAACACGACGTTAGTGCAAATTCCGGCCACTGTGTCGCAACGCGATGGCCGGTTCATCACCGACCTGGCGCAAAAAGATTTCGCCGTATTCGAAGATGGTAAGCGCCAGCAGATTGAACTTTTCACCACAGTCAAACAGCCCTTCACAGTCGTTCTGGTGTTGGATACTTCCAACAGTGCGCGCGACCGTCTGGAAGTGATCCAACGCATGGCGCTGGCATTTGCCCGCGAAGTCCGGCCAGAAGACCGGTTGATGGTCATCTCCTTCGATAACGAAATTCGCCGCCTCACCGATTTCACGGCGGATTATCAGGAGATTGAGACGGCGATCAACCAAACCGAGTCAGGCTTCGGCAAATTGCTCTATGAAGCCGTCAGTGACGCGCTGGATCAATTAAAAACCGTTGAAGGCCGCCGCGCGGTCATTCTCTTTAGCGATGGCGTAGATATGAAGAGCATCGAAGCCGACGCCGCCAGCACCTTGCAAAAAGCTGAAGAGATTGGTGCGGTCATCTATGCGGTGAAGTTCGAAACCCGCTGGTGGCAGGAAGCCGAAGCCCGCAAGCAGAAAGCGCAAGAGCGCCAGTCCAATCTGCCCTTCGAAGTTGATGGCCGCATTCCGCTGCCGCCGGAGTTCGGCGGCCCCGGCACAGACCCGCAGGGAAAACCGAAAGTCCGCATCGAAATTGGTGCGCCGCGTCCTCCCGATGTCACCATCATTGATGGCACAACTCGGCGCAGTACGCAGTTGAGCGTCCCCGACGATCTCACACGTTACCTCGACAAACTGTATGGGGAAGCCAATGCCAGCTTGCAGTCCCTGACCTCGCGCACAGGCGGGCGGGTCTTTGTGGCGGAAACCTTTGATACAACTCGTTCGGCCTTTGCCGCTATCGCTGAAGAGCTGCGCAACCAGTATCTGCTCGGCTATTACTCTGCGGGCGCGGGGCAGGACGGCAAATATCACAAGCTCAAAGTTGAAGTTGCGCGCAAAGACGCACAGGTGCGGGCGCGTCAAGGCTATCGCAACCTCAGCGCTTCGCCCGCTGAAAAGTAATCCGTATCGCACACCGACTACACGAATTGGTGTAGCCTTGCGCCGCCTCTTTCCCTCCCGCAGAGACTGCCCGGCGTTTGGGTTTGTTCTGCCTTCACCTTCTCACGCAATAACTTAACTGGCGCCTTCGGGTTGAATCGAATCCTGAACGGCTCAGGCATATCGGTTGCTCATCTAATGGCGACCGTTTCAAGGCTCCGGGATATTTTACAGAGGGTGAAAGTTATGAAACTGTTTCTCCCCACAGTTCGTTGGCTGCTGCTACTTGTCTTGGTGATTGCGCCCTTCACCTTTGGTCAAACGCCTGTCTTTACAGACGAAGACCTTCACCGAGAAGAAAGCATCGAAGATGATGTGCCGGTCGAACGCGTCGCGCGCGTGACGATAGCCGAGGGCGATGTCTCATTTCTGCGCGACGGCGTCACCGAATGGGCAGAAGCAGTCGAAAACCTGCCGCTCTTTACCGGCGACCAACTGTACACAGCGCGCGGCGGGCGCGCAGAGATTCAACTTGGACGCGGCAACTATATACGGCTCTCTGAAAATACCACGCTGACCTTTACCGAACTGTCACGCACCGCAGCGCAATTCGATCTGACAGAAGGCGGCCTCATCGTGCGCCTTGAGCAATATGGCAAAGCCTTTGATCGCTTTGAAGTTGACACGCCCAATGCGGCGCTCGTACTGCAACGCGATGGCCTCTATCGCATCAATGTTACAGGCCGCGATGCGTCCGAATTAGCCGTTCGGACGGGGCTTGCTGAAGTGGAAACCGACGACGGCCTGTTCGCCGTGCGCGAAGGGCATCGGTTGACGGTTGACACCTCGCCTTCGGGCAAGCTCGAACTTGCCGCAGACTTTTTGCGCGACGATTGGGACAGGTGGAGCAGCGACCGCGATACCACGATTGACCGCTCTTATCTCTCCTCTTCGCCGACTTATGTGAGCAGCTACGAGACTGACAATCAATCCTTCTATGGTGCGAGCGACCTTTCCGATTATGGCACATGGACGAACTACAGCAGCTATGGATATTGCTGGATTCCGCGCGTCAGTTCGGGGTGGGCGCCCTATCGCAATGGTCAATGGTTATGGACGCCGCGCTATGGTTGGACGTGGTGGTCGAACGAAGCATGGGGTTGGGCGCCGTATCATTACGGTCGCTGGTCATACTTAAATGGCATCGGCTGGGCCTGGATTCCGGGGTTTCACTCAGGCTTCTATCGTTATGATCACTCCTACTATCAGTGGCGACCGGCACTGGTCGGATTCTTCAACTGCCCGACCTCGCGCGGCAATTATATTGGTTGGTATCCGCTACGCCCCGGTGAGCGTTGGTATAGGCAGGACAGAGATCGTTATGACCGCGAGCGCCTGCGCTATCCCACCATCGGCGGCGGCAGTCAGCGCCCGCGCGGCGACCAAGACCGTTGGCATCGCCCGACCCTGCGCGAGGGCAGCAGCGTGTTGCCCGAAGATGGATTTACTCGACCTGACCGCACGCGTTCGCACCCGACAGCGCCCGATAGCGATTTCGACCGCTGGGCAAAAAATGGTTTGCGCCCCGGTCTGCCTGATGTCACACCGACGACGAGTGTAAACGCCCCCGTCTCACGGCGGGCAGACGGCAGGCGTGCGCTTACGCCGCCCCGCGACGTACTCAGTCGCCCGGTTGTAACTCATCATCGTCCGACTCAGACCGATACTATCGGCCAGTCGCCGCGTCAGCGGCGCGTGCTTATGCCGCGCAAAGATAAAACCCGATTGGAGTTTCCCGCACCAACAACGCGCGGGCACCAACACGGTGACAAGACTCGGGATGATGAAACGACTGATCGTGCGCGCGATAAACGCACAGACGCAAACGGCGAAGCCAACAACGACAGCTCGCGCACCCGCAATCGTCCGCAGCCTGGAAATACGAAGGGCACAAATCAAAACGACAGTTCGAAAGAGCGCAAATCTGACCGCGACGATCAGGACAGTGAACGCCATCGCCGCACAGACGGAGCGGGTCAAAACGGCGATCCGTCCGAGCGCAACAAAAAGCGCAACGACGATGTGATGTACTTTCCGCGCACGCGCGGCAACGCAGACGCCAACGACAAACCGCCCGACAATACGGAACGCCGTGAGCGCCCGCGCAATGATAATCCGAACTCGAACTCCGGCTCGAATTCCGGTTCCCATAACGGCGCGCGTCCGCGCAACGAAGAGGGCAATCGCTCGCGCGATAAAGGCGATTCGTCGCCGCGCACGGTTGAACCGCGCCGTCCCGAATCGCGGCCTGAACGCAACAAGACTGAAGACCGCTCACAACCGCGATCCGAAGGCAGTAAGCGAGGCAAGGACAAGAACAATTTGTGAGTTTCCAGACGCGAGGGTCTAGCCGTTTCGACAACGACCTGCGACCCACGATGTTTGACTTTACGATCAGGATGGTGCGTACTGGACGGACAGAGCGCGAACAAGATAGAACACCCCATCTGCTTCATCCTCTCTTCGTCTCTCTTTCCGTCTGGTAGGCACCATCCTCTCCGCGCCATCCGGAGCCGATAACTGCGCCCGGTTCTTGACCAACCGATTGCTCCACAGTCGGCAGTTTGACGGAGGAGACTTCGATGAAAAGAAACCGATTCGGGCTGTTCGTTGTTGCGCTGACGGTCGTTGTTTTGTTGAGCTTGTCTGCAGAAGCCGCACCAATTGCACAAACCGGATTGACCGTGCAACCCGAAAGCCCGGCTGTACGAAAATGGGAGTATGCTTCTCTGCACTTCTCCTCTTGGGCAGTGAAAAAAAAGTTGGTCGGGTCTTTACGCACCGATTACTACTTGGCCATCGGTATCAAATCGGAAATTCTGCAATTTGAAGATGACCAACAAGCCCTGACCGACGCCTTTGGCAAAGCTCTCAGTAAGTTCGGCGATGGCGGTTGGGAGTTGGTTCAGATCGTCGAGCGCGAGAATGGGAATCAGACGTTTTACTTCAAACGTCCGAAATAAGAGTCGCAAAGCCCGGAAGCCTCATGATCAACATCCGGAGGAATCGCTGATGCAACCTCGCTTCATAATCGCTTTTATACTTGCTGTCTCTCTCTGGTCCCCAGTCGCAGCGCAATCTCCGCACCACTCGCACGCGCAATCCAATCGCCGCAAGGCGCCGAGCTTTGACCGTCCCCCCGCATCAGCAGCCGACGCGGCTGCGGCTGTTGATGCTCCTCCGCCAACCGCCGGTGATGAGACGGTGAAGTTGCAAGTCGATCTGGTCGTCCTCGACGCCCTCGTTGTCGAACAGAAGACCGCCCGGTTAATCGGCAATATCAAAAAAGAAGACCTTGTGGTTTTCGAAGACGGCATTCGCCAAGAAATCACCCATTTCAGTCAAGACACCTTGCCGCTGTCAGTCATCCTGATGGTGGATCGCGGCGGCTGCCTCGATCCATTTGGCGAACAGATGCGCCGCGCAACCGAAGACGCTCTCAGACGGCTCAAGCCGCAAGACGAAGTTGCGCTGATGACCTTTGCTGACACCGTCGAACTGGTACAAGGTTTCGGCTCGTCAAAGTCGCGCCTGCTGGACGCGATTTACCGCATCGGCGACCACGATGAAAATGCCGGTCACTGCTTCAACCGCGCTTTCTACGAAGCCGCGCGCTATATGAACAGAGCCGCTAACCCTGATGGCCGTCGCGTCATCATCATGATTACCGCAACCAATCGCGCTTTTGATTGCAGCGGTGTGACCGGCGAAGAAGCGCGGCAAGCCATCTTGGAATCGGGGAGCGTCGTCTGCGGATTGATTCCGAAGACCCCTGAACAACAAGTCGAGAGTCGCGCCATGGCCACAGCCGCGGTCATCGGCGGTTGGTTCAAAGTGAAGAGTTCCAACCTCAAACAGCTGGTCGAAGAAACCGGCGGTGAGATTATGAGCGACAAACCCGAACAGATTGAGCACGCCTTTAATAATCTGGTCGAACACTTGCGCACGCGCTTCAGCATCGGCTTCGTCTCTTCGAATCCCAAACGCGACGGCAGCTATCGCAAACTCAAAGTCGAGGTGGCTGAGGCGCGACAAAAGCGCGATGGCAAACTCGTCGTCAAAACGCGACGCGGCTACCTGGCCGGAAAATCGCCCGCACCACCCCGCGTCAATCCCAACCCGAAATCCGCAACCCAAAAATAAGAGGGAGCAAAGGAAAATCATGATCTTCCACCGCCTAACGAACTATTTTTGTCTCTACCAATCGCGTCGCAGCCGCAAGGTGCGACCACTTCACGCAGGGTTGATGATGGCCGCGCTTGCTCTTTGCCTATGCTTTGCGAGCGCGGCGCGAGCGCAGAGCTTTCAAGCCGGAATCGATTTTTCAACCGTCATTCCGGTCGGTGAATTTCGTGATAACGTCAGCAATAACGGTTATGGTATCGGCGGGCAATTTCTATTCGCCGTCGGTCGCAGCCCAATCTTTATCGGCGCAGATGTCGGATTCGTAACCTATGGCTCCGAGACGCGCCGCGAGCCGTTAAGCCCGACGATTCCCGAAATCGAATTGCGTGTTCGAACGACCAACAATATCGCACTCACGCATCTGCTGGTGCGCGCACAGCCGCGTTATGGCGCGGTGCGACCGTACGTTGATGGCTTGATCGGTTTCAAATATCTCTACACGCAAACCGCCATCCGTGATGAATTCGATGGCGAAGACTTGGCAACCACAACGAATCAGAGCGACCTCACTTTTAGTTATGGCTTCGGCGGCGGCGTGCAATGGCGACTGGCGGATTTGGGCGGCGGCAGAGACATTTCGCTCGATACCAAAGCGCGTTACTTGCGCGGTTCGGAGGCCGAATACTTAAAGAAAGGTTCGATCCGGCGCGGTGCGGGCGGCGTCTTTTTCGACGTGCTCGAATCGCGTACCGACACCATCTCTCTACAAATCGGCGTGACTCTTCGGTTTTAATGAAGTTAGCAAAGACGGTCTGCTTGACACCACTGTGGCAAGCCGATAGATTCGCCACAAATGAATGATGGCGTCAGTTTCGGCACAAAAGTCTTTCTCAATGAGGAGAACGAGTTACGTTGCCTATGGCGCGTGCTCGCTTTTTTTGCTCTCCTTCTGGTTTGCGCCGCGCTCTTCACCAGCCTCGTTGCCACCATTGGCGTATTATTCCCCTCGGTGAAAGGGTGGTTTGATGGCTCTTCTCAAGGCGGCTTGCTCGCGCTGTTCGTTGATCGCAGCATCGCGCTCACTTCGACGCTGATCGCGTCCGCCCTTGCCGCCCGCGTCCTCGAACGCCGCAGCTTTGCTTCAACCGGATTCAAACTGCACGCCGGATGGGGGAAAGATTTCGTCTTCGGCTCCGTGCTCGGCGCTGCCACGCTCAGCCTGGCTGTCGGCATCGCTCATTTGGCGGGCGCGATGAGTCTTACATCGCAAGAGCACAGTGCAGGACGACTCGTTTCGAATCTGCTCGTCTCCTTTGTCATCTTTTTGATCGCTGCCGCATTCGAAGAGGTGTTGCTCCGCGGCTTTGCCTTTCAAGCCCTCGTCCATAACACCAGTCCGATGATTGCGCTTATCAGCACTTCGGTCGTCTTTGGCTTGCTCCACCTTTCCAATCCCAATGTCACGCTCTTTTCCACTCTCAACACGATATTGGCGGGTGTATGGTTGGGCGTCGCCTACCTACAGACGCGAAGTTTGTGGTTGGCGACGGCCTTGCACTATGCCTGGAATCTGACGATGGCCTTCTTGTTCGGATTGCCGGTAAGCGGATTGACCGACTTCAAAAGCATAGCCTGGCTCGACGGGCAGGCCACAGAACCCGTGTGGCTATCGGGCGGCAACTATGGCCCGGAAGGCGGTCTGGCAGCAACCATCGCGTTGGTCATTTGCACGCTGGCCATTTGGAAGAGCGGACTGTTTTCCGCAAGCCCCGATATGCTTGCGGCTCTCGAACATGGCAAGCGCCCCATTCAACCTAAGACCGCGCCCCGCGATGTGATAACATAACCTCTCGTTGATCGCCCGCCCCCTCGCCTGCTCCTCTGATCGGGTACGCAACGGCCAAACTCGCGGATAGGCTTGCGGGAGTCGGGCAGCGTTCGGCATTTTGACAATCTATCCGCCTTGCTTCGGAGGATGATTCGGACTCGTATGATTGACTTCATGATTTTGGCAGCGGGACTCGGAACCCGCATGAAATCGAATCGCGCAAAAGTCTTGCATCAACTCGCAGGCCGCCCGCTCATCGCGCATGTCATGCGCGCCGCTTGCGGCATCAACCCGCGCGCCCTCATCACCATCGTTGGTCATCAAGCCAAAGAAGTCGAACAGGCTGTGCGCGATGAAATCACTCTTTCAACGACGCGAATGCAAACGCCGCCGGAGTTGCATTTCGCTTTGCAGACCGAACAGCGTGGCACCGGGCATGCTGCTATGTCAGCGCGCGATGTTTTGAGCGGCAGGCAGGGGGCTGTCATCGTCACAGCGGGCGATGTCCCCTTGATGCAAGTGACGATGCTGCGACAACTGGCCGAAACCCACATGGCCGAACAAAACGCCGCGACGGTCGTCACCGTGACGATGGACGACCCGACAAGTTACGGGCGCATTATCAGAGAGCAAGGCCGCTTTGCGCGCATCGTTGAACAAAAAGACGGCACTCCCGAAGAACTGGCGGTCAAAGAGGTGTGCGTCAGCGTCTATTGCTTCGACATCGTTGCGCTGCTCGATGCGTTCGACCATTTGACCAATGACAATGCACAGAGCGAGTACTACCTGACAGATGTTCCGGCCATCATGCTGGCGCGCGGTAACCGCGTCGGCATCTTTCATCACAACTGCGCTGAAGAATTGGTGGGCATCAACACGCGCATCGAATTGGCCGAAGTAGAAAAGCAACTACGCGAAAAGAAGCTGCGCGAATTGATGTTGGCGGGGGTGACGATCCTCGATCCGGCGACGACCTATGTTCATCAAGATGTAGATATTGCCCCCGACACAACCCTTTACCCACAAGTCATCATCGAAGGCGCGAGCCGCATCGGTTCAAACTGCGAAGTGCAATCATGGACGCGGCTGCGCAATGTTACCATCGGCGATCATGTGACAGTGAAAAACTCCTGCGTGATCGAAGACAGCGTGTTGCACGATCATACGAGCATCGGCCCCTTTGCCCGCCTGCGCATGCAGGCGGAGATAGGCGAACAAGCCGCCATTGGCAACTTTGTTGAAGTGAAGAAGTCGAAGATTGGACGCGAGACGAAAGCTTCGCATCTGACCTATCTCGGAGATGCAACGCTCGGCGAGCGCGTCAACATTGGCGCAGGCACAGTGACCTGCAATTACGATGGCGTCAGAAAGAACGAAACCTTCATCGAAGACGAAGTGAAGATCGGCAGCGACACCATGCTGGTCGCGCCGGTCAGAGTCGGACGCGGCGCGGTGACGGGCGCAGGCTCGGTCGTCACCGAAGATATTCCGGCTGATTCGCTCGTCGTCGGCGTGCCTGCCAAAGTGAAGAAGAAGTTGAAGTGAACAAACCATCCATGAGGTAAGAAGGATATGTGTGGAATCGTTGGTTATGTTGGCGACAAACAGGTCGTAGGCGTGATTCTCGATGGGCTGAAGAAGCTCGAATATCGCGGCTACGATTCGGCAGGCATCGCCGTAGTTGACGAGCAGGGCGAACTCTCGATTCGTCGCGCCTCCGGCAAGCTGCGAAATCTGGAAGACACGATTCGCCTGAAACCGCTCGACGGAACCTACGGCATCGGGCACACCCGCTGGGCGACGCACGGGCGACCGACGGAAGAAAACGCGCACCCGCACCGCGATTGCTCGGGGCGTGTCGTCGTCGTGCATAACGGCATCATCGAAAACTTCCTCACGCTGAAGCAAAGGCTGCTGGCCGAAGGCCATACCTTCGTCACCGACACCGATACCGAAGTCATTGCCCACTTGATCGAAAAGTATCTCAACGAAGGCGCGGCCAACCTTGAAGCCGCCGTCGCCCACATGCTGACGAACGTACGCGGCATCTACGCGTTGGCGATTATGTCATCCGATGAGCCGGAAAAGATCGTCGCCGTTCGGCAAGGGCCGCCCATCGTCATCGGACTTGGACAGAATGAATACTTCGTCGCCTCTGACATTCCCCCCGTACTCAATCACACGCGCGATGTCTTCTTCCTGAGCGATGGCGAACTGGCGGTGCTGACACGTGATGGGGTAACGGTGACGGACTTCGACGGTAACACGGTCGCGCCGAAAGTGCAGCGCATCACGTGGGACCCGATTATGGCGGAAAAAGGCGGTTACAAGCATTACATGCTCAAAGAGATTTATGAGCAACCGCGCGCCATCCGCGACACCATTTTAGGCCGCATCTCGCAAGCCACTGGGCGGGTTTATCTGGACGAGATGGAGATCACCGAAGCCGATTTCAAACGCTTCAGCGCCATCAAAATCGTCGCCTGCGGAACCAGCTTGCACGCCGCCATGGCGGGCAAATACATGATCGAAGAGATTGCCCGCCTCCCGGTTGAAATTGATTACGCTTCGGAGTTTCGCTATCGCAGCCCGATACTTGACGACAAGACCTTAGTGGTCGCCATTTCGCAATCGGGCGAAACGGCGGACACCATCGCGGCGGTGCGCGAGTCGCGCGATGCGGGGGCAAAGGTCTTAGCCATCTGCAATGTTCACGGCTCCATGATTACCCGCGAATCGCACGGCACGATATTGACCCATGCGGGGCCGGAGATTGGCGTCGCCTCTACCAAAGCCTTCACCAGCCAAATGACCGTGCTCTACTTGTTGGCGCTCTATTTGGGGCAGCAACGCGGCAAGCTCTTCGATGAAGAATCGCTTTCTCACGTGCAGGCGCTCAACGCTCTGCCGGTGAAGATGGAAACCCTATTGGGGTGCGACGATCAAATGGAGAAGCTGGCGCGCGAATTTCATCGAGCGCAAGATTTTCTCTATCTCGGACGCGGTATCAACTTCCCCATCGCGCTCGAAGGGGCATTGAAGTTGAAAGAGATATCCTATATTCACGCCGAAGGCTATCCGGCGGGCGAGATGAAGCACGGCCCCAATGCCTTGATTGATGAAGACCTGCCGGTCGTCGTCATTGCCACACTCGACGAAAAGAGCGAAGCCTCGCGGCTGCGCTATGAAAAGACGCTCTCGAATATGGTTGAAGTGAAAGCGCGCGATGGCAAAGTGATCGCCGTCATCAGTGAAGGCGACAGCGAAGCGCGACAGATCGCCGATCAAGTGATCGAAATTCCGCAGGCGAGCGATCTGCTCTCGCCCATTCTCTCCGTTGTGCCGTTGCAACTATTGGCCTATCACATCGGCGTGCGGCGCGGCTGTGACGTAGATCAGCCGCGCAATCTAGCGAAATCCGTGACGGTCGAATAAGCCCTCATCAGAATGAAAAAGGGAGAGCGCCGAAGGTGCTGCCTTCCTCGCTCTCCCTTTTCTCTCTTCCCTTATCGGTTAGGGAATAATGGTGATTCGCAGGGTCGCCGATGTTACCTCTGCCGGAACCGCATCGGTCAGTTTCACGGTGAAGGTAAAGGTGCCAAGCGCCGTCGGCGTTCCTGAAATGACCCCCGTCTCCGCGTTCAAGGTTAGTCCTGTTGGCAACGCGCCGCTGGCCAGCGTCCACATATAGGGTTGTCGGCCTCCATTGCCCACCAACTGGAAGGCGTAGGGGGTGTTGCGTTTGCCATTGGTCAAATCGCCTGCCGACGTAATTGTCAACGCCCCGAGTTGGACGGTGATTGTCATCGTGTTGGAAATCGTGCTGAGAGGCTGCGTGTCTTTCAACTCCAAGGTGAAGTTGTACTGGCCATCAACCGTCGGCTTGCCGGAAATTACGCCTGTCGTGGCGTTGAGGGTCAGTCCGGGCGGCAACTCCCCGCTGTTGAGCGCCCAGGTATAGGGCGGGTCTCCGCCACTGCGCAGCAAGGTATACGAGTAGTTTGCTCCAGTGGTCGCGTTGGGCAGACTGTTAGGGCTGAGAATGACGAGCGGCCCCGGTGTGACAACGATATGCAACGGCTCTGAGACGACAAAGGTCGTTGTCGCATCCGTGAGCCGCACGGTGAAAGTGAAGGTGCCTACATCTGTCGGCGAGCCGCTGATCTGTCCGGCAGTCGGATTCAACGATAGACCGGGCGGCAAGGCTCCGCTGTTCATACTCCAAACGCGCGGCGCGACGCCGCCCGTGAAGAGCAGTTGATGCAAATACTCTGCGCCCGTGCTGCCTGGGGTGAGATCGCCCGCGCTAAAGATTCTGAGCGGCGGAATGTCAGGATTGATGCTCAAGGTAATCGGCGCGGTCGCCGTTGCGCTCACCGAATCGGTGACCCGCACAGTGAAGGTGAATTCGCCAAATACCGAGGGCGTGCCGGAAAGCAGACCTGAAGCATTGAGCGATAAGCCCTGCGGCACATTGCCCGAAGCAATCGTCCAGGCGTAGGGCGGGCGTCCATCGGCAGCCGTGAACTGATGGCTGTAGGGTTGCCCTTTGGTTCCGCGCGCGAGATTGGTCGAGGTAACGCTCAGCACGCGATTCTGCGTGCTGAAGGTGCGTTGTCCAATGATCGTGGCATTTTCAGCCAGATCGAGCAAGCGCACGGCCAGCGTGTGCGACCCATTGGCCAGCCTCGTCGCATCGAAGGTGAAGGTGTAACCGGAGGTGCGCGCATTCGGGAAGGTTGCCCACAAGGCTTCGATGTCGGGCCGCGCGCCGCCATAAACCGCATCGGCGACCTTCACCCCGTCAACCAGAACTTCGATACGGGTGATGCCTACGTTATCGAGCGCCCATCCGCTTCCTGAACCCGTGAGGGTAAAGGTTGTGCCTTGATCTGGCGTTTCCAACACGCCGAAGGGTGCAAGCCGATCTGCTGGTCTGACGATAATGGCCAACGTGCGCGAGACGGTTTGCTGCGCCGAGTCGGTGACGGCGACGGTGAATACGTTATTGCCTGCCGTCAGCGGCGTGCCGGAGATGCGCCCGTCGGCGGAGAGTTGCAGTCCCGCTCCCAGACTGCCGCTCGCTACCGCCCAGGTGTATGGCTGCACGCCGCCGGTCGCTTGCAGTTGTTGGACGTAGGGTCGCTCAGCGCTGGTTTCAGGCAAGCTCACGGTTTGAATGGCCAGCGGCGGCGGCGGCGCAATGATATTGAGGATGAACGGTCTGGTCGTCAGCGTGCCGAGCGCATCGGTCAGGCGAACGACGAAAGCGGTTGCGCCCAGCAGGTTCGATCTGCCGGAAATCAGTCCGGTTTCGCTCAGAGTCATTCCAACAGGCAACGTACCACTCTCAAGCGTCCAGCGATACGGAGGCGCGCCGCCCCCGGCTTCGAGTTGAAAGCGATAATTGACTCCTTGCGTCGCATTGGCCAGCGTCTCCGTGCGAATGGACAGAGGAGGAGGAGGAGGACCGACTTCGATGACGAAGGGGCGTGCGGCGAGTTTGCCAGTGGCATCTTTAGCACGAATCGTGAAGTTGAAGACCCCTTGCGCGGTCGGCGTGCCCGAAAGCAATCCCTCTGAAGCCAGAGTGATGCCATCGGGAAGAATACCGAATTTCGGTTTGTTCTTCCGAATCCATTTATAGGGAGCCGTTCCGGCTGTGGCTTGCAACTCGACGCGATAGGGAAGGCCGACGGCTGCAACCGGCAAATTAGCGGGCGTGAGAATGGTAAATTGCGGCGCGGGATCAATTTCGATGCTGAGTTGCTTGTTGGCTGTCTGTCCGCTTTGATCGGTGATTCTCAAGTCGAAAGTGAAATCGCCCTGCGTCGTTGGCCGACCTTCGATGCGACCGGCATCATTCATCGTCAGACCATCGGGCAATCTGCCCGCCGTCAGTTCCCAACGATAAGGCTGTGTGCCGCCTGCGGCCTGTAGGTTCTGCACATAGTCCTGTCCGACAACGCCATCGGGCAAAGAGGCGGTTTCGACATTGAGAACCAATGCTGGCGGATTGATGGCCAGCGACAGGCTCGCGGTCACAGCAGCGCCCGAAGCATCCGCTAATCGGAGGGTGAAGGTTCCGCTTCCAGCTCTCTCCGGAATACCGGAGATGACGCCGGAGGGACTGAGTTGCAACCCTTCCGGCAAACTGCCAGCGTGTAGGAACCACGAGTAGGGCGTCTGCCCGCCGGTCGCGCCGAGTTGCTGGCTGTAGGTGGTGCCGACCGAACCGCGCGGCAGTTGTGCCGTTGTAATCGTGAGCGGCGCGACTGGTTTGATGATGATGGTCAAGGCGCGCGTGGCGCTGCTCGTTGTAGCATCAATGACGCGGAGGACGAAATTGAAGGTTCCGGCGGCGGTTGGCGTTCCGGCCAGCGTGCCCGCTTGCGAGAGGGTGAGTCCGGGCGGCAGCGTGCCGCTGTCGTGCGACCAAGCATACGGCGAGGTTCCGCCTGTGGCCAGCAGCGTGCGGCTATAGGGGACTCCGACGGTCGCATCGGGGAAGTCCGACGTGGCAACCGCAAGCGATGTGGAAACCGATGGCGTTACGATTTGCGTGTCGGGAGAATTGGCCGAACGCCCCGTGAGGTTGAAAGCATAGACGCGATACGCATAGACGGTATTCGGCAAGGCTGCGGCATCGGTAAAGCGCGAGATATTAGCCGGAACGACCGAAAGCGGCGCAAATTCTGCGCTCGCTCCGCCGCGCCGTTCGATCTGAAAGCCGTCTTCGGAGGTCGAATTGTCTTGCCAGACCAGATTGACTTGCGTAGGGGAGGCCGCCGCCGCGACCAGTCCGGTTGGCGCATTCGGCACTTGCTGCGGCACTTCATTGGTCCAGCCGATCTGTGCAACCGTGAACGAACACAAAGAGAGTTCATTGACCCGCATCATGCAGGGGATAGAGTTGGCGTTACAGGCGACATCCTGACAGTTGGCATTGACGGCTTGCGGGCGCACGGCGGGTACACAGGTACAGCTACAGGTTTGAAAACCCGGCGCAAAATACTCATCGCAAGCGTGAAAGATATGCCCGGTTTCGTGAATAAAGAGGCGGAAGAAATCCCAACCAAAGCTGCGATAAAGCAACAAGGTGTGCGGGCCACCCAGATAAGCCCACGACGCGCGTCCGTCACGAAACGAAGTATTGGTCGGCGGCGGGTTGTAACAGACAAAAGCGGAGTAGGCCCAATCGCTTCCCATCTCTGCGCGCAGGCTCTGATTGTAGGCGGCGACTTTACTGAAGACATCACCCTCTGTCAGCCCGATGTTATTCATCGCCGCATCAACAAAGAGATTGGCAACGCGGGCTTCGTACAAGATTGGCTCATAACCGATCTGGCAAGCCGGATTATCGGCAGTAAAAAACTTGAAGGTGAAGCGCAGGGGGCGTGCCAAGTTGAAGGCGCGCGATTGATCCGCCCACCAATTGGCGGCGTTGACAATCTGATCAATGACCGATTGTTGATCGGCGGCTGTCCAGTTATAGGTATTGAGGTCACGCGTTCCGTTGCTCTCCAATAAAAAGACGGCCAGCGCAACCGTGCCGTCCATCACATCCGAGCCGCCTAAAAACTGCGGGCTGAGAGTGGCCTGCGACTCGAGCGTGGCGAGGGATTTTTCAGCGCCCAGCAATTGCAAGTTGCGGATGTAATCGGAGCGGTTGATCTGCGGTTGCGGAGCCGAGCAATCGCGCACCGGCTGACGGTCGTCGCCGCGCTGTCGTGCGCTTTGAAATTCGGCCTTCATCTGCCGCACGCTCTGCCCGGAGACGATGCCATTAAAGACCTTGATGGCGAATTGGGTATCGCGGTCATTGAAGCGTCTCGGAATGGAGCGTAGGGGGGTGCGATGAAGCGAGCGAATCCCCTGTTTGCCGACGATCTTTTCACCCACTTCCGGGCTGATCCAGCCGAGCAAAGCGTGCGGCGGCAAGGTGATGGCAACATCGCCACCCGCCGCGAGAATGAAGGCACGCGCCTGATTGAGTTCTTCGAGTGAATCGGCGTCTACAAGGACGAGGGTATAGCCATTCGCCCACGCGAAGTCCGCAGTTGGGGTGGCGAAAGTCTGGCTAGGGGTATGAGCGGACGCGGTAGCAAACAACCATAGCGACACGACGGCGCATAAGAGAAACGCCCGACAAGTCATGCAAACCTCTTGCTGCTCAGACCTCATCAGTCAGGGAGAACCGGTAGCGACTGCGAGGGGCCATAAACGCATTAATGCGCGCCTCGGATTGATGATGCAACCAAAGGCTTGGAGATATAAAGCGGTGAGCGCAATCCTGCGGCGCTACCCATAAAAACTCGATACAGGTGGGCGAGTATATACCATCGGGTCAAGCAGTTCAAGCTGAGTGCTGACAACGTTTGTCCGGCGGTGGAAAGAAAAAGTTTTTGACACTAAAAGGCTTCATTTGGTACAGTCACTCGCTTATGCGAGAACGCTGTAGGTTCTCTGTTGCAGTCTTGTACATCCTGCGGAGAAGGTCATTAGATGAAAAACTTCACACTGGAAGAGGTCGTTGAGACCTATGGTGTGGCAAACTGGGGAGCAGGATACTTTGAGGTCAACCGAAAAGGACACCTAGCCGTACGCCCTGCCGAGGGCGATCCTCGATCTGTAGATATAAAAGAACTCATAGATGATCTGGTTGAGCAACGCAAACTACAGCTTCCCATCCTGCTTCGGTTCCCGCAAATTCTGACCAGTCAGCTCAAAAAACTGCACCGCTCTTTTCAAGAGGCGACGCGCGAATTCACTTACACGGGCGGCCACTTTCCGGTCTTTCCGATGAAGGTCAATCCGCGCCGCGAGGTGGTCGAAGAGTTTTTACGCGAAGGCAGCAAATATAATTTCGGAGTCGAATGCGGGTCGAAAGCCGAGTTGTATGCCGCGCTCTCGCTCGATCAAGCGCCCGACTCTCTGCTCATATGCAACGGCTTCAAAGATGATGCCTTCATCAAGTTGGCCATGATGGGCACGAGCATCGGCAAACGCGTGGTCATCGTTGTGGAAAAGCTTAATGAACTCAAGATGGTCATTCGCCGCGCGCAAAATACCGGCGTGCGCCCGATGATCGGCATCCGCGCCAAGCTCTATTCCAAAGGGTCTGGCAAGTGGGCTTCGTCCGGGGGCGAGTCGGCGAAGTTCGGGCTGACCCCTTCGGAGATGCTCGAATGCATTCGCCTGCTCAGCGAAGCCGGAATGACCGATCTGCTCAAGCTCTTGCACTTTCATATCGGTTCGCAGATTACGGACATTAAGCGCGTCAAAAATGCGATGAAAGAGGCGGCGCGCGTCTATGCCAAGATTCGCCAATTGCATATTGACGTTGAATACCTCGACATCGGCGGCGGCATGGGGGTGGATTATGACGGCTCGAAGACGACCTTCGAATCGAGCGTCAATTACACCACTCAAGAGTTTGCCAACGATGTCGTCTACACCATCAAGTCGGTGTGCGAAGATGAAAACGTTCCCGAACCGAATCTGGTGACCGAGTCAGGTCGCGTGATGTCGGCTTATCACGCTGTCTTTGTCACGTCGATCCGTGACGAGATTGAGACTTTTGCTGACGATCACCCGGAAGTTTCGGTGACCGATGACGACCCGCAAGTGGTCACCGAACTCAAAGCGCTCTACGACGATATCAGCGTGAAAAATTACCGCGAGTATTATCACGATGCGCTCGATCACAAAGATGAATTGCACACCCAATTCAATCTCGGACTGATCGGCCTCGAAGAACGCGCCAAAGGCGAAGTGCTCTTTTGGCAAGTCTGCGAGCGCGCCTCGAAGTTTGCCCAAGGCGCGAAGGTGAACGAAGAAGAGTTCGACGGGTTGAAGAAGATTTTGGCGTCGAAGTACCTGTGCAACTTTTCGGTCTTTCGCTCGGCGCCCGACCATTGGGCGATTGATCAACTCTTCCCCATCATGCCCATTCATCGCCTCAACGAGCCGCCTTCGGATTACGCCACCTTCGTGGATATCACCTGCGATTCCGATGGCCACATTGATAAATTCGTTGACCTCAAAGACGTGAAAGAGGTGCTGGAGTTGCATCCCTTCACGGGCGAACCCTATTACATCGCCATCTTTCTGGTCGGCGCCTATCAGGAAGTGATGGGCAGCTATCACAATCTCTTCGGTCAGCCCAATGAAGCGCATGTCATCATTGATACGGAAGGCCGCTATCACATAAAAAAGATTGTGCCCGGGGCGCGAGTTGGCGATATGCTGAGCTTTGCGCGGTACGATAAGGGGCAAGCATGGGAGAATTTCCGACGGCTGATGAAAGAGCGCGTCTCCGTTGGAGCCGTGACGGAGGGTGACGCTGAGGAGATGATTCGTCAGTATGAGAGCGATCTGAGCCGCTACACCTATCTCGAATAAGGTGCAGCCCGCAGACGCTAAGCGGTTCGCAATCCATACAGAAGATCGAGGTATCAATACTGTGATGATGAGAAAACAAAAGAGCGCGAAGTATTTAACCAATCCTACCCGACCCGTGCAGATAGACCGTGATCGTTCAATCACCGGCATTCTATCGAAGATGGAAGGTGCAGGCTTTCAAGCCCGCGCTTTGGCCGACGCCCATAATCTCTGGTTGGAGATGTTGGCGGAGAGTTCGACCATCTTCCTCGGTCTGTCGGGCGCGTTGGTCGCTTCCGGCATGCGCCGCTTGATCTCCTATCTGATCAAAAACCATTTCGTCGATGTCGTCGTGGCCAGCGGGCGCAACCTCTTTCACGATCTGCACGAAACGCTGGGACGCTATCACTATCAGGCGGGCACTAACGCCAGCGACGTCGAGTTGCAAGACGCGCAGGTCGGGCGCATTCACGATGTATGGGCAAGCGAACATGAATATCGGGAAGCCGACGAGTGGGTCGGCAACTTCGCCAACACCATGGATCATTCGCGCCCCTATTCGACGCGCGAGTTTTTACACCTACTCGGACGCGAGCTTGCCGAAATCGCCACCGAAGACGGCATTCTGACCTCCGCCTACAAAGCCAAAGTGCCGGTCTTCTGTCCGAGCGTCGCTGATTCCGCCATCACCGTCGGCATCGCATCATCGCGCATCAATCGAAAAAATCCGTTTCAACTCGATGTCATTCAGGACATGGTCGAAGCCTCCTACATCGTCTCGCGTTCGGTTTCGACCAGTTTGGTAATGTTTGGCGGCGGCTCGCCCAATAACTTCTTACAGCAGATCGAAGTCACCGCTTCGATGCTCAAACAATCGGCGCGCGGCCACAAATACGCCTTGCAGATCGGCTTGGACTTGCCCGAAGCGAGCGCCACTGCCGGGCGCAGCTTCACAGAATCGCAGACCTGGGGGCGGGTGGCCAAAGATGCGAAGACGATTTCGGTACTCTGCGATCCGACGATTGCCATGCCGATGCTGGTGACGGCGCTCTCGCAAACCGGCGCGCGACCGCTCAAGCAACGTCGGCGACCCAACTTCACGTTCGGACGCGATCTGACCTTGAACTTCATTTAAGTCAGCTTCTGATTGAGCCTGACATTCGGTAAGGAGATCGGGCGCGGATGTCCGCAGAGGAGATGGACGAGCAGGGAGGCGATCAGCGAATCCGTGACTATCCATTACTTCTGGGTTCATCCGCGCCCGCTTCTCTTTGAAAGCTGACTGTCGCGCGGCATCTCCTTCTTCGTCTTCCTCGCAGCAATCAATGGCAAGCAGCAGGGCGATTGGCTATGATGAAGCCTGCATCGCACAGGGCAGGATGTTGAGCAGTTGCCAGCGTAGCCATAAAAAATTCTCGCGCAACAAACGGAGGTGCAACCCATGAGACGAGTCATGATTTCTTTTCTGTTATTCGTATTCGCTTGGTCTGCGGTCGTGACCGTAGCCAAAGATGAACGTTCAGATGATGTTGAACGATTGAAACGCGCCGGGGCGGTCTTTCAGGAGATTATGAAGACGCCCGATAAGGCCATTCCCGAAGACCTGCTCGACAAAGCCGAATGCATCGCCATCGTACCCGGATTGAAAAAAGGCGGATTGGGGCTCGGCGGGCGCTATGGCAAAGGCGTGGTGATGTGTCGCAGGCCGAATCGGAACTGGAGCGCCCCTTCTTTCATCGTTGCCGAAGGCGGCAGCGTCGGTTTGCAAATCGGCTTTCAACAGATTGATCTGGTGATGCTGATTATGAACCGCGAAGGGTTGGAAAAGCTGTTAGAAGACAAATTCACTCTCGGCGCAGACGCGTCGGCAGCCGCAGGCCCTGTCGGTCGCCGCACCTCTGCGGAAACCAATGTTCGGATGGACGCGCAGATTCTCACCTACTCGCGCGCCAAAGGGCTCTTTGCTGGCGTGTCGCTTGAAGGCACGGTCGTCAAAACCGATAAAGACGATAACCAGGATTTCTATCGCAAAGAGATACCCGCCAAAACCATTCTCTTCACCGATCAGGTTCCTATGCCTGCGGAAGCCAAACCCTTAGCGGCAGCCTTGTCTTGGCGCTCGCCAAAGAAACGCTGACAAAGAACGAGAAAAAAGAGAAAGCCATGAGGCGGTTGCTTCATGGCTTTCTTCTTTTCCTTTCACCCTCATCGCTCAACTCTCGTAAGCCTCGCCGGGGCTGCCCGATGGATAAAAGGCGCCGAGCAAGATGACATCGGTCGCACCAGTATTTTCCAACGTGTGGCGCACGCCGCGCGGTAAATAGATGCTCGATCCGGCGCAAAACGCGGCGCTGCCCGTTTCGGTGTGCACCTCTCCTTCGCCCGCTAAGATATAGATGGCTTCCTCGTAGGTATGATGGTGCATGGGCGCGCGACCCGGCGGAATGACGCCGACAAACTGCGTGATGCGCTGGCAACCGACCTCTTTGTTGACCAGATATTTGAAGGTGCGGTCGCTGACGGGTATCGCTTTCTGATTGCGTTCGTCAACTGTGCGCGCAGGTTTGTCGGCTTTCGCCGCAGGCAACGCCGCAACGCCGACCTCGGCGTGAGCGTCTTCGGGGCAGCAGACGCTTACGATCTCCAGATCATCGGCATCGGTGTTTTCGATTTGATAAACACTCGATGGCGGAATGTAGACGCCCGTGCCCACAGAGAGTTCATAGGTATGCCCGTCAATCGTGCAGCGGCCTGCGCCGCGCGTAACGTAGAGCGTCTCTTCGCTGGTCGGATTGCGCCGCGTCGGGGCAATCCCTTTGGCATAAGAGCTGATGCTTTGCGCGATGTCGCGCGCTCCCAAGGCATTGGATACGGTCACGCGAAAGCGCCGCGTGCCTTCGCATTGATCGGCTTCGGCGGCATCCATGACGGCAGCGCCGCTGGAGAGCAGAGTTCGCATAGTGACTCCCTTTTGCTGAGATTCATTGGCTGACAGCCGCACGAGATTCTACCACCGCAGGCGGTCACGGCGCTTGTTCAGAAGCGAGCCAAGAGACAGATTTCGCCGCCGACTTTCGCCAATTCGCGGCGAACGCGATATGATAGGCGCTGCGCGAAACCTATTTGCTGGCTGAGGGAAACATTGGATGATGACCAAAGCGATGACCAAAGCGCCCAATTGGAAGATTCTCTCGCGCAGCCTCGTTGCCTTTATGGACAATGACTTGACGGCTTCTTCAGCCGCGGTGTCGTATTTTTCAATGTTGGCGTTGTTTCCGACTCTGATTCTGTTGCTGGCTTTCGGCAATCGCTTGGTCGGGCCGGAAGCAGTCGAAACCTATCTCATTGGACAGGTGCTGCAATTCTTACCGGGCACACACGCCTTCGTTCGCAAAAACCTCGAATACATGACCGAAGTATCGCCGAGTCTGATCCTCAGTTGCTTTTTCGTATTGGTGTGGGCGGGGTCATGGTTGGTGACGGTGATTGAAAAGGCGCTCAATCGCATCTGGTGTACCGACCCGCGTCCGTTTCTGCGCGGGCGCGCGGTCAACTTCGCACTGATGGGCATCGTCTTTGTCTTGCTGGCATTGTCGGCTGTCGTGGCCGCGATTATTGCCGCTGTGCGTTCGGCGGCCGATACCATACCGCTCAATGTAGGGCCGGAACTGGCGGCGCTTTCCGGTTTCGCCTGGCAGATCATCTTCTTTGTCGTCAGCGTGATGCTGACGATCATCTTGTTTACGATTCTCTATTACTGGCTGCCGAACACCGATGTCACGGTGCGCGAAGCGCTAACCGGCGCGGCGATCACCGGCATCTTATGGGAAGCGGCGAAATTCGGCTTCGCCTATTTGATTCCTTACTTTCACTACGACTTGCTGTACGGCTCCATCGGCGCAGGCGTAGCTTTATTGTCGTGGGTCTATATTTCGAGCGTGATTATGCTATTCGGGGCGCAGTTCACAGCATTGCTGCACCGCGAACACCTATTCAACGCGCTCGATAAATCGCTCAAACCCGCCATCAAGGCGTTTAGGGAAACCGGCGGGTAACCATTCAAATCCTTCAAGATAATCTGATAACACTAAAGATCGCTGATATGAAAATCTTACGCTCGGCATTGATGCTCTATAAACTCCACAACTTCTACTGCTTTATCAAAGTAGTCCCTTATCTGTGCAATCGTTATCCCTGAATATTTCCCATGTGCAATTTCATGTCTATTCTTCATGATTGAATTTATGGCTTCGCGGCGACCATCTTGATTGACATAGGCCTCCAAAGCTACCCCCCAATCCTGCCTAAACGAGCGAGCGACCTCAATGAATCGAGTGGCATTCGGATTTTGGATCCTAGAAAGGACAGAGGTAGCGTAGTCGGCAACTGGTTTGCTTGCCGCCACACGAACGAAATCTCCGTAAACCTCCTCAATTGCGTTTTCAAGGAAGCCTGCACTCAAAATACACAAATACTTTGCCCAGTGCGAGCGCATCTCAAAATCGCTTCCGCAAGCCGCATTGGTTTTATGAAAAAGCTCACGAAGTCTCTGAACATCACTTGTTAGCTTTTGGTTGCGCATCTATAGAGCAGCAAATGCACTGATCGATTTCGTGACTCTGGTTTCTACACTTGCTTCATTTGAGGTTGAGTAAGATATGGCGTTTCGATAGTCTCGATCTTCGAATAACCGATCATAGGTTTCTATTAAAGCATGCCCATTATCAATGGGGCCGCTCTCTAATCGGTTGGCAATGCCTACCATAACAGAATCAAAGACCGCCGCGTTGAGGGATCTTTCCGGTCTAAATGCTTTCGTATTGAATGCCCGCCAGACAACATTGATGGTGTCCTTAAAGACATCTGAA
>CAYXVU010000057.1:0-28693 GCA_964468725.1 uncultured Clostridia bacterium
TACCTGAGTGGAGGCGAGCAACTTCGCTTTGTTGCGGTCTTGAAAAAAACTGATGGCGCTGGTCGGGATGCCAAGTCCGAAACCTAGGGGTCCGGTCAGCATGCGCGTGCCGCCAGTGATGTTTTGTCCGATACCGCCGAGCAGATTCAATCCCGGATTGACCAACCCTCTGCTGGTGGCGCTGGACGGATTGAACTGATTGCCCAGCGAAACCATATTGTCGTGCGAGACTTCGTAGATGTTCACATCAATAAGGACTTCCGCTTTGCTCTTGTCGAGCGAATCAATGAGCGACGAAACCAACTCCAGATTGGGCAAGGTGTCGCGCACGATCAAGGCGTTGAGGTGTTTGATGGGGATCATCGGCTTGGCCGGACCGGTGCCTTGAAAGGCTTGTTGCAAAGCGGTGCGAACTTCGTTGGCGTCGGCGTTCTTCAGATAGAAGGTGCGCACATAATGAGGATCGTATTTCGTGCGATTGGCCGGATTGTCTTGCGCGATGACGATGGTGCGCGTGTCAATCTGCGAATACATCAGGTTATTGGTTTTGAGGATGATCTCCAACGCTTTCGGATAGGTCACGCCGCGCAGTTCGAGCACCAATTTCTTTGAGCGCAGAAGGTTCGAAGTCTGATCTTCGAAGACCACATTGACGCCGATGGTTTGCGCCAATTGTTCGATGGCGGTCATCAAGTTGTCGCCGCGATAGATGACATCGGTCTGACGAAATTTGCGCGATGGCACGCCGGGCAGTTGAACCTTCATGCTCTGCGCACCGCCGGGTTTGGAAGAGGCCTTGTTGACATCCCCCTTGAGTTTGTATTGCGGCCCGGACGGGTCGTCGCTGCTCGGCAAGCCATCGAGCGGTAAGCCTTGGGCTTCGAGCATGCGGCGCATCTTGATGAGGGCAAGTTCGTTGGCACGATCATAAGCGAAGGCCTGACGATAAACTTGGTAAGCAGCGTTGTAATCCTTCTTTTCCGCCAGCAAATCGCCGCGCTCAACCAGCATGGCTCCGGCGTTGACCAACGCGCGTTGCAGGTGCAGTTGGTATTCGATGTTCGAGGGCTTCTCCGCCGCCGCCAGAGCGAATTGCTCGGCGGCTTTGTCCCACTGGCGATTCTCTTCGTATTTGACGCCTTGTTTGAAGTACTTCTTGCCGTCTTTGGCCAGAGCCGTCAGCGGCAAGGCCAGCAGCAGGGCGAGCATGATCGCCGTTATCTGTTGAAGTCTTACGAAACGCTTTACCATCATGACAACCTCGATTTTGTTTTATCCGACAGGGAGTGCGCGTCTGAAAACTCTTTCCCGCATTCGCTCAGTGCGTTATGCGTGGCTGCTACTCGAACGGTCTTCGCTTGCTCGCAGCCTGCTAACTCGATAACTTCTCTTCGGTTAAACCACTCTATCACGCATCGGTTTCAAAATAAATCGAAAGAGTGACGCGCAAGGACTCACAGGGGAAAGGAGGTCTGTGCAAGAAGCGGCATCGCTGCCACGTCCGCTCTCCTTCTGAATTCTGAATTCTTTCCCCAGTTTGTCGCTCGTCACTCCACAAAGGTGACGCGGTTGATCTCGTGCAGCGTTGTCACTCCGGCAAAGACTTTGGCCAATGCCGATTCGCGCAGCGAAGTAAGCCCTTCGGCGCGCGCTACCCGTCGCACTTCGGAACCCGGTCGCCGTTCGAGAATGATCTCGCGGATGCTGTCGGTCACGTCGAGCAATTCGTGAATCGCCGTGCGCCCGCGATAGCCCGTAAAGTTGCAGACCTCGCATGAGGTCGCCGTATAAAAAATCTGCGAGCGGTATTTGTCGGGGTTGAGCCCCGATTCTATGATCTCTTGATCAGTCGGCTGATACTGGCGTTTGCAATGCATGCAGAGCATCCGCACCAGGCGTTGCGCCAAGACGCAATTGAGCGACGAGACAAAGTTGTACGGTTCGACGCCCATATTCAGAAAGCGCCCGATTACGTCAATCACGTTATTCGCGTGCACGGTGGTGAAGACCAAGTGGCCGGTGAGCGCCGATTGAATAGCAATCTGCGCGGTCTCCGAGTCGCGGATTTCGCCGACCATGATCTTGTCCGGGTCGTGACGCAAGATCGAACGCAAGCCGCGCGCGAAGGTCAACCCTTTCTTCTCATTCACCGGAATCTGGGTGATGCCTTGTAACTGATACTCAACCGGGTCTTCGATGGTGATGATCTTATCTTCTTCGTTCTTGATTTCGTTGAGCGCGCCGTAGAGGGTCGTCGTCTTGCCTGATCCGGTCGGCCCGGTCACCAACACCATGCCGTAGGGCTCGGCGATGAACTTGCGGAACTTCTTCAAATCCTGTAGCGCGAAGCCGACGACGTTGAGATTCAACTCGCGGAAGGATTCGTTGATCTGCTCTTTGTCCAAAATACGGATGACGCAGTTTTCGCCATGTACGGACGGCATGATCGAGACGCGGAAATCAATCTTGCGCCCGCGAATGCGCATGCGAAAACGTCCGTCTTGCGGCACGCGGCGTTCGGCAATATCGAGTTCCGACATGACCTTGATGCGTTGAATGATGGTTTGATGATGGGTGATGTCAATGGGGTCGGCAGCGCGATAGAGCGCGCCGTCAATGCGATACTTGACGACAACATCGCTGTCGCGCGTTTCGATGTGAATATCGGAGGCGCGGCGTTCGAGGGCGTTGAGGACGACTGTGTCAACGAGTTTGATGATCGGTGACATCTCTTCGTCGGCGGCCAGCCGATCCATGTCCAACACCTCTTCGCCCTGTTCGGTCTCGCGCAATAAAGCCATCGAGTCGGTGCGAAACCCCGCCGTCGCGGTTTGCAAAATACGGGCTGCCGTATCGCCGCGTTTTAAGGCTTCCTCAATGGCGGTGCGTGTGGCGACAGAGGGTTTGAGGCGCACTCCCAACTGGGCTTCCAACTCATCGAGCACATCGAGGTTGGTCGGGTCTGCCATGGCGACGAATAGGGTATCGTCTGCGCGGCGCAGCGGGATGAAGTCGTGCCGCACCATCAGGTCAACCGGCAGTTCATGAATCAAGTGGTAATCGAGTTCCTGCGCGTTGAGCGCCAAAAAGGGCAAGCGATAGCGCCGCGCTAGTTCGCGCGCTGTGGCTTCTTCCTGCCGCACTTCGGCAGACGCCTCTTTCGCATTCGTCGCCAGCGCGACCGCATTGGTCGCATTACCGTTTTGCGTGCGGTTCGGTTCGCTGCTCTCAGCCATTCGTTGCTCCGTTAAAGAAGGAATAGAGAATTCAGAATTCAAGAATTCAGCATGAACAGGGTAGTCGGCACAAGAAGCGGACTCGCAAGAAGCGGACTCGCAAGAAGCGGACTCGCGGCCATTCGGTCTCCGCCTTCTGAATTCTGAATTCTTGAATTCTCTATTCCTTCCGTCATCATTTCTGTCCCATATTGCCGATCATATAAAACAGCGGCAGGTACATCGCGAGCAAAATTGTCATCACCAGTCCGCCCATAAAGATCAAGATCACCGGCTCAATGAAGGTAGTGATGGCATTGAGGCGCACATCCACTTCCGAGTCGTAAAAGTTCGCCACTTCATCAAGCATCTCGCGCAGGGCGCCGGAGCGTTCGCCGACGCCGATCATATCGAGCGCCAGTTCAGAGATCCATCCGGCAGCCGCCAAACTCTCAGTAAACGGACGGCCTTCGCGGATGCCAGCCAGCACCCCTTCGCTAGCCCGTCGCAGGGCGCGATTGGTGATGGACTCGCTGGCAATCTCCACCGATTCCGGCAGGGTGATGCCGCCCGCCAGCAAAGTCGCCAAGCTGCGCGTGAACTGCGCTGTCGTCAACATGCGAATGGTCTCTCCGGCCACAGGGGTCTTGAGAATCCATTTGTCAATCGTGAATCTGCCGTTGGGCGTGCGCCGCCAGAGCAAGGCAGCAATCACCAGCCCGGCAATCAGGGGCACCAGCCAGGCCAGATTGCCGCTGATGAATCCGGCGACGCTGACCACAATGACGGTAATGGTGGGCAAGGCATCGGCTCCGGCTCCGGCATACAATTGCATGAATTTCGGGATGACATAGGTCGAAAGCAGGGTCACGAGAATGATCGAAGCGCTGATGAGGACAATCGGATAGGAGAGGGATTTTTTAATTTTACGCCGCGCTTCGGTGACCGTCTTTTGATAACTGACATAGCGCAGCAGAACTTCATCCAAAGCGCCGGAGCGTTCGCCCGCCAGAATCGAGGCGATATAGATACGCGGGAAGGTGTCGCCTTGGGCAGCGAAGGCTTGCGAGAGCGCCTGTCCGGCGCGCACTTTCTCTTCGACATCGCTGAGTACGAGGCGTAAGACTTCGTTGGGTACGCGTTTGCGGAGAATGCCGATGGCTTGCAGGATGGGCAGTCCGGCGCGCAAGAGCGCGGAGAGCTGCTGATTGAAGAGCAAAAAGTCTTCGACTTTGATCTTCCGTGCATTCTTTTCGGAACCGAAAGCGCGGCGCAGGTTCGGTGCGCCGGTGGTGGCAATCGAAAAGACGCGAAAGCCCTCGCGTTCGAGTTTGGCGCGCAACTCGCTTTCGACCGTCGCCTCTACTGTGCGGGTGATGATTTCGCCGGTCGGCGCTCCTAAACGACAAATATATTCCGCCATAGTCAATCAACCCAATTTGAGGTTCGTCTCACGTCGGGAGGAACCGCTCTCGGAAATCTTGATCTCGCAGCCGTCGGTTGTGAGATGGGCGCTGCACGCAACCGCGCGTCATCATAGCATAAGCGGCGCGCGCTCAACCAACGAAGGCGTGAGGGAATCCTGCAACCCTGCCGACACTCCGGTTACACGCGCCGCTTGCCGGGCAGTTTCAAATAAACACCAAGTCTCGTTGCTCGCGTCGCAGGGCTCGGCTATAATCACGCCTCTCTTGGCGAGCCCCAAGCGCTTGCCAACTTTCGGAAGCTGGCAGCACCGAAATCGAACAACCATGCGAATGCATCTCGCACCCTTTCCATTCTTAATCCCGATTCTCACGGAGGACGTACATGGCCACTGCTTACGTTGACGATTTGCGCCGTGTCGAAGAAGACAATCCCTTTGAATCCATGATGGAGCGTTTCGATGAAGCGGCTAAATTGCTGAACCTCGATCCGAACATTTATACGATTCTGCGCTGGCCGAATCGGGAGATCACCGTCTATCTGCCGGTGATGATGGACGACGGCAATTATCAAGTCTTCACAGGCTACCGCGTGCAGCACAATTCCGCGCGCGGACCGGGCAAGGGGGGAGTCCGGTATTCGCCCGATGTCTCGCTTGACGAAGTGCGCGCTTTGGCAGCCTGGATGACTTGGAAGTGCGCGGTGGTCAACATTCCCTTCGGCGGCGCGAAGGGCGGCATCATTTGCAACCCGCGTCAGATGAGTCCTACGGAGTTGGAGAGATTGACGCGCCGCTACGTCGCCGAGTTGCTCGATTTCATCGGCCCCGAACGCGACGTACCCGCGCCCGACATGAACACCAACGAACAGACCATGGCATGGATTATGGATACCTATTCGATGCATGCGCGGCACACGGTCACGGCGGTAGTAACCGGCAAGCCGATTGAGATCGGCGGTTCGCGCGGACGGCGCGAAGCCACCGGGCGAGGTCTGCTCTTCGTCTGTAATGAGGCCTGTAAGAAATTCGGCTTGCCGTTTGCCGATACGCGGGTTGTCATACAAGGTTCGGGGAACGTCGGCGGCACGGCGGCGAAATTAATGCACGAGACCGGATACAAAGTCATCGGTCTGGCCGACATCACCGGCTCGCTCTATCATCCGGCAGGCCTTGATGTGCCCGCCGTTTTGGCCTACTTGAAGGAAAACAAGACCGTCGAAGACTATCCTGAAGCGGAGCACCTTACGGGCGAAGAGTTTTTAGAGTTGGAGTGCGAAATTTTGGTTCCGGCAGCCACCGAAAATCAGATCACCGGAAACAATGCCAATCGCATCAAGTGCAAAATCCTTGCCGAAGGCGCCAATGGCCCGACGACGGCGGATGCCGATGATATTCTGGCAGAAAAGAACATCTTCGTCATTCCAGACATCCTTGCCAATGCGGGCGGCGTGACGGTCAGCTATTTCGAGTGGGTGCAAGATCGCATGGGCTACTTTTGGAACGAACAGACTGTCAATGAACGGCTCCATGAGATCATGGTATCGAGCTTCAATGATGTAGTGACCTATGCCGAAAAGTACAATGTCGGAACGCGGCTGGCGGCTTACATGTTGGCGATTGATCGGGTGGCTTATGACACGCGCTTGCGCGGCATCTACGCCTAGCCCTTTGGGAGGGTAACCGGCGGACGCTTGAAAGGGTGGAGAAACGCCATCAAATTGACGGAAAGCACGACCGCCCATTGCGCCTTTCCAGACCGGCTGATTGCTTGTAAGTTACAGTCGATACTGGAAAAAATCTCAATTTAGTGTTGACCGTACGAGTCTTGCTGGTATATAGATACACTTGTTAAACGGGCTTAATCAGCTTGCTTTTGCAATCATCATCAGAATTCAGCCTGGCAGGAAAGGCTAAAGCGTTACGGCTCGCATCGCAATCCACCCCACTCACCCGCTTTTCCGAGAGGGGTCTTGAGTCGTTCACCTCTGTGCAGTTCAGAGGCGACAGGTGAAATAGCAATGCACTGCATTCCGCGGATGAAACCATCAGGAGGCGAAATAATGAAAGCGGCGAAAAGGATATGCACGCTTGTCCTCGTGCTTTTCGTTCTCTGCGCTGGCGCATGGGCGCAGGAACATGGACACGGCAACTTAGCCGAGCAGCAGAAGGCACCGACCGTGCTCGGCGGCACGGGACTGTTCAATACTTTTTCAACTCGAACCCTGTGTAAAGGAGAGTTCAACTTTGCGCTCTTCTGGAATAATTTCGACCGGGACCCGGGTGATTTAGACATCAACCAAATTCCCTTCAACTTCACAGTGGGTTTGACCAATCGTTGGGAATTGTGGGTCAACTGGGTTACCTGGCAGCAAAATACCTCGCGCAATCCCTTTCTCTTGAGCGGCTATCAACTCAACGCCTCTCGACTCTTCGGCAATCCGGCCACACTGCTCGGTCCGGCAGTAGGCGGGCAAGATCAATCGGCGGCCTTCTTCCCCGGCGGCGGCGCAATCTTCGGCGGCATCCTCCCGGCGCTCGGACGCTTCGGCACGCCGATCAACCTGCCGACCAGCGTCTTTTCACCCGGCGGCCCCAATCGCCCACAGGTCAGAGGGCTCGGTCCGCTGATTCAAACCGATCTGCCATCCTTCTACAACGATATGTGGGGATTTGGCGAAGTCGACTTTTTAGGATTCGACAATCTGGGTCGTCCGGTCTTCGGGCCGCGCCAATCGTCTAACGGCACGGGCGATGTCACCGTCGGCACGAAATTTAACCTCATTGATCCGAACAAAAACTGGTTCAGCATGGCGCTCGGCGGCTATGTCAAGATTCCGATCAATAGCGACAATGGCATTGCGCGCGGCACGACGACCGGCGAGTGGGAATACGGCCCGGTCTTGATGTTCGGACAGGAATCGAAAGGCAAACGCTTCCGCGCCTATGAAAACATTGGCTACATTCACACCAACGATCCGAGCGAAGGCGACATTAAGTTGCTCGACCTGCGAGACAAACTGCTGTTGACCGGCGGCGTCTCGATTGCCGCCAATCGCCACGTCGAATTCCTTGCCGAACTCGTTCACACGCACTTTGTTGGCGGCGGCACGCCGAGCATTCTGCGCAGCAACCCGACTGACCTTAATCTTGGCGCCCGCTTCTACTTCCATGAGGGCGCCATCTCCTTCGGCGGCGCTTATCGCCGCTTGCTCAACCCGGAAGGTGATGTCACGTTGCCGGTCTTCCGCGCTCAGATCACCTTCGTACCGCCGTTCTTCGTCATCAATCCTTTCTTTGACACGGTCAACCGCAATTTTGACGGCAGCGATGCCAACGGCTTCGTCTTCTTCGGCTCATGGGGCTCGCGCAAGAGATGCCCACCGCCTCCGGCTCCGACCTGCGTGTTGTCGGTTTCATCGGCTACGGTCAATCGCGGCGAACGCCTGACCTTGACCGCTCGCCCGACGACGCCGGGGTACAACGATAACGAAGTCAGCTACGAATTCCGTTGGGATGTCAAAGACGCGCAAGGCCGACCGGTGACCGTCAGCGGCAGCGGCGCATCCGTTGAAGTGGCGACCAGTCAATTGGCTTGCGGAGCCTACACCGTAGCCGTCACCGCGATTGCGACGGTTCCGGCGGTTGATTGTCCGAGCGATTGCGTAACCACCGGGCAAACGCTTTGCAACACCGGCTTCGAAGTCGTCGAGCCGCCGTGCCCGACGGTGACCTGCGATGTCACATCGTCTTCAAGCCAAGTCAACGACGGTGACCGCGTGACCTTCCGCGCCACCGGCACGGGCGATGGCTTGAGCTACACGTGGTCAACCAGCGCCGGTCAGTTGTCGTCAACCACTGGCACGGAAGTCACACTCGATACGACCGGGCTTGGCGATACCAACGTCACGGTCACGGTGAATGTGGCAACCAGCCGCACGCGTTGCGATCAACCTTGTGGAGGCGGAAGCTGCTCAACTTCGGTTCGAGTTGTCAAGCTTGTGCCGCCGCCTGTTGTTAACCCCGTACCGCTGTGCGGCCCGATCTTCTTCCCGTTCAACTCGGCGAGAATCAACAACGAGCATAAAGCTTGTTTGGACGACATCGCCCTCAGATTACAGCAAGACCCGCGCGCTTCAACGGTGATTGACGGTCATCGCGATTCATCCGAGCGCGTCGGAATCTCGCTCACTCGCGCCAACAACGCGCGTGATTATCTGACGAACGAGAAGGGCATTGATGCGGCTCGCATCACGATTCGCAACTTCGGCGACACCTGTCCGCACGAATCCGGCGACCCGAACCTCAACCGCAGAGTTGAGTTCTGGTTGATTCCGGCTGATGCGAATGTGTCGGGGATTGACTCGCTGAAGAAGTGCGCGGCGGGTGCGTCACCGCAAATCATCACAACGGAAACGCCCGCTGCTTCCGACGACCGCAGACCGGTTCGCCGCGCTCCGCGCCGTCGTCGTTAAGCGGTTCACCGATCAACCCTGAGTCGTCAGACTCAGGCCATCTTCAAAGGGCGATCTGCGGATCGCCCTTTTCTTTTTACCTTCACTCTTGAAAAGAATCGGGCACGAATAAATCAGGGTGAATCGAATTGAGGCAAGTTCCCTTCACATAGATAGGCGTACACTGCCTCGCTCTGTGAAAAGCCTTCGCCTCCGTGTTGATCCGCGTTTGGTTTTGAACCCCATCCGAATGGAGACCTCACGAATTCGATTCCCACTGCGGTTGAGAGTGCGGGCTGTTCGGCGAGGAGGCAACGGCGGTCAAAGACCGCCTCTCAACAGTGTTTTCTCACTTTGTCGAGCAATTCGGTATTACTCTCTGGCAGTCAGTCGCCCATAGGACAACAACGGTAAATCCAATAAACCGAAAGCTACAGACGGGTCGCCGTAATAGAACGTTCAGACATCCTCTCAACAGCGATTCGGGCGCTTCATCGCGCCTCCTGTTGAAAAGGCAAAAGCGGAGGCGATGCACTGCTGATTCGGCTAATGCTTAACCGGATCGCTCAATTCGATTTCGGCGGCGCAGAGGCCGACGAGGTGCCACGTACGATGCCCGAATAGAGCATGGCCGGTTTCAGATAGGTTGCGGCAACGCGCTTGATCTCTTCCGGCGTGAGCTTTTCGAGTTGTTCGGCGAAGGCGTCTACGCTGACGGCTTCGCGTTGAAAAATCGCGGCCAGTATATACTCTTGTGCGCGTTGTGCCTGAGATTGCAGCCGGGCGCGCTGTTGCAAAACGGCAAGCGTGCGGGCTTCGGCCATCGCTTTTTCACTCAACCCTGTGCGCGCGAGGCTTTCGATCCGAGCCAATACGGCGGCGCGGGCGCGCGCCTCGTCTTCTGGCGCCGTTTCAAAAAAGAGATAGGCCGTACCGGCAGTCAATAGGGCTTCGGTTTGCATAATGACGGCGCGCGGAAAAATCTGTTGGCTGTGAAGGTCTTGCGCCAGCCGCCCGCTGCTGCCGCTCAGAACGCTGGCAATCAGAGCCAGCGCGGTAAGGTCTGCGCCGCTGCCTTTCGGGGCGGCAAAACCCAAAGCGACAGCGCTCAGCGGACGCTGCCGCGATTCGATCTTTTCGGCAGGTTTGGCCGGTTGCGGCACTCTGAGCTTGAGAGTCTGTTCGACATCTCGGCGACGGAAACCTTCGGCAAGCTGGCCGGAGATCAGCGCCGAGCCTTGCGTGTCGCCGACGATGACGATCAACGGCAGTTGGCGTTTGATCCATCGCTCATGCCATTGAGTAATCTGCTCAAGGGTGAGTTTGGTAACCGCTTCTTCTTTGCCATGCGCAGGAAAGGTGTAGGGATGCGTTGGGTAAAGCGACTGCAACATCAACTCGCGGGCGCGGGCAAACCCGTCGTCCCGGTTGCGGCGCATCCGTCCCAATTGCGCAGCCCGCGCCGATTCTACATCATCTTCTTTGAAAGCCGGTTCTTCAATGATGTCGCGCACGAGGCGCAAGGCGCGTTCGGCATTGCGCGATAGGCCGCTGACAACGAAGCCGAACAGGTCGGGTTCGTTGACAATGGCGACTTCTGTACCCAGTTGTTCCAGTTCTTGTGTGACCTGCGCTGCGGATTTGCGCTGCGTGCCAAAGAGCATGGCGCGCAACATCAATTCGGTTGCGCCGCTGGTCGCCTCCTCTTCGGCAACGCGCCCGCCTTGAAATAACAGTGCGGTGGTGACGATGGGTAGCGAGCGGTCTTCGCGCACAAAGGCGCGCGGCCCATTGTAAGTAGAAAAATCTTTGACCGGCAGAGCTTCAAGCGATTCGAGCGCCGCTAACTCTGTGGCTGTCGGTTCCGCGCCCTGTGCAATAACGGGGACTTGCGCCGCTTTATCAACGGTGCGAATGGCTTTCGCTTCGATTGGCTTTCCGAACTCAGGCGCCCAAGCCGTTATGGTTTGCGCGAACCCCGCGGCATCAAAGGTGCGCGCCGGTGCGTTGAGTGGCAACAATTCATAGACGACCGTGTTGGTAGGGATGAAGTACTGCGCAGCGACGCGCTGCACATCTTCCGCCTGCACGGTGCGCAGCGTCTTCACATAATCAAAGGCAGCGCGAAAAGAGCCGGTCGTTGCTTCGGCATCTGCCAGCATCGCCGCCCAATCCGCGTAATGCGCACGCCGTTCATAGAACCGTTTTTCGAGCAGCATACGAGCGCGCACCAGTTCGCCTTCGCTGACCAATTCGCGGCGCAAGCGATCCACCTCTCGGAACAAAGTGGGTTCGGCTTTATCGAGCGCCGTTGGCAGAACGCGCACCTGCACGCTGAGAAAGCCCGCATGATTGAGCGCCAGATAATCGGCTGTCGCTTCCGACGCGAGGCTTTGCAGATCGACAAGCAGCCCATGTAAACGCGAGCCTCTGCCTTTACCCAATACGGCGGCCAGAACTTCCAGTGCCGCCCATTCTTTAGCCTGCCATCCGGGGGTATGAAACCCGATGCTGACGATGGCGTCGCTGCTGTCTGCGCGGTCAGAGCTATAGCGCAGTTTCGGCGGTTCCGGCTCAGGTGCAGCGGGGGTCTCTTGCGGATCGGGCTTGGTTTCGGTTGGCGACCCCGTCGGCGAGGTTGTCGGAGTGGGTTTCGTCGGAGTCGTTGAAGGCGAGGGGGTTGCTTTCGATTTGGTAGTCGGCTGTGCGTTGGCCTTTTGCGTTGGCGGGGTCGCCTCGACCGTTGGCGCAGGTTGCGACGTTTCGACAACGCCGAAGTTGCCGAATTGTTGTTGAAGGTGTACGAGCGTGTTGAAGGTCAGCACATCGCCAGCGACGGCGATGGTGAGATTTTCAGGGCGATAATTTGCCCGATAAAACTCTGTCAACTGTTCGGGGGTGAGCGCGCGCAGGGCGCTTTCGTTGAGTGAGGCAGCGCGCGCCAAGCGGTTATCATTAACGGCGGTTTGGTAGAGGCGCTTGCGGGCTAAGGCGGTCGCAAAATCGAACTCGTTTTCGGCGCGGGTAACGGCGTCATCTTCGATGGCCGCACGGCTGCTTCTGTCTTCTTCGAGCAGTATGGCGGCGGCGCGGCGCATCTCTTCGGCGTCGAAGGTTGGGGCACGGAAGGAGTCGGCGAGCAAAGCAAGAGCGTCGAGCAAACGATCCGGTGGCGCAAGGAGTTGATAGGTAGTCTTATCGAATTGCGCGCTGGCGTTGGCTTGTCCGCCGAGGGCGCGGAGAGCGGCTGTGCTGCGCTCCGCTGCCTTGCCGATAGAGCCGCCAAACAGAAGTTTAGCGAGCAGGCGCGATGCGCCTTGCGTAGTTTCATTCTCCCCAAAAGCGCCGACCTTAAAACAGGCAGCGGCGGCGGCCAAGGGAGCGGAGTGTTGTTCGCTGATGACCACCGTCAGGCCGTTTTGTAAAACGAAGCGCGAGAGGTTATTGACCTGTTCTTTCTTAGCAAGGGCAGCGGCGGCAGGAACTTGCGGCGGCGGGGGCGGCGGCTGTGCCGGTTCCCGTACGGGAACCTTGGGACGCCCTCTGCCGCTCTGCGCAAAGAGCGGTGCCATCAGAGTTGAACTGAATAAGACCGAGAGGGAAACGAGAGAGACGATTGTTTTCAAGTACTGCACCACGTTGCTCCTTCCTTAGCTCTGAGAAAATCATAAGAGCCGAGAGAATGAGGCGTCAACGTGATGAGATTGAAATCGCGGTGCGCGCCGACTGCTTAAAAGACTTTACCGCTGGCTGTGTACTGCACATCCCAATCATAGGTTGTAACTAAAAAATCAATGGTGCGCCGATATTTCACATCGATTTGAGCGTGGTCTTCTCGCTGCGATACTAACTTGATGCTGCCTTCCGGCAGATCATATTCGCCGCGCAGCTTATCAATATTTTTTTGCACCTCCTCTTTTTTCAACGCCCGCACGGCAGTAATGCGCGCCAGCTCGTCCGCTTGAATGGTCACACTGCGTTGTTCGATATAAACCGGTGCAATCTTGATGACAATGAATGTCGCAATGGCGAGGAGCACCAACGTCAACACTGTTTGAATCTTGACAGCGCCGCGCTCACTGGCTCGATGAGAATCCAACCTATACTCCATAACTTACCCTCAAAAACGATTTTCTGATTCAGTCTATGCCCGTATCAAGGGGGCAACACGACAAGGTTATGACAAGGATTCTTTGAGGGCTGTTCGAATAATTTTCAACGGCACATCGGATTGGATTGTGACGCGCCCGATTTCGACCGGCAACACAAAAGCAACCTTTCCGGCTGCGGATTTTTTATCCCGATATGTCGCTTCGATTATAGCATCGAGCGCAATACTTTTTGTCTCCGGCAGCCGACCGACGCGCGCGATCAAGTCATGAATGGCTTGGCAATCGGCGGCGGCAAGCAGGCCGAGTCTTTTGGCAATCACAGCGGCTGCGCGCATGCCATGACCGACCGCTTCGCCATGCAGGAAGCGGCGGTAACGGGTTACGGCTTCCAAGGCATGCCCGATGGTGTGGCCGAAGTTGAGGATGCGCCGCAATCCGCCTTCGCGTTCATCGGCAGCGACGACCTGAGCTTTGATTTGACACGACCGCGCAATCAAGTGAGCGAGCGATTCCTGATCGAGTTGTTTGAGCTTGTCCAGATCGCGCGCGAGACGCAAGAACAACCGCCGGTCTTTGATGACGCCATACTTTATGGCTTCGCACAACCCCGCCGTCAACTCGCGCGGCGGCAAAGTGTGCAGCGTCTGCGGGTCAATTACGACCAGCGCCGGTTGATGAAAGGCACCGATCAGGTTTTTACCGAGCCGATGATTGATGCCGGTTTTGCCGCCCACAGAGCTATCAATCTGTGCCAACAACGTGGTTGGCAGGTGAATCAGCGGCACACCGCGCAAGTAGGTGGCCGCAACAAAGCCTGCCAAATCGCCCACGACGCCGCCGCCGAGCGCAACAATCACATCGGCGCGCTCAATGCGGCGCTCAATCAAAAAGGTATAGAGCAGTTGCGCGGTGGCGGCGGTTTTATAGGTTTCGCCATCGCCGATCAAAAAGTTGTGGGCGTGAAACCCTGCGGCTTGGCACGACCGCATGACCGCTTGGCCGTAGAGACGATTGACGGTCGGGTTACTGACCACTACTGCGGCACGCGGTTTGTCGCCAACCTGCGCGCGCGCCAGCCTGCCCACTTGCCCGAGCAGATCGGGGGCGAGGTGAATCGGATAACTGCGGTCTTTGAGCTTTACGTTGATGGTCTGCATGCAGATGGAAGTCAGAATAGCGAATTCAGAAATTTAGAATTCAAGAAGCAGAGTCGGCCATCGGCTTGAGCCGCTGCCAAAACCAAAGCTTGAGTTTGTTGAAACCTGTCCGTCGTTCAGACGAGATGGGTCAGCCGGTGTCATCGGTTTATTTCAATTCCGCGTTGAACTCTTCGATCATCGCTTCGAAATCAATGGCGCCGAGTCCGATCTGTGCAGCCATCTCGTCGGCTGAATAGCGGTCGCCGGTTTCCCACAACTCTTGCAAAAGATTTCCGGCTCTGCGCGACCGCCACCAATCATGCCCGAAGCGCTGTCTCAGATGATCGCGCAACATCACTTCAAAAGCCCACGCACGCAGGTAATTGGCCGAGTAAAGCCCGTCATCCATATCGGATAAGAACTCTGCCCTGCCGGTTTGAAAGTGCAGGGCTTGCGTCTGTCGTTCGGCATACAACGATGCAGCGCACGCGAGGTCTACATTCTGATACAGGTCGCACTCATAGATCAGTTTCGCCGCATATCGGCGTACGGTTGCCAGTTTCACCAGCATCGCGCTGCGGATGAAATCATGATTCTCGCCAAATCCGAGCAGCGAGTTGAGCCAGCCGCTTTCAAGCACAAATTGGTTGAAGAGGAAGGCATAGGTTTCGGTGAGCGCGTAATCGCTGGTGTATTTGAATTCGGGGCGCAACTCCGCAGCCGTCCCAGCGTAATGTTGTGCGTGCCCCGCTTCATGAAAAAAGGCTTGATAATCGGCTTGCCCGCCGGTCGGACAAACCACCAGTTTGATCTCATCGGGGATTACAATTGCAGCGCAGAAGGGGCGCGGGCTTTTGCGCGGTCGCGCTTCCGAATCAATGACGATGTTGGATTGCCGTTCTGTCGCAATGCCGAGAGCCGACAAACTTTGGCGATAGACCGGCATCAGCGCAGCCGCAGGAAAGTGCTCATCAAAGCGCGTGAGAGTGAAGAAGCGCAGAGCATCGGCGCGTTCGGCTTCGCTAATGCGAATGTGCAAATCGCGTTGCAAAGCCTCGTCCAAACGCGCGACGTAGATCGCTTCCGTGCGCGCCAATAAGGACTCGGCTTGTCGCGCCACCGCCGCATAGTTCACCCCGCGAATGTCGGCATATAGGCGATAATAATCTTGGTATCCGAGAGCACGCGCCGTTTCGTGCAACGTCATCAGTCGCTCGGCTCGCAGATCATTCGAAGCTTCGATTAACGCGGCGCGTTGCTCATAAAGAGCACGCCGCCGGTGGCGATCCGCCTCATTTTTAATGGCGATAAGCGCCGCTTGAAAGGTGATGGTCTGCCCCCGCCATTCGAGCGTTGCGCGGGCTTCGTAGTGGCTAATCTCCTCCGTCAGTTGTTTGGCTGCGCCTTCCAGAAAATTTTCTACGGCGAAGGCGATGAGGCGTTGCCCCCCCGCGCGTTCGGTTTCGAAATGCTCTGCCCGGCCCGCTTGGTGTTGGCGCAAACGGGCAATCGTGCCGTGAGAGAATAAGTCGCTGTAGCGGTCATAGATGGGGGTGAGATGCAGATCGGCTTTTTGACCCGATAGGTGCAAGTAGTATTCGCGCGTGAGCGCAGAATGAAAGGCGACAAACTCGCTGCGGTATTCATCCAGCATGCAGACCTCAGTCAACGGCAGGTTGAACATATCGGCGGCACGAGGATGTGTCAACAAGATTAAGAGAGGGGGCAAAAAAATAGGCGATGCAGCGTGGGAAGACTGCATCGCCTTGTTTCTGGTTACTGTCCTCACCCCAGTAACCAAGAATCGAGAACAGGAAGTGATGTTGTCATCACCCGTATCTCTTGCCCCACTGAGGACATAGCAATATGAATGCCAGACTTCCCTTGTTACATCTTCCGGTGACAACACCTAGCATTTTGAGGACTTTATTCTTCTCCTCCCCATACAACCGATATGAAGAAAGCAAGTTATTGTGTAAAAAGTACATACATTGGCGGAAATTTTTTCTCAAGAGTGTTTGCCCGCACCCGATTTGCAAGAATACGGCATCAGCGGGTTCATAAAATCGAGCCGCCCGCCAAGGCAGCCTCAGTGCTATACTGCGGGTTATGCAATTGTTGCTGGCTACGACGAACAAAGGGAAGATTGCCGAACTCAATCAACTGCTGGGCGATCAGGACTTCGAAGTGGTGGGGCTGGGCAGTCTGGCGACCAACGAAGAGATTGAGACCGGTGCAACTTTTGAGGAGAATGCCTTGCTCAAAGCTCACTACTACCATCGCCTGACCGGGATGATAACGATTGCTGATGATTCAGGGCTTGAGGTCAAGGCGCTTGGCGGCGCTCCGGGCATCTATTCGGCGCGCTACGGCGGCGCACAAGCGACCGATGGTGATCGCTTCATGAAGTTGCTCGGCGCTCTGCAAGGGGTGAAGGGTGAAGACCGAAGCGCCCGCTTTGTGTGCGCGATTGCCGTCGTTTGGCAAGGCGGCGAAGTCGTCTTTATAGATGAAGCGCGCGGCGTGATTCTTGAAGCCCCGCGCGGCGAGGGCGGCTTCGGCTATGATCCTGTCTTTTACTATGAGTCGTTGGGGAAGACCTTCGCGGAACTGACCCCCGACGAGAAATCGCAGATCAGTCACAGAGGCCGTGCGGCTACCCAATTGAAGGCCTGGTTGGCCAAATCCGGCTTGCTTGACCGTGCCGGTTCGGTGCTACAATCAACGACGCCTACGAGTGATTCGAAAGCCTCCGTAACCTAAAGGTGATTTATGAACAGAGTGTTTAAGGTATTGACGCTGGTTGCCATCGGCGCAACCGCTTGCGTGTGCTTTCCTGCACAGGCAGCAACGGCACGCGGTTCGATTCATGGATTCATCAAGGATGGGCGTGGCAATCCGTTGGTTGGCGCAGCCGTAGTGATCGTTGCCGAAAAAGAGGATGTGGAGCAGGTCATCAAACGCGCCAATACCAACACGGAAGGGAAATTCATCGCCGCAGGCATCTTGCCCGGTCATTACAAAGTGAAAGCCGCAGCCGTCGGCTTCAAACCAGTCGAACTGGCGGCGGACGTGCGCGCCAATAAAGTCACGATATTCGATTCCATCCTCTTGCGGCGCATGAATACGTTGGCCGAAGAGACCTCTCTCAATGCTGACCCTAAATATGCGGCACGGCGCGCCAACAGCACCATCTTTCAACACACGGAAGCGGCGAAAAAACCTGCGGAAGGTAGCGAAGCGACCGCCATCGCCCTGACCGACCGCTCGCCCGAATTGCACGGCTTCGTACAAGCTTTTGGTCAGACCGCTTCAACGGCGCAAGGTTTTTCGAATTCGTATGTCGCCTCAAATTTCGCCATCTCGGAACAGCTAACGCGCGATGCCAACCTCGTCATCAGCGGCCAAATCGGCGCGGGCGAAAACGCTCCGCAGCGCCTCGAAGCCTTAACTACCGCTCACGTGGGTGACCGTCATCGCGTGAGCGTCGCGCTCGGCTATGCGCGATTCACGCTGTCGCGCCGCGATGCGCCCGCCAGCCTCGGACAGTTCTCGGTTTCGGCAACCGACACGTGGCAAATCTCCGGGCGCGTGCTGGTCGTTTACGGCATGGACTTCTCGCGCTTTACTAAAGGCGCATCCGGCACCAGCATCGTGCCGCGCTTCGGCATTGCTGTGGATGCGACGGCGCGAACCAAACTCTTCGCCGCGCTGCTGCCCGGATCTTCTGTGGATGAGCAAGAGAGCGTCAATCTGGAATCCGGCGAAATCGTCTTCTCAGAGCCGAAGCCGGTTGCCTTCTCGGCCAGCGACCGCCCGCTGATGGACAGCAGCTATCGCCTGCAATTCGGCGGCGAGCAAATTCTCTCCGACAGATCGTCTGTTGAGATGATGGCTTTCTTTGACACGGTGTCGGGTCATGGCGTCGGATTGCTGGCCATCCCTGTGGATGGTTTAGGCGACCATCCGCAACTGCATACGGCCATGCAACGCGGCAAAACGCGCGGCCTGCGCCTCGTCTATAAACGCCATATCAACAAGGTGTTGGACGGTTCAGTCGGCTATGCCTTCGGCAGCGGACAGCAACTCGATGCGCGCGGCATCAGCGAACCGGATGAACTCTTTCAAGACCGACTCTTCCATGTCATCTCTGCCAAAGTGGATGCGAACTTCATCAGCACCGGAACGAAAGTTTCGACCGTGCTGCGCATCGCGCCGGAGAAAGCGGCCTTTGCCATTGACCCGTTTCAAGGTCAGATGGCGACTTTCGATCCCAATATCAGCCTGTCGTTGACGCAAGAGATTCCGAATACCGGATTTATCCCCGGTCAATGGCAGGCCATCGTTGATTTGCGCAATCTGCTTAATCAACAAAGCACCGTCGCCGATGAGCGCGAAGAGTTATTGGCCAGTCGCTATCATCGCTTGATTCGCGTCGGCGTCTCCGTGAGATTTTAACCGAGCTTCCAGTGTAGAAGCTGTCGGAGTTGAGTAGAAATTCTAAAGGTTGCTGCTTGCTGGCGATGTCCGCAATGCCGGTTCTTCCGTCTGTGCCCGTGTAGGTGCTTCTCAACAGAAGCCGTTGGGTTGGTTGAGGAAGCCATCCGTTGATCTCCGAAAAGATCGGCTTCGTTCGAATTGTTTTGGATTGCCCATCATCCGAGGTTCAATTCGCGAGCCAGATAATGGGTTGATACGGGTTGATTTTGACAACTTTCACAATCAATCGGCGTTGGTATGGATGTGACCAAGCGTCGAGGTAAGGCGCGGAGTTAGCTGATGAAAGAGTTGCAAAACAAGTTGAAGCTGGTGGCCGTTTTGGCACTCACGGCTCTGCTTGTCATCATCGGCATCTATAATCTCCGCGACCGGCTGAACGCCCGCCCAGTGGCCGATGATGGCGTCGAATGGGTGGATACGGAAAACGGCGTGCAGGCGAGATCGGTCAGTCCGGAGTCACCGCTCTCCGCCGATATCCAAGTTGGCGATTATGTGCGCGCCATTTATTACCGCGATAAATATGAGAAGGTTAGCCGCGCCGAAACCATTTCGCTGTATTTGGATAAACAAGGCGTCGGCAACGATGCGCGCTACACCATCGAACATCGCGATACTCTGCTGCAAGGCATCTATAATATTGACGAGCCGCTTTACGATAAAGATTTCAAGGTCATCGCGCGCACGCAGAATCTCGGGCGCGGACTCTATCTCGCTTTCATCGGATTTGTTTATCTCGTCATCGGCCTGTTCGTCCTCTTCAGACAGAGCCGCGCCGCTTTGACCTATCACTTCTTCGCTTGGTCGCTGGTCTCTTTCGTCGTCTATTTCTACAGCGCGACGCTGGAGTTTACAAAGCTCGATAAATTGGTCAGCGTCATGGATAAAGGCGCGTTAGCCTTATTAGCCCCGCTCTTTTTGCACTTCTGCAATAACTTCCCTTCGGGGCGCGGTCAATGGCTGAGACAACGGTGGATGCAAGCAGCCATCTACCTGCCCGCCGCATTGTTCATTGCTCTTGAGGTTCTCTTTCATTACGGTCAAATGGTCTTTCCGGGCGGATCATTAGTACAGGCGCGCAATCTATTGAGCATCGGGGAGATTGCTCTCTACTCAATCTGCTTCGGCATCGCCAGCGCCTTATTAATTCGCACTTTTGTGCGTGCGCAAAAGCCTTTGCTCCGCCAGCAACTGAAATGGATCGTCTGGGGGTTAGGGCTGTCAGTGCTGCCCTTTGTCGTGCTCTACATGGTTCCGTTTCTCTCACAGATCAAAACCTCGCCCCTCGTAGAAACGCTAGCCTACGGGCCGCTGATCTTAATTCCGCTCTCCTTCGGCTATTCCATTGTGCGTTATCGGCTGATGGATGTGGATGTCATTGTCCGCCGCAGCTTTGTGCAAATTTTGGCGACGGTAGCGGTTGGCGCAATTTATATGGCGGTGCTGCTCGGCGTCGTTGATCTGGTCAAATTTATCTGGCCGGAAGCGGATTTGAATTCCACCACCACTCGCATGATCGTCGTCGCAGGCATGTTGCTCGTCGCGATGCTCTTTGCGCCGATCAAGAACAAGTTGCAAGAGTTGGCTGACCGCTGGTTTTACGGTGAGCGCTATACATTACGCAAGCAGCTTCAGGAATTCGCGCGCACTTTGGCGCAGACAACCGTCTTGCCGCGCTTGCTTGATTCCCTAGTTCACCGCTTATCAGAGATGCTTTCGGTCGGCAAAGTCGCCGTCTTCATCGAAGACGCGAAATCGCCTTCCGGCTTTCAACAAGCCCATGCGATTGGCCTGACGGGAGAGATCGAACTGCCGGAGAATATCAAAAACATTTTGCGTGTGCGCTCCATCGGACGCGGCTTCATCATGGCGGATGATTTGGATGAGACCAATGGCTTGCGACAGTTCTCATCCTACTACGACAAAGAACTCACGCTCTCCGACGCCGGAGCGGCGGTCAGCGACACCGAGCTTTACTACTATGTGCCGTGCGTCGTGCGCGACCGCATGATCGCCATTCTTGGCATCGGGCGTTCGACATCCGGCGCGATGTTGACGAGCGAAGATACGGATTTGCTGAAATCGCTTTCGGGCTACGTCGCCATCGCCATTGATAACAGCCTGCTCTACAAATCCGAGATGGAAAAAGCTGACGAGTTGGCGCGCTTGAAAGAGTTCTCCGAAAACATCATCGAGAGCGTCAATGTCGGCATCCTCGTCGTAGATTTCGATGGCCGCATTACCACATGGAACAGCGCTCTGGAAGAGACTCTCGGCATCCCGCGCGCCTATGCGCTCGGTCAGCGAATCGAGTCGGTCTTTGACCGCGACTTGATCGGCACCGTGCAGACGGCTGTCGGACAAAGCGGCTGGGCGCTGGAAGGCTCGCATCATATCTACAAATACAATCTGGTCACTGACGACGGTCGCACATTAACACTCAATTTCTCGCTTGCGCCCTTTGAAGCTGCGCACGGAGTGGTGACCGGCACCATGTTGGTGATCGAAAACGTCACCGACCGTGTCCACCTCGAACAGCAGTTGGTGCAAAACGATAAACTCTCTTCCATCGGCTTGCTCGCTGCGGGCGTGGCCCACGAAGTCAACACCCCACTAACCGGAATTTCGTCTTACGCGCAAATGCTGTTGGAGCAGATCCCGGACAGCGACCCCAAACACAAGCTGCTCGAAAAAATTCACGCGCAAACCCTGCGCGCTTCGGGAATCGTCAATAACCTGCTGAACTTTTCGCGCACCGGCGACGCGCAATTCCGCGAAATGGATCTCAATCGCACGCTGGAAGACACGCTGCAACTGCTTGAACCGCAACTGCGTAACGCGCGGCTGGAGATCAGTAAGCAATTCGCTCAGGAATTGCCTACCGCCTATGGCAACGCCGCGAAGCTGCAACAGGTCTTCATGAACTTGATCTTGAATGCCCGCGACGCCATGCCCGGCGGGGGTCGGCTCACCATCCAAACGCGACTAGTAGACACTTCCTTAGTGGTGGATTTTCGTGACACCGGCTCCGGCATCGCGCCGGAAAACATCGCGCGCATTTATGACCCGTTCTTCACCACCAAGGATGTCGGACAGGGAACCGGGTTAGGACTTGCACTCTCCTACGGCATCATTCAAGAACACGGAGGGCGCATCTTTGTCGAGAGCCGACTCGGCGAGGGCACACATTTCACTGTCAAACTTCCCACCGCCTTTTCGCGGCAGATGCAAGCCGCCAGCGATTAGTTCGTTCCCGCTATGTGCTAATGGGGTTGGGCTGGCAGGGGTCAGCGACAAGCTGTTAGCATTGCACGCTTATGGCAAAAAAAGGAAATATCCTCGTCGTTGATGACGAAGAAGTGATGCGCGATGTGTTGGAGAGCCTGCTGACGGCGGAAGGCTATCAAGTCGATCTCGCCAAAACCGGCGAAGAGGGTCTGGATAAGTTTCAACAGCGCTCGTTCGATCTGGTTCTTCTGGATGTCTCGATGCCAGGCATCGGTGGACTGCGTTCGCTCGAAGAATTTCTCAAACTCGATGCCGAAGCCGTTGTCGTCATGATCACTGCGCATGCGACCTTCGACACAGCCATCGCCGCCTGGCAGCGCGGCGCTTTCAACTGCATCGGCAAGCCGTTCGACAACAAAGAGATTCTCGGCGTCGTTGCCGCAGGCTTGCGCCGTCGTCGCAAAGATGAAGAGCATCGCGTCTTGCGGCAAACGCTCAAACGCAGCACCGACCGCAAAGAGTTCATCGCCCACAGCGACAAGATGCTGGAGATTCTCGCTTTCGTCGAACAAGTCGCCTCGGCGCGGTCAACCATCTTGGTGACCGGCGAGAGCGGTACCGGCAAAGAATTGATCGCTCGCGCCATTCATAATCATAGTCCGCGCACCGATAAACCCTTCGTCACCGTCAACTCGGCCAACCTGCCAACCGAACTGCTCGAGTCCGAACTCTTCGGCCACATTCGCGGCGCCTTTACCGGCGCGGTCGCCGCGAAGAAGGGCTACTTCGAAGTCGCCGATGGCGGCTCCATCTTTCTGGATGAGATCGGCACAATTTCCATGGAGACGCAGGCCAAACTGCTGCGCGTGATTCAGGAACGCGACTTCACGCCGCTAGGCGACACCACCCGCCGTCAGGTAGATGTTCGCATCATCGCTGCCACCAACGTTGATCTGAAACAGGCGGTTGAAGAAGGCGCGTTTCGCGAAGACTTGTTCTACCGCCTGAACGTCATTCAGATCAGCTTGCCGCCGCTTCGAGACCGTCGCGAAGACATCTTGCCGCTGGCGCAACATTTCATCCGAAAATATGCAGCAGAAAATGCCCGCGAACTTTCCGACCAACTCAATGCCGAAGTCTTATCGCTGCTTGAGCGCTATCACTGGCCGGGCAATGTGCGCGAGTTGGAAAACGTCATGGAACGAGCTGTCATCGTAGCTCGCGGACAGATGATTCAACCCGAAGACCTCCGCGAAGAGATTACCAATCCTCTGAAATCGCACCCGCAGACCGGCGGGCAGCACATCGCCGCACAGATTGACTTGTCGCACGGCATCTCGTTTTATGATGAAGTGAATCGCTTTCAGCTCGAACTGATTCGCCGCGCGCTGGAGATTACGGGCGGCCATCAATCGCGCGCCGCAAAACTTCTGGGGATGAACACCACAACCCTCAATAGCAAAATCCGCTTCTACAACATCAAGCTATAAAAAAGCGAGAAGGTCAATCTCTCGACCTTCTCGCTTGCGCGACCAATTCGGTTGACGGCAGATTGCAACGTTGCGCAATGACCGCAAGCGGCTCCCTACCGGTTTTACAACCTTTGCGCTGCCAACCCTTCGGGCTGCACTGAACGACCGTTGGCGATAAAGACCATCAGCGACGGCTACGAAATCCGATCCGACGGGCTTATCCGACGGGTTTATAATCCGGTTGCTTGCGCCGTTGTTTCCGCTGCTGCATAGCGGCCAATTTCCAGCGAAATCGCCGCCGCTTGTACCACCGCAGCAATGCGCACGGCATCATGCACCTGATCCTCTGTCAGCCCGCCGTTAGTAACCACCTGCTCGTGCGAACGGATACACATCTCGCATCCGTTGATGGCGCTGACGGCCAGACAGAAGAGTTCGAAATCAACCTTGCTGCCGAGCGGTTTGCCCATCCAATTCATGCGCAGCCGCGCCGGTTTGCTGGCATAACTCTCTTTGCCAACCATGTGTCGAAATCGGTAGTAGACATTATTCATGCCCATTAGCGCCGCCGCCGCTTTCGCATCTTCGATGATGCTGTTATGGACTTGCGACTGAGCGTCGGCCAACACAGCTTGCACTAACTCGGCCTGGCGCGAAGCGATGCTGGCAGCGACCGCCGTGCCCCAGACTTGCGCGGCGCTCAGCACGGTGGATTGAAAGACCGTTTGCAAATTCAACTTGATGTCTTTCGCCGACTCCGGCAGTTGATTTCGTAAGACTTCCAGCGCGCTCATTACGCAGCCCTCCCCAACGTATCTTCGCCCTTCTTCCAATTACACGGGCACAACTCATCGGTCTGCAAGGCGTCGAGCACGCGCAGCACTTCATCCACGCTGCGACCGACCGACAAGTCATTGACAGTTGCCCAACGAATGATGCCGTCCGGATCAACGATAAAAGTCGCGCGCAGGGCGACGCCCGCGTCTTTGTGCAAAATGCCAAGCGCCGTCGAAAGCTCGCGTTTGATGTCGGCCAACATCGGGTACGGCAGGTCTTTCAAATCCGGGTGCGTATTGCGCCACGCCAGATGCACGAAATGCGAATCGGTGCTGACGCCGAGAACCTGAGCGTCGCGGTCAACAAAGTCCTGATTGCGGCGACCAAACTCGGCAATCTCTGTCGGACAGATGAAGGTGAAATCCATCGGCCAGAAAAAGACGACTTGCCATTTGCCTTTATAGGTTTCGTTGCTGATCTCCTGAAACTCTTTGCCCTTCTCCAGACCGACGACGGATTGTAAATTGAACTCCGGTAATTTATCTCCAATGGTAAGCATGTTGCATTTCTCCTTTGTTGTAAGATTTCAAAATATCGGCTGGCGCTCTTCACGCAAATAAAATGGCGACTGTAGAAAGGCCAGCTACTTCTTCTTCTGACAGTCGAAACAACGTCCGCGTAGCGTCACTTCAAAACTCTCAACTTGCTGTTGTCCGGGCAAATCGCAAACTTGCAATCTGCCGAGCAGATCGCAATCCACATCTTCGACTTTGCCACACTGACGACAAACGAAGTGATGGTGATCGCCCGTGTTCGGATCGAAACGCACCGCGCCGCCTTCGAACACTTCGGCAACCATCCCGGCCTCTTTCAACCAGTGCAGCGTGTTGTAAACCGTCGCCCGCGATGTCATCGGAAATTTGCGATTGACGGCAGTGAAGACTTCATCCGCCGTTGGGTGATGGGTCGCGGCTTGTAGATACTCAACAATGGCGCGCCGTTGCGGTGTCATCTTCAAACCGCGCGATTGCGCCATCGTTTCAACCGATCTGTTATGTAGTTTGCTCACGACGCTGCTTAGAATAATTCTAAATTAAGAATCTGTCAAGATGACCCAGGAGAAAAATTTTTATCGGGAAAAGATCATTCCGTTCATAAAGTAAGGAGAGGGGTTCAGCTTCAGCAGGTAAGAGTTTTATAATCAGCGCGCAGAAAACCGGAAGAGGAGACAACCGATGAATAGCTTTCCCGAACTCGGCCAGACAGTTTTGAACTTCATCAATGGCTGCTGGGAGCCATCCCCTACGGACAAGTGGACAGATCGCTATGATCCGGCAGATCAATCCATACTCGTCGCGCGGGCGCCGGATTCGTCGCGCGCCGATGCGCAGCGCGCGATTGTTGCCGCAGCGCGTGCCGCCGAAGTCTGGCGCAATGTGCCAGCTCCGCAGCGGGGGCGACTGCTTTTCGATTGGCTCGCTTGGATTGACCGACACCAAGAAGCGATTGCCTATCTGCTCACCCGCGAAGAGGGCAAGATTCTTCCTGAAGCACGCGGCGAAGTGCGCCGCGCCCTGGACATCCTTGAATACACTGCGGGGATGGGGCGTCGGCTCGAAGGCAGCGTCTATCCGGCGGAAGAAGAATTCGTCTTTTGTTATTCCAAGCCGCAACCGCTCGGCGTCGTCGGCCTCATCAGCCCATGGAATTTTCCCGTCGCGATTCCGGTGTGGAAACTTGCGCCCGCGCTCATTGCTGGCAATACGGCGGTACTCAAACCATCGCCGCTCACCCCGCTCACTGCTGCCGCGCTCGTTAGCGGACTGGAAGAAGTCGGCATCCCGAAAGGCGTCGTCAATCTCATTCACGGCGACAGCGAACCGGGTGCGGAGTTGATCGCTAACGAAGCGGTAACCGGCATCTCCTTCACAGGCTCGACCAAAGTCGGCAAACTGATTGCGCGCGCCGCTTCGGAACGTTTGCTCAAACTGCAACTCGAACTTGGCGGTAAGAATCCACAGATCGTTCTTGAAGATGCCGACCTCGACTTAGCCGTCAATGGCGTCGTGATGGGAGGGCTCGGCTCTACCGGCCAGCGTTGCACAGCGACCAGCCGCGCCTTAGTTGCGGCTAACGTGTATGACGAGTTTCTCAGCCGCTTGGTAGCGCGGGCGTTGGCGATGAAGGTAGGGGCGGGAACCGAACCGGGGATCGAGATTGGACCTCTGGTCGATTCACGAGCGATGAGCGGGGTCAATCATTACGTTGAAGTTGGTCGCCGAGAAGGCGCGAAGTTTTGTGCGGGCGGCGCACCTCTCAAGGACGGAGCTTTGGGCAACGGGTTCTTCTTCGCGCCAACCGTGCTGGAAGCCCAACCCGATATGGAGATTGCCAAAGAGGAAATTTTCGGCCCTGTCGTTTCGGTTATTCGCGTACACGATCTTGAGGAAGCCATCAAGATTGCCAACGCTGTGCGTTATGGGCTGACTTCGACTGTCTTTACTCGTGATGTCGGAAAGGTGCTGCGCTTTGCCGAACAGGCGCAAGCAGGTATCGTGCATGTCAATCGCCCTGGCGTCGGCGGCTATTCGCATGTGCCGTTCGGAGGGATAAAAGAGAGTGGCTACGGTGGCAGAGAGGTTGGCAGCGAGGTGATGGATTTTTACACCGAAACCAAAGTCGTTTATGTGAACTACAAATAGAAGATGAGGGGGAAAGGTTGAAGGTTGAATCCCGCTATCGGATTCCGCCTTCTATCTTCACTCTTCAACCTTTCGCTTCCATCCTTCTCTTTATCTTTCGACCGCCATCGCTACGGCGTTGCCGCCGCCTAAACATAGGGCGGCAAGACCGCGTCGCGCGTTGCGGCGTTGCATCTCGTGCAGCAGGGTTACCAAGACGCGTGCGCCGCTCGCGCCTATGGGATGACCAAGCGCCACCGCTCCGCCGTTGACGTTGAGCTTTGCCGGGTCAAGGCCGAGTTCGTGGGTAATGGCGACGGCTTGCACAGAAAAGGCCTCGTTGAGTTCGATCAACTCCACGTCTTCCAGTCCCCATCCGGCGCGTTCCAACGTGTTTTGAATGGCCGTCACTGGAGCCATCATCACCAGCTTTGGTTCCACTCCGCTCGTTGCTTGCGCGACGATGCGCGCGAGAGGTGTGCGCCCCAATCGGGATGCTGCTTCAGATGAAGCCACAACGACAGCCGCCGCGCCGTCGTTGACGCCCGGCGCATTTCCTGCCGTCACCGTGCCATCGGATTTGAAGGCTGGTTTGAGGCGCGCAAGGGCTTCGATAGAGGTGTCTGCGCGCGGCCCTTCATCTGTTTTGATGAGGAGAGCTGCACCTTTCTTCTGCGGTATCTCGACGGCAACGATCTCCTGCTCGAAGCGACCCTCCTGTATGGCGGCAACGGCCTTGCGGTGAGAGTTGAGCGCATATTCGTCTTGCTCTGCGCGCGTCACCTGATACCTTTCGGCGACCACTTCGCCTGTGCATCCCATGTGCCAGTCATCGAAAGCGCACCACAGCCCGTCGCCAATCATTGAGTCAATCAACTGGCCGTTGCCCATGCGATAGCCTTCGCGTGCATTTTTGAGCAAGTAAGGGGCATTGCTCATGGACTCCATGCCACCGGCCACGGCGATGTCAATCTCGCCGAGTCGTATGCCGCCCGCTGCCAACATCACCGCTTTTAGACCGGAGCCGCAGACTTTATTGATCGTCAACGCGGCCACTGTGTCGGGGATGCCTGCGCGGAGGGCAACTTGGCGAGCCGGGTTCTGCCCGTTGCCTGCCTGTACGACATTGCCCATGATGACTTCGTCCACTTCAGCCGGATCAATGCCTGCGCGTTCGATGGCAGCGCGCGCGGCGATCATGCCTAATTCGATGGCGCTGAAATTTTTCAGCCCGCCTAAGAACCTGCCAATCGGCGTTCGCGCGCCGGAGAGAATTACTGCATCGGTCATCGAAATACCTCGCACAAGAATGTAAGATTTTCGAATTGGGATTTTGGAAGGTGGCAACCGGCTCCGGTCACGACGGCCAAAATGCCAAGCGGAAAATCTCAAACTGATTCTAGGCTTCGCGCCGTGAGCGGCGCAAGCAATCACTCCCCCTTCGTCTTCGATTCGCTTGCGGGTGATGGTTATCGGGCAGTTGCGCCGTCTCCGCTTGCGCGTTCATAATCGGGCTTCCTGAATCGCTATGAATACCATCCCGGAAACCATCGAAGTCCGCGCGGCACATCGCTTTGACGAATCGCGTCTGGCGCAGTTTATCAAAGAGCAGTTGCATAACTTTGCGGGCGCTCTTGTCGTTCGTCAGTTCAGCGGCGGGCAATCGAATCCGACTTTTCATCTGACCGCGGGCGG
>CAYXVU010000058.1:0-28557 GCA_964468725.1 uncultured Clostridia bacterium
ATTTTCACCGTGCTCAATGAGCAATCTCCCGTCGGCCACATTCCATCGCCAGACAACGGCTGGCGGCAGTGCGATCAACCACTCGGCAGGTACGCGCCATTCCTCCGAAGCCTCAAAGCCCGCGCCCGGTTCGTCTTCTTCGCCGCGTTCGGCAAGCTCTGCAAGCAACCCTCGAAGCGGGTCGCTTTGCCATTCATCGCCGATCAACTCCGCACCAACCAGCGCCAAAAAATCCCAAATCGGAAGTTCCAACCCTCGCCGGAGAGGCGACGTGAAATCGTTGTAGAGATTCAGAAACAGACCAAGATTGATGAGATAAAAAATCCCGCCCAGACGGGTCTCCACTTGCACCAAAGAGGCGAGGTAGGCAGCCTCATCTGCACCTGTGGAGTCGGCAAGCTGTTCGAAGCCATTGATGATTGTCCCTTCGCGTTCTGCTCGATCTTGGCCAGCCTCTTCACCGTGCCGCGGGCCGTCAGGCGTGCCGATACCTGCGGGTTCCTCGTTGGCCATTGCAGGTTGCGAGCCTGTCGTCTCATTAAAGCTGACACGCCGACCCTGCGGAGTTACCTCCTCAGCGTCGTTTGCCTCTCGACTGACATCCGATTGCAAGGCGATGGCGGTCTGGTCGGACGGTGTGCTCGCAGGCTGCGATGCCGATGGCGTCGCAGCCGATTTTGTCGTCTCATCAAATCGCTCTTCTGATAGGGATGATGCGCCCCGCTCGTCGGTTGGTGATTCAGCTTGGTGCAACCTCACCGCTGCCTCTGCTCGCGCTTGATTGTCAGGCGTTGAGAATTGGGCATGGAGGGTGCGGCGCGCCCAATCGGCAAGAGCTTCGGCAAAAGCGCGCGAACGCGCGACGGTCGGAGCGCGCACGAGCAGTAATCCGATTGCAAGCAAGGTTTGATTTTCGAGACCAACGACTTCATCGGTCTCTCTAACCCATCGGCGCCAAGGCGTGGCCTGCGCGCTCACAGGCGGGGCGACGCTTGCCAATCTCTCATCCGGCGTTGCTGCGAAAGGTGCCGCGAGACTGGCAACGCCTGATCGCGCCGCCTCGCCTGTGAGCGCGTCGGTCAGGCGCTCTTTGCATTCGCGGAGCCCAAAGGCGAGCAATAAAGCTTCCCTCAGGCCGCGCGCTTTTTGCTCATCAAGAGCGCGAATCCAATCGGCGGCTTGGCGTTTCTCAGCTAAGAGCGCCAATGCCGCCGGAACCTGTTCAATCGCCGTGAACCAGTGGCGCAAGACAGCGGCCAATGCGAAGTTGCCGTGTAACACACTCTGCCACCACCATCTTTGCGGAAGCGCGCGGTTGCACCAATCACTCGCCAAACAGGCCAGCAATTCGGCGCGGTCAAAAAAGACGACCGCCTCGGCGCTGGGTGGCACCTTCGCAAACGCCGGACGAAAGGCACGATGAGTAACTTGTGCGATCAAATCGCTTACCGAATGCTGCCAAGCTTGCGGCATCTGAATCTCTTGCGAACTGAGCCGCCAAGGGCGCGGCGAGGGGTCGCGGAGTTTGCGAATAAAGACGATGGCCGAAGGCGGCAAGCCCGCAGGGTGCAAATCCGACGCCGACAAAGCATTAAGCAGCCGCCAGCGTGCGGCGAAGGCGTCCGGCTCCGAACTGCGCGCCCGCACTCTGGCAATGTAGGTTGTGTCGGTCTCCCAAGACATGCGGCATCTTCTCTTCTACGCTGCCGGGCAACGGCCTGATCGAACGCGCTGCCGACAAAGGTTAGCTTGCACACGGAGCGCGGCTTACGCTGTCTGCTTAGCGCCCTAAAAAGGCATTCCCCGCGTTGATCAACGACTGCGCGCGCGTAGCCGATAAGCCTGTCGCATTGGAGATGGTCGCGGCATCCGTGTTGACCAACTCTTCGACAGCGAAGACGCCAGCGGCGGCCAGTTGGCTGGCCACTTCGTTATTGACAGCGGGCAGCGCCGTTAAGGTGACCTGCGAAGCAAACTCCTTCGAAGCATCGCTCAGTGCGGTGGCCGCTTGCTGCGCCAATTCATTGATGACCTGCGTGTGTGCGCCGTTCGCATCCACGCCGATACCGAGCGCTTCGGCCAGTACAGCCAGTCCGCCGCCAGTTCCCGCCTTCCCTGCGAACGTGCCAATCGAATCAATGCCCTGCTGATTCAACTCCGCAATCTGCCCTTTCGAGAGTCCGAGCGTATCGAGCGACCATGATTCGCGCGGCACAACTGACCGCGCCTGTTCAATGACGCGCACCGCATAGCCCTCGTTTTGCAATCGGTCGCCGAGTTGTTTGGCGTCGGTATTGGCCAAAAAGATTTCCGGGTCTATGTCATCGTCAGGCTCAAAGCCCAGTTGTCCGAGTGCGGCTTCAATGGCTGGCCAATCGTCATAATAGGCACGCGACTGATTGGCTTCCATAGCTGCTTTGATGGCATCGCCAACCAAGTAACGCGCCGATTCGACTGATTGCCCGGTAATATCGGCCACGTCTTCCGCCCATCGCCCAGCCAGTTGATGGACATACCCGATGCCGTACTCTTCAAGCCGCGAGAGGGTGAGATCATCGAGTCCGCGAAAAGACTGTTTTTTGATCTTGATTGCGCGTTTGGCATCCACCGCCTCATCGAGAATTGTCAGCGGCACACCGAAGCTGCCGAAGACTGCATAAGCTTGTGGCGTCAGCGGCACATCGGGAATGACGCGCGGCGGTCGAAATGACCGCTCAACGAAGATCGTCGGCGTAGCTTTGCCAATGCCGAGACTCGGATTTTGTTGATGCAGCCATTTCTGCCAGGCTTTCAGCCAGGTCTTCACGGTGACCGAAATCGGCTCCATCTCGTCCATCCCCAACCACGGCTGACTGAAGAATGCGATCTGTGATTTGCTTGCCTCTTGACTTGGGCTGCTGGCGGCTTTGCCGGTCTTTGTATGCGCCTCTTCAGCGATAAAATTTTTGCTTTGGAAGCCCTGCACGACCGATGGCGCGCGATCAAGCACCAGACAGAGGCGACCTTTGAGCAACGCCGGACGCGTTAGCTTGCTGACCGCGACGCAAGTCGAGGGCTGTGCCGAAGTGATGCCGATGACCGGGTTGAGCGCCACATCCAACTCCAAATGTTGGCCCAAAACGACGCTCACATTGGGCAGCGTCTTGGTAACATAAGCATCGGCTCCGATAGTGAGCGTATAGCTCCCCGGCGGCAGATTGTTGAGGTGTATGCGGTCATCGGCTGTCGAGTATTGACTTTGAAAGATCGCTCCGCCGCTGGCCGCTGATGCATGTGAAAAAGAGGAGATGGAACCGCCCCCAACCACTGTGACCCGAATGGCGATGGTGGCTTTCGGCAATGGATCAATGGAGATCGGCAGATCGGTCGTGCGACCGCCAACTACTTCGACATCACTGACGCGCTTCTTTTGAAAGCCTTCGACGATGACTTTGACTTTATATTTGCCGGGCAGCACCTCCGTGATGGGGAAGTTACCCGCTTCTTCATCACGCGCCGCAGGCCACGCGCCGTGAGGGCCGCTGGCATAAATCTGCACGCCCTGACTAGCCGTCGGCTTGGGTGTCAGAAATACCCGAATGCGCCCGCGTTGTGAACGCACGAAGACGACGAAATCATTACGTCCGGGAACCTGATAGACTTCTACGGGCACAGGCGGCGCCAGCCCCGGCGTGTTGGCGTTGGCGAAGGACTTCACTTCGACGGCATCCAATGTCAAAGCATCCCGAATGAGCGCGCGCACTAACGCTTCATCTACCTGCTTCTCATAGGGCGGTGCCATGGGGCCAAGAAAGGTTCGCCAGCGGAAATCATTGCCGCCGACGGGAAGGAATCCGGCGGGCGGCAGGTAGAAAAACCCATCTTCGGCTTTGAAGTTCGGGCGCGCAATGGCGGCATCTTGCAGAGCCGCGATTTGCTCTTGAAATTGCAGGAAGAGGGCTTCGGCTTCGCTGGCGCGGCGGTCACCGCTAACCGGCGGCCATTGATCGTCGTTACGCGCAGCGATGATGCGCCGTCGCGCCGACCACATATCCAGAAATTGAATCCCCCCGGGCGTAAGGTAGATCAAGGCCAACGGCACATCGCAATCAGTCAGCGCACCGCGCGAGAGCAGATCATCAAGCGCGCCGTAGCTGACGAACGGCGACACGCCCTCGCTGCGCAAAAAGGGCTGCTGGCCGAAGCGAACCAACCCCGTCGTACCGAAACATAGCTGCGCGAGGATGCTGCGCAATTTCATCAACCCTCCGCTGCCTGCGGCGATCAGTTGATTGATCTGAGCTACCAGCGCGCCGGTGATGCCGCGAATGTTGTTGACATTGAGGCGCACCAGACGAAAGCGCACGCCTTCGACCGTATAACGCGAACCGCACGCGCCGTTGACGACGCTGATGCCGCTCAGCCCACTGGCTGACGCGCGCCCTTCGAAACCCGATGCTGGCGAGATGACAAAGATATAAAACCCGCTGCCGACCGTGGGAGCGCTGTCGGTCGAAGGGGCAAGCTCGCAACGCGCAAAGAGTCCGGCGCTCGCCGCCACCGCCTCGCTCTCTGGGATCAGCGCAACATCAGTGTCAGCAGGCAATTCCAGCACGTGCCCTTCGCTGTTAATGGCCAAACCGCGCGCCACGCGCACTAACGGCACGCCCGCAGTTGACGGCGTCGTCGCTTTTTTCACTTCCAGCCCGCTCGCTATGCCATAGCCATAGGCGCGACCGAGTTGGCCATGTTGTGCGCGATTAGCGGTCTGTTCGGCGCGCAAATCTTCGGCGCTCAACAGCCGACCGTTGAAGAAGTTGGTGTTGCGAATCCCCTCTTCGAGTAGCGGCGTAAGCAATTCAACTTTACTCATAGCAATCTCCCGACAAGGTGTCCTTCCCCTTAGCTAATCGCTTCGTTCGTATAGTGGCTGATCTCAACCATAAACCCGCCCGTATGCGCCTCCCCATTGCCGAGGACAACGCGCACACGAATGCCATTATTTTGAAAGCGAACCACTTCAAAGACGCCCGGCAGCCGACTGTCCTCCATGACAATCGCCGTTCCCTTGATGATGTACATGAATTTTCCTGAGGCGCTTTCGGGATTGGCATATCCCTGAAAGTTCAAGACATACTCGGTCGGCGGCGAGGATAGGGCGGTCACGGTCATGTTGTTATAGGTAGGCCCTAAGGCGACGCCGTTGCTATCGAACCGCCCTGCCGCCACGATGGCATAGGGACCATTGACGGCTTGCACGAATCCAACCAGCGGCGCGGCAATCCAGTTCGCGCCTGCGCGCATCAGCAGATCGCCATCTAACGGCGAGGATGCGTTGACATCCGATAGACTATCGAGCAGCAAGAGTCGCGGCTCCCACTGGGTGGCACCGTTGTTCCAAGCCAACACCTGATTGTCAATCGTCGGCGCTGTGTTGGCGACGGTGCGCCCGCGCAAGCGTGCCACCTGCGGATTCGGATAGGTAGCGGCCAAGTCGCCGCCCGCCGCCTGTCCGGTTTTGATGGCTTGCTGAAAGATGACCGCATCGCCGTTTGCCGCGCCTGCTGCCAGATTGGTGATACGAAAGCCGCCGCCGTTCAAATTGTTCGCCAAGGCGCGCGTCAACGGATTGACCGGCAGGTATTGCCGGTGATCATCATTGGCAAGCCCGGTCAGCGCGCCGTGATCGGTAACTCCAGACTCGGGCGGCGACAAAATAATCTCCGGCACTTTGGCGACCCATCTGCCGTTTTCGTAAACGAGCAAATCGCCTTCTTCAGGAATCGGCGCCTCTACGTCAATCAAATCATCCAATGCCAGCGGTTTGTCCAACGTGCGGTCAACCAGCCCATCAAGCAACCACTCTTGCAGCATACGAAGATGCAGCAAGTAGGGTCTGCGCTCTTGATTGATGGCAACTTGCGCAACATCGGGAACGCCAGCCGTAAACGGCACGTCAAGTTCGGCCAGCAGCACGCACTCTTCCAACTTGATGTCGCTCGGCCTTTGCGCGGCTCCCGAACAGCCGTGCCATTTGGCAAAGAAGTCCGGTCGCCACAGATGGCGCAACTCCGTCGTCCACAGCCGAAACGCGGCGCGCAGATATTCACCTGCCGCCGCTTGGGCAATCTGCACGGACAGGGGCGGCGAGTCCGTCATAAAGTCCGAACAGGGCGGCGAGGTGAAAGCCAGCGCCGCGTCCCGAATCATATTAAGAAAGTCTTCGAGGCTAACCGAACTGCCGCCAATATCAACAAACTCGATGCCGCGCCGCAACCATTCGACAAAATCTCTGAGCGCATCCTCTTCGCACTGTGCGGGCGGGATGAAACTCAGTTTCAGTTCAAAGTCATCAGCCCAGCGTGACGCGGCTTGCGAATCGGCTTCCGAACGACAGGGCTCGCCCGGAATCGGCACATAATCGGTTGGACACTCCCGATAACAGAGCACGACATATAATTTGATCTGACCATTAACCGGCAGTTGCGCTTTGTTCTCGGCGGCCTGCGACCATTTCTCCAGATCGGCGCATTGATCGCAGGGCACGCGAATCAATTGTCCGACGGGACTGAGCGCCACGCCTGCGTGGACGACGATCTCTTTCTTATTGTCTGCCGTATTGCGGGTGACTTCGAGTCCGCTCACCGTACCATAGCCAATCAGGTCGCGTGCCAACCATTGATCGCGACCTGTGAGGTAAGCGAATTCCTGTTTGAAATCGTCTTCGCCCAACACCATGCCGAGCGTGTAGTTGACATGCTTGGTCGGGTCAGGTTGTGCGGCTGTCAGTTTCGTTTTGACGGGTGCGAAGCTGCTCATAATGTTTTCTCCAGTCGTCAAGAATCAGTGGCCATCATCAATGGCCGGTTAGCAACATCTCTGCGCTGCCTACGACAAGCGGTCACGACCTAAGACCTGCCGCTGGCTGACATCCTGCGGATGGCGCGGCGCAAGAAAGTTTTCTGCCAGATATCCGCTGCCCAAAATCATTGGCGGCACCAACTGCGGCGCGCGACTCCCCGCATCCAGCGTCGTGTCTTTGCCGAGTCGCGCAAAGCCAATGCGGAACATTGCCCAGAAAAACTTCACATCGAAGATGGTATGCGCGGGCTTTTCCCAATTGACGATGCGCTCGGCCAGTCCCAAACGCCGTTGATATTCGGGCGAATAGATGGCCTCAGATTTCGGAATCGGCAACATCACGGTGAAGCGATGGGCGGCGCGGTGCATGCTCAACACCACGCTCTCGAATTGATACCAATCAACCAGCGGCGCGCGGTCGTCCGGCAATTCGCTGACTAATGACACGACGGCGAATGACGGCCAATGCGTTTGATAGGTTGCGTTGAGCGTCTCGATGCGTTGATAGCGCCGCGCCAGAAAGTTCTGCCACAACCGGCGATGCAGCCCCGCCGCGCCGGTCACCTTTTCGGTGAAGGCAATCCAATCCTGTCGCGCATCTGCATCCGTCGGCATATCGGCGGGCAATTCGATGGCGGCAAAGCTCGACCAACTCGAGGCATGTTTGGCATTCAACGCGGCGATGGTTGCATATTGACCGGCGAGATACTCTTGCCACTGACGACGTTCGCTGGTGCTCGACGAGGGAACAAAACCGAGCGTCGTTTGGGCGAATGGCTCCCACTCATCAGCGATGCTGCCGCCGGGGTTATGAATCGAAAAAGGCGTGAAGGCGGAAAACTCGATGGCGTCGTTATAACGCCTGTGCAATTCGTTCGCGCCTTGGTCGGGCGTCCACCTCGACGTCTGAGCGATCAGGGGCGAGGGGGCTTGCACTTCCGAGGTGTCGCCAAACAGAATGCCCGGGGTGAGACGAGTGCGAAACTTTTCGATCAGGCGAACGGTTTCTCGGCGCGGGCTGGTGGCCTCCTCAGTAAACAGCGCGGCGGTAACGCAATCTTCGAGCGCCAGTCGGAGCGCCATCTCGATGCCCCGCATCGTGCCGCGATACTGAAAGAACGTCATGGCGTGCTCGATAAACAAACGCCGTTTGCTCTCTGTCCACGCCGGGTCAAGCACAATGTCAAACCAACCGGCGAGCCACTCCAACACATCCGGCGGCGCGCTCTTCGGATCGAACAACATCTGCACCGCTGCAACCTTGTCTTCAAGCGTGGTGTAGAAACCTTCAAGGTTGGCCAAGAAGCGATCAACAAACGAAGCCGACTCTTCATCTTCGCGGTAGACGGCGGGCAGATACTGTTCGAGATAAGAGAAGCGCGGGTAATAAGCCCGCAGGGCGCGCAGTCGCGGCGTCGCGCGCCCATTACCCGTCAGCTTGATCTTGACTTGCAAATAACGCCCACTCGCTTTCTGAAACAGCAACTCCCATGAGCCATTCCCTTCGCCTTCCGCCGTCGGCGCAAACGGCAACTCCGACCCTTCGCTTCGCAGATACAAGCGCGGTTCGGCTTGCCACTGCGCTTGTTGCAACTCTGACACCTCATTGGCGGCGCGGCTCCACACCGCGAGGCCCGTATCGGGAGGGAGGCAGGCATCCAGAATCAAGCGATGCCAAACGCAATCGGGTTCGAGGCCATCAAAAGCGCGCACTCTATCGGCTGCGGACGATGCCAAGAGCGGCGTCAGCAATGTGGCTGTGAGTTCGAAACGCGGGCGCGCCTGTTTGACCAGCGCAATCCAGGTTTCGCCCAAATCGTAATGGGCTTGATCGCCTGCGCCGACCAAAGCTTTGCCGCCGAATAATCGCATGGGGAAATACTCGGCCAATGGATTGAGCTTGAGTTGTTCGTTCTCGGCGACGAGGCCGAAGGCGAAGGCTTGATTGCCATCTTGCGCGACGAAGTAGAGCCGGTCGCCGATGCGCTCGCCCTCCGCTTCGTGTTCGGGCACAAAGGCGAAGTCGTGGGCGATCAATTGGAAGTCGGCGCGCTTCTCTTCTTCGATCAATTCGATCATCGCGCGCGTCGAAACCGCATCGCCCAGGCGTTCGCCGAAGCGATAGCGCGAGACGCGCGAAAAGCCTGCATCGCCTTGCCGATCTAATATCAACACCGTGCCATCAGGCAGAGCTTCGATGGCAATCGCATCAACATCTTCGATGGGCGAAGCGTCTTCGAGGCGTATGCCCTGCGGGAAGCTGCGGCGCGGCAGGCGACGGCTTTGCGGGCTGCCAACCGGCTGAAAATCTTCGTCGCGCGCTTCGGCGAAGACGGTTTCGCTTTGATCGCAGACGATCACATTGAAGCGCCGGTCCAGCGCCCAGTAGCGCGCAGTCTTCGACGAATTGGCACGGTCGCGGTCTAAAATCCACACGCCGCCGCCGGGTCGCGCCGCTATATCGAAAGGGTGAAATTCGATCTCTTCCGGCCACAATAAGAATTCCGGCGCACCGCCCGCATGTAAATCGAAGAGCAACAAGCCTGCCGGTTCGAGCACCCCGACAACCAGATAATGATCTTCGGTCACTGCCAGCCCGCACAGATCGAAGGGCACCAGCGGCGGCGGCGGATTCTGGGTGCGAAACTCGCCCGCCGATTCGGCCTGCGCACAGGGCGACTGACAGTCGGCAACCGACCAAAAATGCGAAGTCTGTTTCGTCCCCGCCGAGTTGACACGAATCCCTTGCCCGTCTTCAGCAATCCAGTACCAATTCCCATAGAGGTCGCGCGCCGCGCCGCGCCGCAGTTCGAGGGCGAGATTTTTCGCGTCCGGTGCGGGCGGGAAGCGAAACAGCAAGGGCCTCAAGGTCAACTCACATCGCTCTTCGTTCCAGTAGACATCGGCTTCGTCGCGGCGTTCCGGCGGCAAGGCCCACAACTCCGCCAACGTGCGTCCGTCTTCCTGCGTACAGACAGACCAATCCGCTTTGCCCAACAGCAGATGAAATTTTGTGCCGTTTACATCCATAAAGTTGCCGTTTCCGGTTACGGGTTTCTGGTTAGCGGGCGAACGACCTAGAGGAGAAGGTCGCCGCCTCCTGCTTCTGCGTCTCCCCGCTCCGTTTCACTTCATCTTCCCTTCATCCCGTCACCGATTCACTGGAGGAATTCAAGAATTCAGCATTCCAGAATTCAGAAAGAGAAATGATGGGGCGAAAGGCGTACTCGCCAAGCCGCTTCCCTATTCATTCTGAATTCCTCGAATTCCCTGAATTCCTTCCTCCCTTCCTCTCTTCGCCTCGTCTTCCGCTCTCCCGTGAAAGACTGAAAATCACTTCCCTTCACTTGCACTCTTCGGGCACGACGGGAACGGGCACGCGCTGGGCTGCGCCGTCTCCTTGTCCGCCGCCGGAGCCGCCGCCGGTTGTGGGAGTCGTGCCGCGCAGGTCGTCGAGGCTGATGGGGTCGCCAACGGCGACGGAGATGCCCGCAACGTGCGGCAGGTTCAAGCCGCGCATATCAACCTGACTGACGGCTGCGCCTGTGCCTACGGCCAGTAAGACATTGGGGTGAATCAGCAACACCCCAGGAACGCGGCTGGCAACGGCCAACAGTTCGAGCGCAACAACCGGTTTGGCCAGCGGCCAACCATCGGGATTGAGTTGGCGTTTATCGCTTGCGTCGTCGTCCGCAACCGGCAACGGAGAAAGAAAGTCGAGCAACTCCTGCTTCACCGCTTCGCGGACTTCGGCGATGCTGAAGCCTGCGACGACGCTGATGCCAACGGAGAGATAAATGGATTTGTACTCCGGGCCGCGCAGAAAGACCTCTGTAGTCACCAGCCGACGCGGGTTGATGTACTGGCAGATGGTCTCCAAAAAGACGGAATCGGGCATGGGCGCATCCGGGTTGAGCGCATCGAATTTCGGAATCACCATCAAGGTCACAGCGCCGGGCGCATCGCCGGGCGTGTTCGAGCCGAGTTCGGGATGAAAAGCCGACAGCACTTCGACGCGACCGATATCTACGCCGGGGGTGCGCTCGGTGATGGTTTTGAAATCGGCGTGGCTCACCATACGATCACGGTGTTGCAAATAGCGGGAGATTTGCTTTTCGCCTTCGCTGACCGTTTCGGCTTCGGCTCCGCCCCAGGTGGCAACCGGGTTGGTGACCTTCAGTCCCGCAGGCAACACCGGGCTGGTGTTGATGGCGTTGGCATTGACATTGCCATCGCGCCCGACGCCGTAGTCATAATCGGCGCGCAGGCTTGCGCCAAACGGAGGCCGCGCGCCTCGCAGCCCGTCGCCGAAGCGAATCTCACCGGCTTCAGCATTGAGGGTGAAGACTTTGACCAGCGGGTTGACGACCACCGGCGAGCCGGGCGGGTTCTTCGCATCGCGCACCGGGACTTCCGGCCCTGCCAGCGTGAGATCCTCAATCTCTTTCCAAGTTTCGATTTGATCGTTAGCGGTGACGGTCAGTTGCACAGAGCCGGGAATGACTGGCGTTTTCGACAAGACGACCGTTTGATCAGGCGCGCCCGTGCCTTCGGGAATCAGTTCGTTGACCACTCTGGCGCGTTGTGCAACCAACGTCGCATTGATCCCCGCCCACAAAATGCGCGCGGCGCTGCCCAGCGGCGCGCTCACGCGAATCCAGGTGACGATGCGGTCGCTCAAATCCGTGTCGTCAATCGGCGGTGGGAAGTTGCCGACCCCAGATTCGAGCGGTTCGAGGTTATCCCATAAATTCATCTCGGTATGCGCGGGCAGCGCGATTTGAATGATGCCGGGATAGGTGAGCACATCGGTATTTGAATTGACCGTCAGCAGGCGATAGCGGGGCACGCGTTCGGCTTTGACATCGGAGAGGCGTTCGCCGACCGGCATTTCGAATTTGAGCAATGAAGCGCCGGTATTGCCGTTGCGCCCGGTGGGTGTAAGCTTGAGGCCAATCTCCGCGGGCGACCCGACGACGCCCAGCGAGAGCGTCTTGCCGCCGATCTTGCGTTTGACTTCGGCGATGCGATCTTTGTCATCTTTGCGAACGATCAGGGCAACCCACAGCGCGTTATCAATCGCGTCTTGTCCTAAATCAACGGCGCTGGCATCGAGCGTGGGAAAGGGTGTGGTTTCGTAGAGTTCGGCGATGCTCGGCAGTTGCGGCTCGAAAAATGAGGCGTAGAGTTGATTGTAATACGCGATCAATTGGCTGTCTGGATTAGTAACTTTGCGTTTGTAAAACATGCGCGCTTCGATGGGCAGCACGTCTAACCCCTGTTCGGTGCGAAAGGGAATTTGACCGGCGCGCACTTCGAGGTTGGCATTGAGCGTGATGGTTTCGAGCGGCCCGCGTTCGTTAGTGAATTGCACCAGCCCTTTGGCCGAACTGGCGGCTTGCAAAGGAACGCCGAGGAGCTTCAAAAACTTTTTGCGATTGCGTTCGGGGATTTGATTGCAGCGATAGAGCAAGCTTTCCGTGAGGAAGGCAAAGACTTCGATCACGGTGACGCCCGGATCGCTCTCGTTGAAGTTCGTCCATTCCGGCGTATGCACGGGGATGCGCGCCAGCGCGTCATCGAGCAATTGCTGGTACTTGCGATCATCAAGATTGGGTAACTCTATCGGCATAAATACCTCTGCTGGTCGCTGGTCGTCAGTTATCGGTTACTGTTTACGATTCGGACATCGGCCTTCGCTTTGACCTGCTGCCCGTACCGATGGCTTTCGAGCACGCCAAGCCGACCGCCCGTTACGGGCAATGCACAGCTCAACTCATCCGGTCAGTGACACGCTCAAACTGACGCGCTCGCGGGTTTGGGTGGCGACCAGTTTGTAGCTGATCGTCGCAATCGCGGCTTGCGGGTCGTTGGGGTCGGCTTGCACGTCAACCGCTTCAACGCGGATGCGCGGCTCCCACTCGGCCAGCGCGCGGGTGATGCGGTCTTGAATCAAGCGCCGCGTTGTCACGGTGTTCGGCTCGAAGAGGAATCGCCCTAACCCGCCGCCGAATTCCGCCAGCCGTATGCGCTCATTCACTTCGGTCAGCAAGATGACGCGAATCGCTTCGCGCACATTCTCTTCGCCCTCCGACCACGCCACTCGCCCGTCGGGGCCAACGCGCGGCGGAAAGCTGATGCCTCTGCCAAATAATCGTCCTGCGTCCATAGCTATTTCTTCGCCTTAAATCCCGGCAGCGGGAAACAGATCGTGAAAAACGGCAGCCAACGGAAAATGATGTCGAGCAAGGTGACAATGATGATTAACAAGATCAAGGCGCAGATGGTGATGATCGGCAAGGAGAAGGTGCAGATCATCCCCATCTGAAGCCCGCCCGATGTCTTGCACGGCCCGCTGTCTGGCACGGATAAATCTTTATGCAGCGGGAAGGGCAGCACCGAACGAATCAGATCGCCAAACGACAACGCGCGAAAGCGATCAATCTGGCCGCACAACATATCGCTGATCATGAAGGCGGCGTTCTTATCGAACTTCCTCAGCCCCGCAGGTGAGGTGTCCATCGGCAGAGCGATGCGTATGGGGCGCGCCGGTGCGTCGGGGTCAAAGAAGTTGGCCAGTTGGAAAGGCAGGGTCGGCTCGCTGATGATGGGCGGTTCGAGCGGCCCGCAGTTGGGGCGTTCGAAGACGCAACGAAGGGCGAACCATCCGTCGCGCACATCAACCGGCGGCATCGAAGCAATCGTCGGCGTCGGCCCCGGCTGCGTTTCAACAGGCAACGCCAAGCGAATCAACTCGGCAAGCGCATCCACTTTGTCGAGAGCTTCTTGCAAGTTTGCTGCGCTCGCGCCGCTTTGATCGGGCGGCAGCGGCGCATCTTCGACCGGGTCGGCAAAGGGGAAGAGAAAATCCGGCCACTGAGCATCCGGGTTCTCCCGATCATAAGCCAATGTGACGCTCTCCAGCTTGCTGGCAAAATTCTTCGCCGGGTTGCTGATGGCGACCAGAGCCTCTTTCAGGTTGGTTTTGATCGCCGCCGTATCATATCGGGCATTCTTCAGTGCATTGATGAGCGCCGCGCTCAACGTCGTCAGATTGATCGCATCGAAGACCTTCTATTCCGCCGGGTCGGTCAGCACCAACCCTTCGGTGATCGCCCGCCAGACGCGATTCAAATGGGTGTTCAAAAACTGCGCGAAGTCGAGCAGGATGTACCATGAGGCGCTTTGAAATTGCTCGCGCATGCTCTTGAGCATGTTGAGCAGTGCGGGATCGGTCGGCGGCGGCGGCGGTTGCTCTTTCGAGTTAGAGTTCTGCACGGCGTCGGCTTGCTCCAACAAACTCTTCCAGGGGGCGGTCACTTTGGCGCGCAGCAAGAACATGCGCGTATCCATCGCCGAAGATGTGCCAGTTGCTTCGCCAACCGGCAAGGCGCTGATGTCGGGAGCGTTTTGAAATGCTTCGCGTTTGCCGACCGGAATCAATCCAGCCAGCAACCGACGGTTGCGCCCGTCATCTTCGACGAAATTGATGTTGAACATCGCCTGTTGTTCTTCTCCGGCAATTAACTCGTTGCCGGTTTTGCTGCCGCTCTTAACGATCTTTTTCCAAGCCGTGCCGCGCGGCGTCACAACCATCGCGTATTCATCCCAGGCATTGAGATCGGCAGCCGACTGCGCATCGGCTTGGTCAGGGTTGATGAAACGACGTAAAACAAACGACACACGCTCTTGTTTCCCGGCGTCGAGCCTGCGATCTGGCAAGCCTGCAATCCCACACACCAGACACGAAGCGACAAGATAAAATCGTTGATGCGCCGGTTGATAGAGTTTGAGGTTGTTGGCCGTCGGCGCGGCGCTCGCTGCGCCGTTCCCGTTTGCCAGCCCCGCGCCATTTCGCAATCGCGCAGTCGCCAGTCTTATGCGTTCGACTTTGCGCGCCAAACTCGACTTCGCTTCTGCCGGTTCGAGGAGCGCTTGCGCGCTGCTGCGCGGCGTCGGGCTGTGCCAAGTCTCATACTCGGCGATCAGGTTGGCAATTTGCGCGGGGTCGGTTTCGAGCAGCTTCAAAAAATCTTCCATGAACGAATCGCTGGCGAAGCGCAAAATCGCCGGGCGACCGAAAGAGTTTCGCACCGTCGCATCGCCGGAGTTGGCTACGCTCGCCCACAACGGCGAAGGCGTCGTCCACTTAATTGGATGTTCGATCATTGCTGCCATAACAATCTCACCAGATGTTGCCCGCGCCCGGTGTGTAAGAAGCGCTCACCACAGCGTTGCTGATAACCGTGTCGGCTTGCACGATGCCGCTGAATTTCGACACCGCCGCATCCACCGTGACCATGCCCGCCGACACCGCGACTTGACTGGCATTGACCGTAACCTTAGCGGCGGCGGTGACAGTGATGCCGCTGGTTTCGAGTTTGACCGAGTTGCCATTGCTATCCACAATCTCGATTGCGCCGGGACCGTCTTTCATGGTGATCTTCTGTCCGCCCGGCGTTTCCAGAATCATCTTCTCTTGCCCGTCTGCATCATCGAGCGTCAGTTTCACGCCGTTACGCGAGCGCACCACCTTCTTGAAGTTATTGCCCGCGCCGTCCATCGTCTCCGGTGGCGCATCGCTGCCGTTCCACAAGCCGCCGATGATGTAGGGTCGGCGCGCATCGCCGCCTTCAAAGACAATCAACACTTCATCATTGACATCGGGAATGAACCACGTGCCGCGATTGTTGCCGCCCATTAGGGTCGCCACGCGCGCCCAGGCTTCATAGCGTTCACTGGCCGTATCAGGCGACCAGGGGAGCGTGACTTTGACGCGGCCTTGTCCGTCGGGGTCTTTGATGTCGCTGACCAGCGCCGGATAGACGCCGTACCACCGTCCGCCCAAGCCGCTCGGCAGGCGCGCGTCATACAACATTTCGATTGCGCTCTTTTCCATTCCCATAAAGATCGTCTCGATTACGGGTTGCCGATTCCCGGCCTTTCGGCTGTGAACTCCGTGCGAATCCCTTTGGCGCTGTCGAAGAGGTGTCTGACTTCGGCAACGTAGTACTTGCCGCTAAAGAGCGGGCCGAGGCTTTGCAGGTCAACGTAAGAGCCGACGCGCAATTTGGCGTTGGTCTCGGCAATGCCATGCCCGACGACGAAACGTCGCGCACTGTTTTTGAAGAAGGCTTCGGCGGCGGCCTGCGCCTCTTCGCTGGTCAGCGGAACTGTGTGCGCGACCGATTCTTTGCGAGCGCCAAAAGCCGAAGAGAGCAGGCTCACGCCGCTGGTATCGCTGCCGACTTCGCTGCGGATCGCCGAATCGGTCGCTGTATGTTTGATGGCGGATTTGCCCGCCACGTCCCAACCGCTGACGCTCATCTCTGTGCGTTGACCGGCCAAATCGGCCAACACGCAAAACTCGCGCAGCTTGTTGCCATAAGCCATCTGCAACGTGCCGCTGTTGCGCGTGCTGCGGGATTGGGCGTGCAGATTGCTCGCTTCCATCCACACCTCCGCGTCAATAGCGCGCGCGCGGTCGCGCAGAAAAGCGAGGTCGCTTTGATTGACCTGTGCGAGAACTTTATGGGTTGGCCCGGTGACGTTGACATTGGGGCTCAAGCCGTGATCGGAAGCGATTTGGCGAATCACATCCGCGTCGCTCGAATCAGCGAAGGTGCGCGTGCGTCGCGTCATACGCAAATCCTGAAAACGGTCTTCGGCAAGCGCGGTGATTTCGGGCGCTTGCCCTTCGGGAAACTTCGCTTCAAGGGCGGTGATCTTGCCGTCAAAGAGCACATCGTCCGCCAGTTTGATCTGCAACGCTTTGCCGAACTCCAGAACTTGGCGATCAAAATAGAGAAACTCCGTCGCTTTATTCTTACTGCCCCAGTTGCCAAAGGTGATTTCGCAGCGATACAGCCCGCTGGCGGTTTCGGCGATGAGCATCGCCAACATCCCACCTGCCAATTCGGGCATCTCCTTTCCGGCGATCAGAATCGTCGGTCGGGAAGAGCGAAGTCCAGTGTCGAGTTTAGCTGCCATAGTAGTTCTGTAGTCGGTGACTCAAACCTCTCAAAGACAGTAGCCAGTCGGTGCAAAAACATTGCACAGCAACCCAATAACCGACCCTTGCCGACTGCCGACAGATCGCCAGTCTGTAGCTGGCGGTTAATGCGCCCACACGCGCGCGCAGCGCGCCGTGTGTCGGCGCAGAAGGTTCTCCACCTCCTGCGCGGAAGGTTTAGTCTCGCCTTCGGATGATTCGCCGGAGGCCGGACTTGCGGCTTTCGGCTCCGGCGCAGACTGCATTTCGAACTCTTGAATCACGACGGCCATACGATCTTCTCCTGCTGATCTTCAGCTTTTGTCCGACCTTCTCAAATTAGTTAGGCTCGCGTCAGGCGCGGCGGACGCGGCAGACTTACATTCATATCAATCAACTGGCCGGGTTGTAGTCCGCGCGGGTTTTCAATGCCGTTGGCCAATGCGATGGCTTGCCAGTTGTCGCCTTTGCCTTGACTGGAAGCCAACCCCTGCACGGTTGACCCGGCGGGGGCTTCCGTCATCGGCGTCGTTCCCGGCGGCGCGGCATTGCCAGTAGAGGCTTGACTGGGCGAGCCAGCCGTAGCCCGAAAGGTGAAGAGGGTGATCTTCTGCTGCGTCAACGAGAGCGACATGCTGGCGCGCAAGGGGCGACCATCGGCTGAGAAAAATTCCAACGACTCTTCCAGCGACTCCATAATGCCGTCGAACTGAAACGACCCCCAGATGAAGCGCACTCCCGGCGGCACGAACTTTTTATCCGGCTGCTCTTCAGGAGTAATAAAAAAGGCGACCTTCTGCGTCAGCTTACGCACATCATCAACCGGTTCTTCTCCCTCTGCCGTCGCCGTGACATCGAACCAGAGTTGCAAGGCGAGTTTCGTCGTCCCCGCGCCGACGAACTGCCGCGCCGGTGTGCCGCTCTGATCGCCCGCACCCGAAGGCGTAGCGACTTGATTGGCGAAGCTCACCTTCAACGACTCCGGATTGAACTGCACAATGGTGTTGTTCTCCGGGTTGATCTCCTCTTTGAAGTCGGCGTCGAGTTGTCGCAACTCGGCTTTCGCTAAATTGGCGGCTTCAGGCATAGCAATCTCTCTTCTCTGGTTGTCGGTCGTCCATTGTCCCCTTCGTTCTCACTTCCATTACTCTCAACTTGCTAATCAGTCGCCGATACGAACTGCCCTCTTGCCTTGCCCAGCGAGTGACAAGGGGCGAGAAGCACTTGGCTTATGGCCTCTTCAATGACAGAGATTCGTAAGCCAGTTGCAACTCTTCGATGGCGACGGCTCCGTCTTTGGCATTTAAGGTTGGCGCTTTGAGCTTGACCGGCACGCACCGCGACAGCACGAAGCGTGCGCGTTCAGTTTGACCATCCGCCGCCAGCAAGACCACTTCGGCGTCGGCTCTGAGCGCCGGGTTTTCCATGACTTTTTCCACCCACGTCCACAAATCGAAGTTCTCGGTCAGCCCGCGTTTCAGCGTCAGTTGCCCGAAATTCATCGGCCCAGTCAGGCGAATCTGTTTGCCGTTGTTGCCGCCTTCACGAATCGTCTTCACATCCATCGTCATTTCCAGTCCGTCGCAATCGGAAAAAGCGGCATTGCAGACACGCTGCGAAACGTCGGGGGCGTTGATCTCGACGGAGAAATTGAAGGTCGTAAACGGATAAGGAATCTGCTCTTCAGCCATAAGCTATCGTCCTTCGGTTACGAGCGTTCGGTCGCCGGTCTGCACCAGGCGAATGGTTAAAAAGGTCATCGGCAATGACGGGGCAACTTTGAGTTCAACGATGAAGCGGCCTTGTTCGACGCTGGTCGGCGTATTGAGGGCATTGCCAGTGACGACTTGAAACGACTCAGCGGGCGTTCTGCCTTTGAACGCGCCGCGCGTAAACATCCCGGTCAACATGGCCTCGAAACCGCGTTGCACCGAACGACGAAACAGATCGTCATTCGGCTCGAAGACATAGCGCGCACCGAGGCGCAACGCCAAACGGCGCAGCAAGATCAACAGACGGCGCACGTTGATCGGTCGCACATCTACATCGCTACTCAAGGTGTCAGCGCTCAAGACCGTGAAGCCGCGAGGCTCTTGCCGAATCAAGTTGAGTTGCGCTTCTTGCAAACGCAGACGCTGACTGCGCGCTATGGCCGGGGTGAGCGCCACTACGCCGCGCAACTTCTCGTTGGCCGGGGCAATCCACGCGCCGCGCGCCAATGACCGTGCGGCCATCACGCCGCAGATCGCGCCATCGGACGGGGTGCGACGAAAGGTTGGTTGCTCGGCGCTCTCCCGATCAATTAGCCAAGGGTGATAGAGCGCGGCATAGCTCAGGCTGTTCGTCTCAAAATCGCTCAACAAGGCGACGCCTTCCGTCGCGCTCACCAGTTGGGCGTCCCCGTTGGCTTGCGGCGTAAACTTGAGCGTTTCGATATGCTCGATGGCCTGGTCTTCGCGGTAATGCTCCGGCAAGGTGAAGACGGCAAACAGATCGCCGCGCCCATAGCACATTCGGAGCAAGGCGCGATGCACGGCAAGCAACGCGTCGGAGCGGTAATCTTTTTCCTCTTTCAGTTGATAGCCGGTGGCCGAGGTGACCGAAACGACGATGCCATTCGACCAATCGCTCACCGTAGCACCAGCTTCGGCGCGCACGCGATAGTAGTAGTCGCCGCGACTGCGACCGTAAATCGTCAAGCGTTGCTCTGTGCCCGTGTAGATCGTTGTCACATCACTGAAATCAGGGCGCGTTGCTTCCTGCAAAACAAAGCGCACATCGCTCTCCGCAGACGACCAAGCAAGCGCAAAGGTGCCGCCCGCATCTGCAAGGCTATCGTGCAGAAACGGCGCAGAAATTTCGCGCAGGTCGCAATCGAGAAAGTTGGCGCGGTCAGGATGCGAGACGCGCGGAATCGTTGGCAGCGGATTACAGGATAGAAAATGCCACCATTCGGGGCGTTCGGGCGGCAATGACGGCTCGGCTGGTATGGCTGCCTCTTCTGTCGCTTTGACCCAGCCGCGTTGCGCGGCATCCGGCACGGCGATGATCGTCGCTTCCTCAACGCTGAGCGCAGCATGTATGCCGCGCAGCGGGCGCGGCGACGGGCTGAGGTAACGCAGAAAATCGGCCTGCGCCATCACCGTCGTCGTGCGCGAAGCAATTAAATCAGCATCCAGAAAAAGGCTGGCATCAAATTCGGCCAGACCATCGCGCTCTAATTGCGTGCCCTCTTGTTTGACCGCGCTCAAATAATTTTCCGCAACCGCTTGCACACCGAGGGGCAAATAGAGAGCCTCGTCGAGCGCGACCCCAGCCAGCGGGAAACGGCGTTCGCGGTCGCGTCGCCACAGTTCGATGCGTTCGTTGTCAAAGGTCACTTCAAAGCGACCGCGCTCAAACGGCTGATCGCTACTCTCGTAGAGCGCGTGGTCGGTTGGCAAATCGCCCCAGAATCTCGCTTGCGCCGCGGCGAAACCGAGATCGCTTAACTTTTCGGCATACTCATTGCCTTGCTTGACCCATAATTCGAAGGTCAGCCGTTCGGCCTTTGGCGTCAGCACGCCATAATCGGACGGCGCGGCAGCCAGTCGCCACAGCCCTTGCCCTCTGAGCCGTGTGACTTCGCGCGGCGGCGAATCCGGCAGGGACAGAAAGCTCACATCCTGCACAGTCAGCCACAACTCTTCGTTTCCAGCCGTGATGCGAACCAGAGCCCCCGGTTCGGGCGCATCGAGAAAGGGCATTGCCAGATCAACCGTTAGCAATCCGTCGCGGTCAGGGGCAGACAACTCTGCGGGGTTGAGGACGGTGATGGGGTCGCTGGCACAGCAGTCCGGATCGAAAGGCTCAGAGGCTGGCGCAGGATGGTGCAGGCGCGTGAAGACCGTCGCTTGCGCTGCGGTGATAACCAGCGGTGGGCTGCTGAGGGTGCTTTGTCGGAACCATACGGCGCGTCGGCTATGCAGACGGATGACGGGTTGTCCGGGCGGCGAAGCAGCCGAGGGTTCGGCTTGGTCAACCGCCAGCATCAGCACATAGCGGTCGTCGAATTGCACACGCAACAGATCGCCTGCGCGTATGGGTTCGAAGCCATCGAGCGCTGCATCCATGACCACTTCGCCGCTCGTTGCCTGGGCGACGCGCAAGGCTTGCACAGAGCGGGCTAACAAGGTTGCGCTGACGCTGACATCATCCGACCACGAGCCTTGCGAACGCGCTTGCGCGAAGGCGGGAGCCAGTCTGACAGTTCCGCTTTCGCCAAATTGCGCGACCGCCAGGCCGGGCACAGGAAAATAGTTAGACCGCGCGGCGGCGCTTGCCACCCGCACAATGAAGCAGCGTTTTCCGCCATTTTGAAAGAAGGCGCGCACAGCCGGGGCAAGATGCGCGTAGACCGGCTCGCCGCGTTGTTCATCCCAGACGAGCGGCGCATCTTTGCCAAAAATGGCTTCGAACTGCGTCGCCGTCTCGACGGCCACAGGAGTGTGCAACGGCCCCGATGCCGCAAAGCCGACAAAGACCGCGACATCCATACGCGGCAAGGAATCGGCGAGTTGCGGCGAATGCGTTTCGACGCGAAATCCGGGCAGTCGTCTGATGGTACGCGCAACCATTGGCTCTCCGTAGTCCGGTATCCGTAGTCCGATGTCCGTTGCCGGTTCGTAGACGAGTTGTCGAATCCTCGTGAGCCGACGGCGCGCTCCCCCTAGCAACAGGAAAGGGCATCTTGCGGCAACTACCGACGGGCGACAGACAACGGACGACTAACCCCTCTCACTCCATTTCCAATCGTTCATAGGCAATGACGAGTTCTTCCATCGCCACATCCGTACCTTTCGCATTGAGCGGGCCGCTGGTGTGTTTGATGATGCGCGCCCGCAGCAACTTCCAGGTCTGCACGATGGCAGTGTGATCCTCGTTTTGCAGATTGATAGTGATGGTGCGTAAAGCGTTTTGATTGCCGTTGCGAATATCGTTCAGCCAGTTGTAGAGCGACAGCGAGCCGATGATGCCGCGTTTCATGGTCACATCGGTAGACTTGTTCATGCCGGTGATCTTCATCACGCTGTTCTCTTTCGAATTGCCGTTGCGATATTCGGAAACCGTCACTTCCATGCCGATGCCGCTGAGTTCTTGAAACCCAGCGTCCGGGCCTTCGGTGTTACCGGTTCCCAGATCAACCAGAAAGTTGAACTGCACATAAGGTCGTTCTCGGAATTCAGCCATGTGTTCCTCCTTAACGGTTGTCAGTCGTCGGTCGTCGGTTGTCGGTTCTGACTCGCGTAGCCTCGGTGTCGGCTAGAGCGTATGGACAGCCCGATGCCGAGTGGCAACCGACAACGGACAACGACCAACCAACAATCGGTTACACTTTGCGATCTGCCGTCCATTGACCAATGCGGAAGATGACAAACTCTGCCGGACGCAGCGGCGCGACGCCGATCAAGCAGACCAACCTGCCGTTGTCTAAATCGTTTTGCGTCATCGTCGAGCGGTCGCATTTGACGAAGTAAGCCTTTTCGGGCTTCTCGCCTAGAAGAGCGCCATTCATCCATTCGTTGAGCAAGAAGTCTTCAATGGTGCGCCGCACGTTCGCCCACAAAGCCGGGCCGTTTGGCTCGAAGACCGCCCACTGCGTGCCTTTGTCAATGGAGCGTTCGAGGTAGGCGAAATAGCGGCGCAGGTTGACATACTTCCATTCCGGGTCGCTGCTGATGGTGCGCGCGCCCCACAAGCGAAAGCCGCGACCTTCGAAAAAGCGGAAGCAGTTGACCCCTTCGGGATTGAGAACATCTTGCTGACTCTTGTTGAGCAAGACCTCGAAGCCGAGCGCCAGATTGACGACTTCGTTGGCGGGCGCTTTGTAGACGCCGCGCTCGATGTCATTGCGCGCATAGATGCCGGAAACGAAGCCGCTCGGCGGCAGATAGATCTCTTGCCGCGTGACCGGATCGAGAACCCGCACCCAGGGGTAATAGAGCGCCGCATATTTGGAATCGAGTTTGGCGCGCATGGCGCGCACACCGGCAATCGCTTGTCCGTCGCCGCTGTCAAGCACGGCAATGCGATAGCGCATGCGCGTGGCATGCGAAATCAAGAGATTGACGATGGTGTTGCCATCGGTACTGTAGCCGCCGTCAATTCCGAAGGTCGAACCGGGAGCCGCGACAATCGAGATGTCTTCGATGTCTTCAAAGGCCTTCAGTCCGGTCTTGAACGGATCGGTGTCGCGCGCCGTTCCCTCATATTCGGTTGCCGTCGGGCGGTTGCCGTCGTTACCGCCGGTGAGCGCAAAATCAAAGACCGTCTCCAATCCCTGCACGCCCGTCCAATTGGCATTGCCCAGCGCGCCGCTTGAAGCCGTAGTCAACGCGCTCAAGACGCCGAAGCCACTATTGGCCACGTTTGCGCCGCGTTCGATTGAGATCGGCAAGGTGCGGGCTTGCGCGCGATTGCTCAGTTGATCGACACTGGGGTGGAAGCGGGCGGTGACCGAATCGGCAACCCCGAAGGTAAGGTGTGCAGGGTCGAGGGCTAAATCTTCCCAAACCTGTGTGCCAACCGGGTCGAGCGGGTCGCTCGGAAAGACGATCACAGTCAGTTTGACAGTGCGAACCTCGGTGACGCCGGGGATAAAGGACGAGGGCGGCGACTGCGGATTGAGTTCGATGGGCGAACCCGATTGCGGATGAAAGCGCCACGTGTCTTGCCCACTGGCGGCATCGAAATAGCTCTCCGCCCGGTAGAAAGTGCCTTGAAACTGGCGCTGGCTGTCATCGTTTGGCGGGCTGCCCGCCGTCGAGGTGCCGACCCAAACCATGTCGTTGTCTTGCAGTCCGCTGACGACCGGATTGCCTTGCGCGTCCGCGCCAAGCACGTTCTGTCCGAGGCGCAAGCGGAAGCTGAGGCGGCGATTGCCTGCTCGACCGGGGAAACGCGCCGCGACCTGAAGAACATTTGCCATATTGATGCCGCTCGGTTGCCAACTGGCGAGGCCCTCATCTTGGTCGGTAGGCGCAAAGACGCGGACGACGTAGAGCCGTTTGCCGCCTTCTTCAAAGAAGGCGCGCACCGCGTGCCAGAGATAGTTGTGCAGTGTGCCAAAGTCGTCGAAGTCGAGTTGCTGACCGTCGCCGTAAACGCGTTCGAATTCGCCGAGGCTGGTGATGACATCAGGTTCCAGATCAATCGGGCCGTTGCGACAGGGGCCGATGAAGCCGGTGGTTGTAGTGCTGACTCCTTCGATTGATTTGGATCGAAATGAAGTCTCTTCGACATATACTCCGGGAGCTAAGTATTCAGGCATCCCATACCTCCTTTGAAGTCGGTCGCGCTCAACGCGTGACCGTTGTTGAACTCAAGTCTTCGCAAAGCGCCGTACCCTGCCGCAGGGCGGTGCATCATGAAGCTGGCGGCTCTCGGTCAGGGCGGCGACGCGGCGGTCAGAATCAACACCGATAAATCGTTGAACTCCGCAGGCGCAACCCGCTCGCGCGAGCGCACAATCAACTCTTGTCCGTAACGCAGGGTGACATCGGCAAGCGGCGTTTGATTCAACTCCGACCACAGCGTGGCAGGCGGTTGCAGCAGAATATCGCTCAAGTCCGCGACGCTGAGCGTTGGCGTGACCGGCGCGTAATAGGCGCGGAGTTCGATACTCCACTGTTGATCTTTGAGCGCCGGGCCTCTGGTAGGCGGCGACCCCAGCCCCACAGCCGGAGGCGAAATGCCATCGAAGGCATTCAACTCCGGGTAGGCGAAGATGAGGGCGACCCGGCCTGCTTCGTCCGCCAGCCCGCGCGCGAGGGTGCGACCATCGAGGCGCGCTTCGAGCATCGCCCAGGCAGCGGGAGGGGCAGCATGGGGAGCCGCGCTTCCGTCCACCAGACTGGCGCGGATCACCCCCAGGGCAGCAGGCACCGAGCGCGCCGATGAGGAAAAGAGTGGCACATCGCTCAGCGCAAACGGCGGCGAGGCGCGCAGATGATCGTGCAGATTGAGCAGCCCGCTGACCGGCGGCTCGAGGGCAAAGCGAAACGGCAAGAAGCGTTCTGCTTGGTCGCGCACTTCAATGTAAAAGCGCACATCCGGCGGACTGGTTGGCACGGCGCGCACCTGCGCTAATCTTTTCAGCACCCAGACGTTGGCGTTATTGACGAAGGCACGTTCGCGGCTCTCCGGGTTGAAGGTTGAATAGGCTTCGACAATCAGTTCGTCACCAATCAGTCTATTGGTCACCGCATCGGCAAAGCGCACGCCGAGCGGCGCGGGCAGCACAACGGTGTCAAGAATCGTAACCGGATTGATCATCAATCGCCTGCCTTTGCGAGATTGAACTGCCGCGTTTCAACCAGCCGATCCGCAGGCAGTTCAACGCTCGATTCAAGCGCCACCATGCGCGCGACATAGGTCGCAGAGGCTTGCAGATTCGGTTTGAGCGGCTCCCATAAGTTGGCGCTGTCTTGCAGCGAAAGCGGTTCGAAGACCAGTTCGACGGCTTCTTCCGGGCGAAAGACTTCGACGGAGCGAAAGGTCTCTGCATCACGAATGAAATCGTTGAGCAAACTGGCAGGCAGGATGGGATGGTCGCCCAGTTCGCGCACGCTCCAGCCGAGCAACAACTGTTGGCGTTCGGGCGTGCGCCCCCAAGCCGTGAGCAAGTAATAGAGGTCGAGCGGCAACGGCGGGCGATACTTCTCGCCATTCGGGCCGAGACGCGCAGGCAGATTGCGCCGCGAACTGGTTGCAACGCGGAAGAGGTAGAGAGAGACGCCTTCATCCATCGGGTTTTGAAAATCTTTCGACTGATAGAGACTGAAGATCGCGCCATCGAATTCGGGGCGCGGGGCGGCGCGTTCGAGCAACGCTTTGATGGCTTCGCTGATGGCTGCAATTGCGTGATAAGTCGCCAAACTCATTCTCCGATAAAATCGTGTTACTGGCTCTGGCCTCGCGGGTTGCCGTTTCAGGATTCGCGAGACTTACGTTTGAAGAGCCGACAGCGTTTGAGCAACGGCTCTGGCTCAACTTTGCGCTCAAGGCTCACACCCATCGCTTGCAAATGCGGGCGTATGAAGCGGGCAATCTCCTCCAGGTCATCAAGATACCGGCGCTCGCCTCCCGGTATGTGGGTGATGTGCCCTCGCCAGTGGATTCGGCCATTCTCTTCGAGCCAAATCTTGACGATGAAGGAGTGTGTATTCGACTCGAAAGAATCCATGCCGACTCCGTTGGGTTGTGTGGGGAGCCGAAAACAATTTGCGATAACGATCAATTGCCATCGCGCATGCATCCTGTGCACTATCTAGCCGAAGAGAGGTATAGCAAGGTCGGGTCTGGTCAACGTCTCATCTGCGTCTCGACAGCGTCTGAAGCAGTCGGCAATCGGACGGGAAGGCAAAGCGCTGTGGTGATGGCATTCGCACCTCTCGGTGAGGCTGTACACAGTGATAACCGATTGGGTTAAAAGGCAGGGTTCAGAGAGATTGCAGCCAGTGGACGATGGGGCAGGCGACACGCCCGCCCTTTGGGGAAGAGCGCAAAGCGCGAAGGAAGAGAAGGCCAGGGCAATCTCTACTGAGGTTTGATAGCCCGGGAGCGAACATCCAGCTTGTCTACTTTAACCTTTACGTCTTCGGCCTGTTTATCCGTAGCATTGACCTTCTTTTCAAGTTCGTCCACTTTCGCTTGCAAGTCTTGATTCTTCTTCGTGCTGGCTGCGAGCGTGTCGTTGAGTTCGGAAAGCCTCTTCTGCGCGCTTTGATTGGCATCTGTCAGTTGGGCGAGGTTGGCTTGCAATTTGGGCACCTGCTCTTCGAACTTGGCAATTGTCGCTTTGTTCTTTTCAAGCTCATCTTCAAACTTCGCGCCAGTGGTAATCCAGGCGACGCCCAGTGATCCGACGATGCCGATCAACGCGATGACGATTTGAATCCACCCTGAGGAGCTTTGTTCTGACATCGGAGTCTCCTTTCGTTAACCTGGAGAAGCAACCATTGGAGTCGGTAAAAGAGCCACTCGGTCAACGCGGCTTATACTGATTTTGCAAGGCTTCTTCTACCGTCCTGATCTCGCGTTGAATCCGGTCTTGTAAGTCGACGAGGAAGTGTTGCAAGCCTTTGAGCTGTTCGGTCAGGTCGGGCAGCGAAGCGGGCAGCGGAGGCCGAGTGAGGAGCGACTCAAAGCGGTCTGCGCGAATGGTTTCGTACAGTTCGCGAGTCTTCTTTGCCGGTTGTACCCCCAACTCCTCATCTAAGGCTGCGGCGCAACGTTCGTATTGTCTGAGGGCAGAGGTACGATTGCCTGCGAGGGCATAGAGCTGCATCAAGCGGCGGTGTGTATGTTCGCGGGCGCGGTCCAAACTGAGGATATGGTCACCGTAGCCAATGCCTTCATCGAATTCGCTGTTGGCTTCCGTATACGCCATCAACTTATCCAACATGATGAGCAGCATATTTTGCAGGCGCTCGCGTTCGTAGAGGCACCAGTCTTGATAACAATTCTCCAGCAAATCGCCGCGATAGAGCGCGACAGCCTGTTTGACCGCAGCCGCCTTTTGCGCGTCCATCTGCTGGCCGGACACATTTTGCACGCTGGTATAGGTCTGTTCGAAAGCGGCGACATCGAGCCACCAGTTAGCGGCTGTATTGATCGAAATCCAGTCCGCATCTACTACCAACAAAGGTTCTTCGCTACAGCCGCCTTTGCAATTCAAGGTGGATTGCAGATGCCACAAGGTTTGGCGGAGATACTTTTTCGATTGCGCGGTGGCGCAATCTCCCCAGAGCAATGCCGCTAACGATTCGCGCGGCTGCGGACGCGACCGATGTAAGAGCAGGTAGCTGAACATCTCTTGCAATTTGGTTGCTTCAAGCCCGCTCACCACTGCTTCATTTCGTTGGACGAAAAATTTACCGAAAAGGCCTATGCGGAGTCCCGACAAACCGACCACCTCCTACTCGTTCGGAGAGCCTGTTGGATGAGCATCCTGTTTCCCTGTTACCGCAGTAACCGAAAATCGCTGTTTGAGCGTCCTACAAAGCTTTCAACCGGTCTGATGTGAGGAAGATATTGTGTTAGATGGCTAAATAGGTTGAAGGTATCAGATGCCGACACCTTAAATACCGTCCGGCAGCCACATGGTAATAGACGCCAAAACTACAATCTGCAATTCAAAAAAATAAAGCGCGAAGCCGGTGGGGTGCCTTCTTTTGGTGTTCGCCAATGAATGCCTTCTGAATCCAGATAATATTGTTGCAACCAACCGCGGCGAAGCGTGTCTAGGGCGGGAACCTCTTTGAGCCACGGTGGGGCGTTAGGTGAATCAATAGCTTCAAGGAGTTGACAGCCATCTCGACCAATAACTTCGGCAAACTGTTTGCGCTGATCTGCGCCGATCAGGACTTTGACATCGAGCACACGTGGTGCGTAGCGCTCCACCCAGTCAGCCTGGCTGATTGACCTGAGCCATTGCGGTTCAACCAAAGCCAACACGTTCAAGGTGTGGCGCAGGGTTTCAATGACACACTGCAAGCGATTTAGAGCGTGAATGCTTGCCAAGACGTGCGTCGAGTCGGTGCGTTGTCGGCCTCGCGCTTTGAGGAACTTTTTCTCTTTGCACCAACTCAAAAGGGCATTCAGTAAAAGCAATTCTGCCTGCCCTTCAAGTGGCTTTGCACCAAAAGTCTAATTTGAACCAAAAGTCGGAAGGTTGAACCAAAAGT